>JBEKPM010000020.1:0-30915 GCA_049520735.1 Bathyarchaeia archaeon | reverse complement strand
GTCGAAAATAATAGTCATTCCGTCTTTAAGTAAGAACGCCCGGCGCTGGCTCTTGGCAGCGCTTTTGCTGGGGCTGGTTGTATGGCTTTTGATTCTTGCAGTCAATTCAGGTCCGCTTGCAACCCTTGAAAACTGGTACACTGACAACGCCCGCGACTCCTACGTTGCCAGCTTGTTTCTCAAAAATGGTTTTTCAATCTTCAGCCAACCGTTAAGTAAGATAGCAAACCTCGACAGCTCAAACTACAAATACGTAACATGGCCGCAAATGCCTCAACTGTACCCACTGGGCAGCGTTTTGCTGTTCTTACCCTTCGGCACGCTCATCCAAAATGGCTTCAACTCAACCATATTATTCAAAATTGAAATAACAATATTTTTGGTAATTGCCACCGCTTGTGTTTACTTTTTCCTGAAGGTTTTCTTGAAGAAAGACATGACTTTGATTCTCAAACTCCTTGGAATCTACATCATTTATGTCACGCTTGTAGCTTACGCAGCTGACGGCATGTTTGAGTCAGTAGCTTTTCTGTTTGCATTGTTCGCCGTGTACATGTTCATAACTGAACGATACGACTACTTCTTCTTGCTTATCATGGTTTCACTGTTCTTCAAGTATGAAGTAGCCATCTTTCTATTCCCTCTAATTGTCGTCGGCTTGATAAAACTCGTCCAGAAGACCAAGTTGCCCATTCTGCTAAAAAACAAAGCGGTTGTCGGGGGCTTGATTCTCGGGTTCATAAGCATCTTCACTGCTTGCTTAAGCGCTCCTTATCTCGTGTCGGGCGGACCGCAGTTGATCATGAATGGTATAAACGCTTTTTCATCCAACACCCACATCGCATGGGTCGACCAATCGTTCTTTGTCCTGCTGACGCTTGGAGTCACTGTCTCCTACGCCATCTACATGCTCAACAAAAACGTTCTTCTTTCTCTATCGGCGCTTTTCCTGCTTCTGCCAAGCTTCTTGTTGCCTTACATCCAAAACTGGTATTTTCCCTTCATTTTTGTGTATACGCTTATTCCCCAACAGAAAAAAGAGCTCAACGTAACCGTTTTATGGCTGGGCTTCATGATTGGTGTGCTAGCGTATTCAGGAACCAATTTCCAGCTGCTTATCCAGTACTTCCACTAAATCTTCCCAGTCCTGCCGTTAACACCTTTTGGTTAGATTATGCTTCAAATGTTCGTGCACATTCAAATCAGCTCCTCTTCAGCGGTACACAAATAAATTCATGAACATAATCAATATACAAATCGGAGATTGAGGTTGGGGACTTGGAGGCTTCTAGGGATTTCGTTTATCAAAGATTCTGCGAATATTACCGAGACCCCTCAAACGTGATTCCAGCCCCGATTTTTCCCGAACAGAGAGAATTTGGCTACCTGATGTTTAAAGAACGGTTCATGGTTAGGCACAAACGATTCAACGGCCTAGACACTTTGAGATCCGCTCTCAACCGCATAGTCCCATCCGACGTCTACCACTCTTGTGCCTACTATGAAAACCCGGATTTTGACATGGATAAAAAAGGCTGGTTAGGCGCCGACTTAGTCTTCGACATAGACGCAGACCACATCCCGAGCTCCTGCAACAAAATCCACGATGAATTCACCTGCGCCAAATGCGGCTTCAGCGGAAGAGGCATAACTCCCGAAGTGTGCCCCGCATGCGAAGGAACAAAATTTTCAACCAAAACTTGGCCATGCGAACTCTGCATACAATCCGCAAGAGAAGAAACTGCCAAGCTGGTCGATATGTTAAGCAACGATTTCGGTTTTTCCCTTGATGAATTACGTGTGTTTTTTTCGGGACATAGAGGATACCACGTGCATGTTGAAGACGAAGCCGTACGATCATTAGACGCCATGGCTAGAAAAGAAATCGTTGACTACGTAATGGGATTGGGTCTAGCCGTGTTGGATACAGATGTTAAGGAGAAACGGGGAAAGCGAGGCGCCAAGAAATTTAATCTTCACAATTTCGGCTGGAACAAATGGCTCAAAGTTGGGATGCAAAATTTTGTTGAACATGCATCTAAAGAAGACCTCAAAAATATCGGCGTAAACAACAATGCAATTTTAAAAAACAGGGAAGCAATCATCACTCGTTGCATCAGTCAGGGAAGATGGGAAAGTGTCCCAGGCGTTAGCGTTCAGACTTGGCATAAACTTGCCGAGTACGCGAAGGATTTGCAGTCGTCGAAGATTGACACCGTCGTTACCACGGACGTTCACCGTTTAATAAGGATGAATGGAACCTTACATGGGAAAACCGGGCTGAAGAAGGTGGAGTTTCCAGCAAGGGAGTTGCAGGATTTTGACCCTTTCTGTGGAGCGGTAGCTTTTAAAAAGGGGGAAGTAAAAGTGTTGGTCTCTGATGCGCCAGAGTTCAAGATGGGCGGGCAAACGTTTGGCCCATATCGAAACGAGACCAAAGTTTTGTCTGTTGCAGCGGCGGTTATGCTGATTTGCAAGGGAAGGGCGAAGGTGGCAGAGTAATGTATAACGAACTTTACATGGCATGGCGACGCGAAGTTGGCGAGGATTCGCTTGGGGGTTTACCGCGTGACTTCTACGTCAAAATAGCAGACTACCTAAAACTCATAAGAGAAGAAAACAAGCTTCCCGACAAAAAATCCGTCAAGGTAAGTCTCCTTGACTGCGAAGCCAAAAACGTCGGACTTATGCTTGAAGAGTTACTTTGGGCAAGATACAAGAAACTACTCAAGACAATCAGCCAAAAACACACAGTTCCATCAGAACTCTTAACAGTTGAAGAAGCCAAGATGTGTGAGAGCTTCGTTGCCTTCGCGAGTTCATACCAAAAATTCACCAATAACCTCTTGCAAGGCCAAATCACCCAGACCATTATCAATCAAACTGTTGATCAAACTGCACACCAAATTGAGGCAAAACCCGAAGCCAAAGTAGAAGTTGAAGAGGCACATAAGCGTGTGGCGCTAAGGTTCATAAAGAGTATTCCAGCGATAATGGGTGCCGACATGAAGTCTTACGGTCCGTTTCTGGTTGAGGATGTTGCTTCTCTGCCTGCTGAGAACGCGAAGGTTTTGGTTAAGCAGGGTTTAGCAGTGGCGGTTGAGGTTTCTTAATAGCTTCATCGGATTTTCCTATTCTTATTTTTCGCCACAAACCTTGAGTTGCAAAGATGATGAGTGGGTACGACACGATCCATATTATGGAGTAAAGTGGGCCATAGTAGAAGTGGAACATTTGCACTTGGTTTGATTCGGCGCCGTACTGCATGCCGATGTTGAATATGGTGACGATTCTGAGTACATTTATGAAGTAGGTAACAACCACGCCAACGGCGAAGTATCCTGCCTTAGCCTTCCATGAGATATGCATCTGTTGCAGAAAAACCAAGACCACCGCCGTGAAAATCAGGAAGCTTTCGATGCCAGCGCAGGGCCAAGCAATTGAGAATTTCGCCGTTCCCAACGGACCCGTGGCTTGCAGGGTTGGCATCCCATTCTCCGTCGTCATCGAAGTGATGCATCCGAGCCAGTTCAAGGTCTTAGCTGCGAGATTAGCCGTTGTGGGAACCAAAATTTGAAATGGAGTAAATTCTCCGTACGGGAAAACATTGTCGATGGTGTATATTACTCCCACTAACGCGGCAAATACTCCGGGCAATGCGAGACCAGTCATGCCTTTTTTTCCGAAATAGAAGAACACGATTAGACAGAATAGAACCGCAAAAAATAGGTACTCCACTGATAGCGGCATCGAACCGTAGAAAGCAACACCGGCACTCTGAGACCAGTTTGCTATCGCGCCGTTTAGCCCGAGATAATACTCGGAAACAACGTAAATCGAAGGAATCAGCAGCGCAAGGGCGAAAACTGCGAGTTTCGCAACGTCTTGTCTGCTTATTTTTGGTTTGAAGGTGTCCCAGCTGAGGATAAATTCAAGCGCTACAAGCCATATGAAAAATAGCTGGAATGTTCTGCCCTTCCACATTAACTGAAAAGACGCCTGAGCATTAACCTGAAGGTATGGGTCAGCGGGGTTAAGTATGAACAACAGAGCCATCGGCGCAGCGAAAGCTATCAGTGGCAACAGCTTAACAATTACATCTGAGTGCTCAACCTTTTTTGGAAAAACCTGCATTAACGCAAACCCACATGTATGTAATCTTAAAATTGGGTTGGGTCTAAAAAAGAATGTGCCTCTCTATCAAAGTTCGGCGTATCAAGTAGTGGATGCAGAAAGAAAATTTGAGCGCTACCATGGGTAATATTTGGCTGTGCTTCATGTTTTTTATGGATGGGCGAAAAAGTATAAGAATGCGTATGTTCCTTCTATGCAAAGCTGGTAGTGAACAACGTGAATGTTCCTAAAGAAGTAAAGACTTACTGTCCAAAATGCAAAGTTCACCAAATACACAGTGTAACGCTTTACAAGCCTGGAAAGCGAAGAGCCCTAGCCAAGGGCGAACGCCACCATGAAAGAGAAAAAGAAGGCTATGGTGGACAAAAATATCCGTTACAAAGAGAATTTGCGAAAACAACGAAAAAGCAAACCCTGCGCCTTAAATGTAAAGTTTGCAATTACATGAGGCACAAAGACGGTATCCGTCTGAGAAAACTGAATATACAGTAGTTATGGAGAGAAAAGTTATGTCTGAATGGAGTAAACTTATCCCGAAACCGCGAAGCGTTTTCCTCAGAGTTAAATGCTCAAAATGTGGAAACGAACAATTAGTCTTCAGCAACGCCGTCAATAAAATAACCTGCAACGTGTGCGGAGAAACACTTGCGGAGCCGACCGGCGGAAGAGCAAAGATTAATGGTGACGTGCAAGCCGTTCTCGAATAAGGGATGACGAAATGAATGGCTGAGCGCACGTCCAAGTGGCCTGAAGCCGGCGACTTGGTCATCGCCACGGTAGAAACCGTCACGGATTATGACGCTTACGCTAAACTTGATGAATTCGACAAACTTGGATTGCTTCGCGTTTCAGAAATCTCGTCATCCTGGATAAGAAACGTCAGAGACTACGTTCGTGAACGCCAAAAAGTAACTCTCAAAGTTTTACAGGCACCCCAAAACGTCGTGTTAGCCGTCTCAAAAGCAGGCGAGCAAGCCACTTTCAGAAGGGAAAAATAATTGGTTTGGCAACTTCGAAAATGCGTAGACTGCAATAAGTACACTCTCAAAAAGGACAGTTGCCCCTACTGCGGCGGACCCGTTAGGATTCCGCATCCGCCAAAGTTTTCCCCAGATGATAAATATCTGAAATATCGAATGGCAATGAAAAGGAGTAGCGAGAAATGAAAGAAACCTATCTTAAACAGTTCGCTGAAATCCAGCCGAACAACCCAGTTCTTATCGAGGGTCTCCCTGGGCTAGGACTTGTGGGAAAAATTGCCTTGCGTTACATGGTTAAGCAGTTGAAACCCAAAAAAGTGGCTTACCTTTACTCTCCTCATTTCCCATACTTCGTGCTCGTTAACAAGAAGGGGAACGTTCGCCTGCTACGCGGAGTATTCTACTATTACCAAAACCCAAACGGGAACGACTTGATTCTGTTCACCGGCGACAGCCAATCGCAAACCATCGAGGGACAATACGAAATCGCCGATCAAATTCTCGCCTTCTCAGAAAAATATAACGTAAAAACAATCGCGACTATCGGCGGCTACCGGATGGAGCCCAAAGAAAAACCCAAAGTTTACATCGCCGCAACATCCCAAGAAATCCTTGACAAAGCTCTGAGCGGTGGCGCAATTCTTAGCGCTTCAGGGAGCCCCATTGTTGGAACTGCTGGATTGATTCTTGGATTGGCAAAATTCAAAAAAATAGAGGCTTTATGCCTGCTGGGTGAAACACGCGGCTACTTGCCTGACCCGCTTTCCGCAAAAAGCGTACTTGAGGTCTTAAAATCAACGTTCAACTTTGACTTGGACCTCAAAGGATTAGACGACGAAATTGCTCGAGCCGAAACGATGGTGACAAAGCTTCAGCAGATTGAAGAGAAACGGGCTCTTGAAGCTGAACAAACGCGAAAAGAAGAAGACAAAAAAACCACCTACATTTCTTAATCCAAATTTTCTTTGACTGCCTCTCGTTTTCTTTTGTTGCCTCTCTCCGATTTCTGCCTGTCTATGTTTTCTTTAGGCATCCTTCTCTTGGTTCGTAGATTGTTCCTTCACGGAGCAACTGGCTTATCATTCGTTCAACTTCGTTCCTTGGGATTTTGCTCTTCGTTTCCAACTCTGTGACAAGAGCGTCTTTCTCGACTATGCCAGTAACTTTTTCCATGTTCATCAGCGTCGACAGCACGATGGAGAGTCTGTCCCGGATGCTCTTGGGTCTGCCTGTCATTATCAGGTCGATATCCATCTTGTATGAAGACAAGTCGATGCCGACTTCTTCCAGAGACTTCTTCATTATCGTAATGGCTGCGCCTGCATCTTCCGCTGTTACTTCCCGGCGCAGCGCCACTCGAGCTCGGGCTTCCGAAAGACGAACCAGCGACTCAAGCTGCCGTGCAGTAATCGCCACAGGCGAGCCTTCCGTTTCGCTTGCCGAACGCATGGCTAAGTAAAAGTCGCTAAGCTGCTTTAGTGCCTCTTCGGAAAGCACGGGTTTAATCCCCTTGGCGTAACTAACATATTTCCGCAACAATTCCGCGTCAACCTGCGCCTCAACTGGGCTCACGCCCCTGCGGTGAATCTCCAAAATATGCTTCGACATCCTGCTGTCGGACTCTTTGTTTGGCACGTCGCGAAGCACGAAAATCAAGTCAAAACGGGACAAGATGGTTACTGGCAAAGGAACGTTCTCAGCTACAGTGCGGTTTGGCTCGTATCTGCCCAGCGAGGGGTTAGCGGCAGCCAACACTGCAGTCCGAGCGTTTAGTGTGGCGACGATGCCTCCTTTGGCAACTGAAACTGTATGCTGCTCCATAGCCTCGTGAATGGCGACTCGGTCTTCGGGACGCATTTTGTCCATTTCGTCGATGCATGCTATTCCTTTGTCGGCTAGCACCAGCGCGCCTGCTTCCAGACTCATGCTTCCGCCCTTCTCCCTTACCACGGCAGCGGTCAAACCTGCAGCGGTTGTTCCCCTTCCTGAAGTGTACAGTCCACGGGGCGCTATTCTTGCTACGTACTGGAGAAGCTGCGATTTGGCGGTTCCAGGATCACCGATAAGCAGGATGTTGGGTTCTCCCCTGATGCTCACGTCAGGCAGGCTTTTTGACACTCCGCCGAAGAGCAGATACATTATTGCTTCTTTGATGTGCTCATAGCCGAAGATTGACGGCGCGATGGAGTCCCTGATTTTTCTGTGAACCCAGGGGTCTTTCGCGAGGGCAAGGATTTTTTCTTCCTCTTCAGGAGTAGGCGGCGAAGTTTCGGGCTCTTTTCCTAGCAATTCTACTGAATTTGCGTCAAGTTGAAGAATAAAAGTTCGAAGTTTCCCCATTCCCATAAGCGAAGGCGCAAAGGCATGAACAATGCCAATTACGGAAACGTGGTCTCCAGGTCTGGCCACATCGACGATGTCGTCGCCTATAGTTTTGACGGCTAACGTGCGCGGCAACTGCCCAGGTGGCAGATCTTCGGGTTTTTCTTGCAACCGCAGGTCCTGCGAATCTATGAATGTGGATTCTTCCTGGACGAATTCGAACGGTCCGTCTCTTCCGCAGTCAGGCGCCTCGCAGACGGATGGCGCTTTTAGAAACTGACCGGTTTGCTCGACCTTGTTCATAGCTTGGCAGCGTTTGCATTTGAATGCTCCTACCAGAACCATGGGCCTCACGGGTGTTGCTCTGACAACTATGCCTTCAACCATAACAAGCTTTGCCATCTGTTTTGAGCCGAGTTTCCTGAGCTGCTCCTTGCCGAGTAGCTGCACGATTCTTATGATGATTTTCTCTATTTTTTCCGCGTACTCCGCGTCTTCTATGCGAAGCTGCTCATACGCGCCTTTCCCGGCATGTTGCAAATACTCTTCAGGTCTGTTGAGCAGCTGTTCAGCGAGCGCTTGGTCAAAGCCATAGAGTTCTTCAAAATCAATCATTATCGAGTTTTTTCCGCTGATGGCTAACTGCCCGATTCTTTGACGGTACTTCTCCTTTTTAAAAAACTCTTGAAAACGCTGCTGTGGATCCACCGTTAACTGTTCGTTAGTCATCTCTACTTTTCACCTTCCAGAATGTTGGTTTTCCACTCAGAAATAATCTTGACCAGTTGCTCGTAGAGTATTCTTTCTTCGTTCGATAACTTTTTGATAACTTGTTCGCTTTGCCCAGGAGCTGCTGATAGCGCAACGATCTTTCTCAGCCGGGAATTCACCACATCTTTTGCAAGGTGCTGAGCCTTTTGGTACTCACTAATTTTTTCAGGTTGAGTGGCCTCTTGCTTTAAGATAACGAGGAAGCGTCTTAGTTTGGGGTAAAAGTCGTCTGGCAACTCGCTGATTTGCCCTGGAATCTGAACACCCTCTCTCCACTGCACCTTAAACAGTTTGGTCGAGTCCAGTAGGTCGTCTTCGCGGAAATGGATCATCCCCGTGTTAGCAAGCTCTTTTGCCACCCAAAAATAAACTTCGTACTCGTTTCCCTCATCAAAGGGGCCAACTGTCAAGCCGGCAAGCTTGATTTCGGGGCAGTTTCTGTTAGCGACGATTCTGACGAGTGAATTCTCATAGCAGAAATCCAGTGTGCAAATCTTAGCAGCCAACCATTCACTCTCCCTGTCCCATAGCTTCTCCTTTTGTGGGGTTCAACAGATATAGCGAAAGTAGTTTTAAGGTTTCCTACAAATAAAATCAATGACGAGAAAAACAAAAAGGAGTTGGCTTATTTTTGCCAAATGCTGCTGTCGTCTCTATATGGTGATCGATTTAGCTGTTCAACTTGATTTATGGCCATAGTCCGAGTGTCTTTATTGCGTTCGCAACTCTGCCGACTCCCAGCATCAGCGCTCCCGTGCGCATGTCGCTCTCTTCAGTTTCAGCCAAGGCCGCGACATCATTGAAGGCTTTGGTCATTTTATCTTCAAGTTTGGTGTTGACTGTTTCCAGCGTCCATTGCTCGCGGGTGAGGTTTTGGACCCATTCAAAGTAGCTGACTGTTACTCCGCCACTGTTGGCAAGAATGTCGGGGATGAGGCAAATTTCCTTTTCGTAAAGAACCTTATCTGCGTCGGGTGTGGTCGGTCCGTTTGCAGCTTCGGCAACCATTTTTGCCTTTATTTTATCGGCGTTTTTGCAGGTAATCTGGTTCTCAAGCGCCGCCGGGATGAGCACGTCGCAGGGCAACTCTAGCAGTTCCTCGTTGGTTATGTTCTTGGAGCCTTTGTAGTTTTGCACGGAGCCGGTTTTTTCTTTGTGTGCTAAAACGACTGGAATGTTTAATCCGTCGGGGGTGTAGACGCCCCCCGTGGAGTCGCTGACCGCTATCACTTTGGCGCCTACTTCTTGAGCTGCCGCTGCAGCGTGGTATCCAACGTTGCCGAAACCCTGAATGGCAATCGATGCGTTTTTGAGTTTAAGACCGTTATTTTCCGCAGCTTGCTTCACGCAGTGGATTACGCCTCTTCCTGTGGCCTCGGTTCTTCCCCATGAACCGCCAATTTCGACGGGTTTGCCTGTGGCGCTTTCGGGTATGCTATAGCCTTTGAGTTGGCTGTAGGTGTCCATTATCCAAGCCATGGTCTGGGCGTCAGTGTACATGTCTGGCGCGGGGATGTCTCGGTGGGGACCCAAATAATCGACGATTAGACTGACGTACCTTCTGGTTAGGCGCTCAAGCTCATGCTTGCTCATTTTTTTGGTGTCGACAACTACGCCGCCTTTTGCTCCGCCAAATGGAATGTTTGCAATGGCGCATTTCCAAGTCATCAACATCGCCAATGCTGTTACATCCTCAACTGTAACGGTGGGGCTATAGCGGATTCCTCCCTTGAAAGGTCCACGTGCATCCCAGTGCTGGACTCGAACGCCGCTAAAGACCCCGACGACGCCATTGTCCATTCGTATGTCAATGCTGACGCTGATGGATCTTTTTGGCAGGCTCAGCATCCTACATATTCCTGGGTCCAGTTCAAGTTTTTTGGTTGCGAGTTTAAGTTGGGATAATGCTACGTTTAATGTTGCATGTTCTTCCGCCATAAAATCTAGCCTTCTGCAAAATAGTGTTAATTAGGAATGGCTAGATAAGATTTGCCTTCGCCTGATTTGATGTGTTTTGTTGATGCTTCTGTATACGGCGTTCTGCTGCGATATTGCAATTGAAGGAAAATATCATGTGATTTTATCGATTGAATTACAACCATTTTGGATTTGACTTATTTGTTTTTTTTATCACCAAATATTTCCAGGAAACCCTTCATTTTCCAGTAAGTGTCCAAAAATTCCAAACCGCGAGGCGTCGCAAAATAAAGGGTTTGCTCTTCGATTGTTAGTTTTCTGGTTAAACCGTAGCTGCTCAGCGCCTCCAAAATCTTTCTAAGGCGGTCAACAGGTGCGCCTACTCCATAGGAGATGCGGGTGATTTTGCCGCCTTCGGGGTAACGGATGAGAACCTCCAAAACTTGGGCGTACAGGTCGGTTCTTGAACGCTTAGTCTCCCGGTCTCTCATATGCATGCTTCTCCTGCAGGTGCTAAAAAGGGGGTTTGGGAAGGGTATCTACTTTTTTTGGCTGTTCTCTTACGGCTGCTCCAAAATCGATCTTAAGTTCAGCTGTGTAGGTTATTTGTTCCGCGGCTGAACCTTGCTCCAGCCTAACTGTGTTTGCGAATATGTGCTTGACGCGGCACATTGGGCCAATGACCACTTCTGCTCCGTACACATCGTCAACTCTGGCGATGGCGCCTGCAGCGGCCCATTTCCCCCAATTGGCTCCCCATCCGCCGTAGCTTAAATCTTGGCTTTTGCCAACCTCGATACGTTCGCCAATTAAGGGTCCTTCGCATCTGCTGCCGCCGCGGACTGAAACCGTTTTGGCTTTCAAGCCGATTAGGGTTTCTATTTTGCCGCTGATATCTGCGTCTTCTTTGACCAAAACTCTGTTTGCTTCAAGCTTGCCGCTGAGGCGAAGGTTTGTTGTCTCAAGGTTGTCCGATATTTCTATGGCTCCGTAGCCTTCAAGCCTATCAGAAACAAACAGCGAACCACTCACCTTGATTTTTCCGCCGACTTCAACTTTTTGTGCATGGCAGTCTCCGCTTATTTCAATGAATCCGCCGGCTTCAATGATGTCGCATGTTATGTTTCCGGCAACTTCAAGTTTGCCAAACGTTGAAACCTTGTGTCCTTTGCAGTCTGCGGGTAGCGTGCCTCTGCCATAAACTAGCAATTCGCCAAACTCCAGTTGCTTTTTGCAGCTGAATCTTCCGCCGACCCGAATGTTGCCTGTTATGGAACCGCCTCCCACCTCAACTTCGCCGCCTACGTTTAGATCTCCCAGTTTGACTGTTCCTGGTGCGGCTACTTTTCCGCCGACGTCGACGGTTTGGGCTTCAAATATGTTTTCGATGTCTGCACGTCCGCCGACTCGAATTCTTCCGCATTTTATGGCTTCTGCCTGTATTCTTCCGCCCACGTCGATGTTTCCGCTATCGATTAGTCCTTTGACTTTTACTGAGTGGCTCACGTTGAGTTGGTTATGAACCGTTAAGTTGCCGTTTTCTTCGAGTTTTCCGACGTATCGCCCTGTTAAGTCAATCCGCGCCCGGTTGGAACCCGAACTGATTTCCTTCGACTTGGAGAGGTAAATTTCTGATTCTAATGAATCACATTCGAGGTCGCAGTTTATGTACGCTTTGCCTTCCAGGTAGACGCCACCTTTGACGACGACGTTTTTGCCGTTGCTGGCTTGGATTGTTGCGTTGTTGCCGACTCTCAGGTTGCCGTCAACCCTGTCCAGAGTTGCGGTTTGTCCCCGTGGGATGCGTAAATATGACATGATTTCTAGTTCCCATCCTTTGCTTTTAAGGGTGATTCACTTTGTGTTAGTATCGCCATTTTGCAACGCCTCTTACTCAGCCCTTAATGCTCTCCGTGCAATCAAGTATCCGATTACAGCCAGAACCGTTGCGAAGACGACCAGGTACAGCATGTTCCCTGCCATAGTAGACAATTGGCCGGCGCTCAGGTTTCCGTTCACGATGAGCAGCCGTGCGGTTTCGGAAGCCTTTGTCACTGGATTTACCTCGGCTATTTCTTTGAGCCAAGCAGGAAAGGTTCCCAGCGGAAACATCGCACTGCTCATGAACACCAACGGGAACGCTAAGAAGTTGATGATGGCGACCAGCGAATCAACTTGCCTCAGCGAGAACGCAACTGAAGTGAAGAGGCAGCCAAACCCAAATGTCAACAGCCCGAAAGCAACGAAGACACCGAGGAAGTTAAGCACGCCAAATCCCGCGCCAACTCTTAGACCGTTTGGAAGAAGAACCGCCACAATGAATGCAAGCACCGCAATGAACATAGCTTTAACAAAGTTCTGGAGTGTGCCCGAAAAGAATATTGATGCTCGCGATATGGGAGCGCTTAGCAGCGAGTTTAGGTATCCCAGCTGCCTGTCGATGACGATGTCGATTCCGCCGTACGCCATGTTGATTATGACTATGAATGCGATGACGCCTGCAGTTAGGAAGGTTATGTAGTTTGCTGCACCGCCGAAAACTGAGGACATGGCAAACTTGATTTGATCTACCAGAGCGGGAGACAATTGAGTGCCTACGATTTGCGTCGGAACAAGGTTGACTGGGTTAAATGAGCTCCCGAAAAGCGCCAGCCAAAACACCGCCATGAACAATCCTGGCATGATGGCGGCTGGGTTGCGAATCCACTTCTTGAGCGACCGCCCGGTCAAAGCTAACGTGTCGGAGAACATTTACTTCAACCTCTCAATTAGAACTCGTTGACCGTAAGAATCCCCGTTTGAAGAGCTGTCGCGCATGGTGTTGCCTGTGATTTGCAGGAAGACTTGGTCAAGTGTCGGTTTTGTCAGGTTTATGTCGGAGATTTTGAGTCCGCCGTTAGTTACTGTTTCAATTATTGTCGGGAGAGCGTCGGTTCTGCCGAGTTTAATTCTGTATGTTTCACCTTTCTTTTCAACTTCATCGACGTCTTTGATTGAACGCAGGTTTGCAGATATGTCAGCGCCATTTGTTAGCTGAAGAGTTAGTATTGTGCCGCCGAGTTTGCTTTTCAATTCGGATGGGTAACCCGACACTTTGATGATTCCGCTGTCGATTATAGCGATTCGGTCGCATAATGAGTCTGCTTCTTCCAAATAATGTGTCGTTATGAAAACAGTTATGCCGTTTTCCCGGTTAAGATGCCGAATGTATGCCCACATTTTCTGCCTTGTCTGAATATCCAACCCCAACGTCGGCTCATCCAAAAACAAGATTTTCGGCTCATGAATAAGCCCAATCGCCAACTGCAGTCGCCTTCGCATGCCTCCTGAGTAAGTTTTAACTTGCCTCTGCGCCGCGCCTTCCAATTCTAGAAGTGAAAGCAAATCCTGCGCCTTTTTGTGGGCTGCATCATTTGGAATATGGTGAAGCTTGGCTGAGAGAAGCAGGTTTTCTAAGCCTTTCAACTCGTCGTCTGCTGTGAGTTCCTGCGGCACCATCCCTATGGCTTTGCGCACTGCTGATGGGTTTTTTGCAACGTCGTAGCCAGCTACGACGGCTTTTCCAGAGGTTATGGTTGCCAAAGTCGTTAGCATTTTAATGGTGGTGGTTTTTCCTGCGCCGTTTGGTCCAAGAAAGCCGAACAGTTCTCCCTCTTCAATGGAGAAAGAGATGCCGTCGACGGCCTTGACTGATTTCTTGTAGATTTTTGTGAGGTTTTCAGCCTCAATTATTTTGTTTTTCATGCGATTCAATTCTTTCTGGATAAATCGGTGAATTTCAATAAATAGTCAGTTCACGAAACGTAATTACAACAAGTACTCACAACAAGTAAGTGTAAATCAAGCGAAAGGAGATCAATGATATTTAGCTCTACCTTCTAATTTATCTGGAATATGCATTTTTCTTTCTTCTGGAAGCATTCTTCTAAACGCTACCTTCCCCTTAGCTGTATGTTGAAAATCTCGTTCACATTGTCTAAGATTGTCAAAAACTGTCAAAAATTGTCAAAGAATGACTCAACTGCAACTGATTCAAGCTCTGCTTCAAAAAAGCAGTCAAAACAACTTACTCAAAAATGCCAATGCAACAAGAATTTCTTATCAAAGACACTAATCTCAGCAAAATATCAAAGCTAAACAAAACTGAGATCAGAATTTTTGCACAAGTCGAGGTATTTGCAGTCGGCGCATGAGAACTCTTTGCCGCATCTGGTGCAGCTTTGAAGGAAAACCACTTCAGTGCCCAATATGGCGCCGATTGTGTCTATGAGCTTTTCGATGTTGTTGCAGTCTTTTATGGAGAAGCTACCTCGTTCGCGGTTGTAGTCAAGACCCAGATTCATTAAGGTGATGAATTTTTCTCGCTCCACTCTAGGAAGCTTGAATCCCTTCGGATCTAATATTGTCAAATTAGTTTCTCCTAGTACCTGTTCATTTTAACAAGGAAATCTACTTCTTCGGGAGTGAATTTGAACCAGGAAATCAGGGTGCTTGCTTTCTGTTGTTGCAGCAAGGTTTTGATGTAGGGAACAAAGTCGTGTTTTGCTTTTGAGCGGGAAACACGGCATTGTGTTCCTATTTTACCGCAGATAGCGTCAAGCATTGACCTTTTGCCTTTGGTCCAAAACAGGGTTATTATCCGTATTGGCGGTGTGATAAGCTCGAAGGGTTGGTATGACTGGGGTGCAACTGCAGCTGCTTGGGATATGGAATTGAAGAAATACTTCAGAAGAAACCAGTTTTCCGTTCCGATTCTTCCACGGTAAACATCAGCTTGTGAGATGAAATCATATGCAACTGCAAGCTCATCCGGATTAGGGTAGCGTTTCGGCAGGTTGTCGCTTACAGACATCAAAAGCTCATCGTAGTCGACATTTGAGCGACTTAGCAGGGTTGAAGCATCAAGGATGTTTTTTGCTGAAAAGTACCCTCTAAGTGTTTCGTCCATACTGATATCTTTGTTTCTTGAACTCAGCGCCATAGTGTCTTGAAGCGTTAAGATATGGTTTTCTTCGCTTAGGCTTTGCAAGTCGTTAATGGCTGACCGCACGTCACCTCGGCTGTTCTGGGCGATGTGCTCGAGCGCTTCAAACTCGGCTTTGACATGTTCCAGCAGACAGATTTTTTGTAGCAAAGCGATGAGAAGCGGAATTCGTATCTGTTGAAAACGTATGAGCAAACAAACTTTTTTGAGGGGTCTTAGCTTGTCTATGTCGGGGTCGTTTGCGGCCATGATGACTGGAACTTGAGATTTCTCAACAATTTCTATTATGGCGCTTACTCCGCCTCTGTCTTCGTTGCCTGCGATGCCATCGACTTCATCCAAGAAGAGAATGTTGCCTTTGTTTTGGGTTGAGGTTGAGAAGTGGTCGAGGGCGAGGTAAGAGGTGGCGGGTTTGGCTATTGCGTTGATGGCTTTTTCTGAACGAGTGTCGCTGGCGTTCATTTCAATGATTGTGAAACCGAATTCTTTTGCAGCCGCATTAACCAACGCGGTTTTCCCAACTCCCGGCGGACCATAAAGCAGGACAGCTTTCTTTTTGCTTTTGCGCTTACCTTTTAGCCACTCGACAAACGTGGCTTTCGCTTCTTCGTTACCTACTATGTCCTCTATCTTTTGAGGACGGTATTTTTCAACCCATAAAATGTCATTTTTCATAGGTTTCTATGATGCCTCTGCCGAATTTAGCGAATTGTGCAAGAAGTGCGCTTAGTTGTATGTCGCTGTTGGCGCCTTGCGTTAGGCGGTAATCGTATTCGCCGATTATGTTTGAGATTTCTGCTTTCTGTTCAGGCGTCAAATCTGACATCTTGAAGATTTCCCGCTGTATTTGCCGAATTATTTCTGAGCCTGAGAATCCATAGGAACCCATTATCTCATACATTTTTTTCCTTGCTTCCATGAAGTCGCCGAACAACGCTTTTCTGATCATCTGCTGAACCTGCGCTGGGCTGGCTTCACCTATAACTAGGGATACGGTTTTTTCGTCAACCAATCCATCCCTGTAGGCTGAAGCTGTCTGCAAAGCGTTTATGGCGTGTCTGAGGTCCCCTTCAGAGAAATCAACTAACCTTTCAGCTGCATCCGGCGTCAGCTTAATCTTTTCCTTTTTAGCCAGGCATTCAAGATGCTCCTTCATTGCTTGCTTATCAAGTTTTGAAAAACGGAAGATGGCACATCTGCTCTGTATTGGCTCAATTATCTTGCTTGATTGGTTGCAAATAAGGATGAATCTTGATGTTCGGGAACCCGTTTCCATGATTCTTCTTAATGCTGTCTGGGCGGGGCCTGTCATCTGGTCACACTCATCCAAGATGATTAGGGAAAAGGGTACGTTTTCGAAGCCTGAACGGCTGTAACGAGAGAAATCCTTTATTCTTTCCCGTACGGTGTCGATGCCTCTTTCGTCGGATGCGTTGAGTTCTAATGTGAAGCTTCTCCAGTTGGAGCCGAAAAGTTCGTGTGCGATGCAGAGAGCAAGGGTGGTTTTTCCTGTGCCTGGTATGCCTGCGAACATTAGGTGGGGCATAGTTTTGGGGTTTTTCATGAAAGCTTTGAGGCTTTCAACGATGTCACGTAAGTCTACGACTTCGTTTAGATTTTTTGGGCGGTACTTTTCAACCCACATGAGTGCTTCTTCATTAACAGCCATTAAGTAAACACCTTTCACAATAAATTATACAATAACGTGTTGGAACTTACGCATTTAAATTTTCCCCAGACCCATTGATCTTTATCGGGGTAAAACTTTGTTGGCGTCTTTAACCGATTTTGCTGCCTTCAGCAATGTCTTTCTCTGGCATAAGCACAGTTACGTTGTCTTCGCTGTCTTCAGCTGCCAAAATCATACATTGCGATTCGATCCCTGCTAAAATGCGGCTTTGAAGGTTTAAGAGAAAAACGCATTTTTTGCCGACCAGCTGCTCAGACGTATAATACTTTAATAGCCCTGCGACTGCTTGGCGTTTCTCAGATACGAAATCGACCGTCAGTTTGATAAGTTTTTTTGAGTTAGGAATCTGTGTTGCCTCAATTACCTTTCCTATTCGCAGGTCAAGTTTTTGGAATTCCGCGAAGGTTATTTCTTCAGCCAAGCCCTTTCACGCTCTAGCGATTAGTTCACTTTTCAGTGATATTTACTTTTCTTTCGAGCATCAGGCTCTTTCTTTGTTTGGTTGCTAAAACGTGTGCTTGCAAGGTTGGCTCTGGAATTCGGGTTTTCGAGCAGTGCACGACAATTTTCACAGCTGTTTCAAGAGAAATCATGTGGCCGATGCTTACAAAAATGGGTTTTGCATTCTGTTTGGTGTTCACCACGGTGCCGATGACTTCTTCCTTATCGACCAAAAAGGTTTGCCCCTGCATCTCTACTGGTTTGCCTATTAAACGGCTTTTGGCAACCCCTATCGTTGGTTTTCCCAAGGCAAGCCCAAGGTGACTTGCAAATCCGCACCTGTACGGATGAGCGTATCCTTGAGCGTCGATCAGCAAAACGTCGGGTTGACTCTTCAGTTTCTTGATTGCTGCCATTGCAGGCGGGATTTCCCGAAAGGAAAGCAAAGTTGGAATGTATGGCATCCTCACGTGGCAGATGGCAACTTCTGGCTCCAGAATTTTCAGGGACTCATAATCCAAGACTACAGCGGCGCCTATCCCCAACTCGCCAACATATGAAACATCGACACCAGCGACCATTTTAACTTGTTTCGGTAATCTGTCTTCCAAAATTATTTTCTTTGAAAGGCAAATCTGAGTTCTATGTGCCTTTTCCAAAGAGAAATTATTCGTTAACCTGCGGTGTTGGCTCAAGTTTTAGCCTTTCGTGGTTTGCGTTTGGCTGCTGGTTTTGGCAGTTCCAGTTTTTTTAAGTAGTCTTCGAGGGATTTTCTGCGGACTTCAACCGTTATGTCTCCGCGTGTGGTTTCGATTATTCTTCGTGCAATGTCGGATTTATGACGCAGCCCTGGAACAAGCATGTACGCTTCGTCAAGAGCTAAGAGTTGAATGAAAACTTGATCCATAGTTTCGAGGCATTCTTCCCCTTTTTTGACTTCGCCTTCACGAAGATTGTCGAGCGCTAGACGTCTGTATTCGCCTATTACGTCGGCTAAACCAAGCACGTAATCGATCGAGGGAACATTGATTTCGGCTGGTGTAACAAAACGGGACTCTTTGACCAAAACCAGAAAAATGCGTGCTTCCGAATACTCTTGAAGCGCTGCACTAAACATGCCTCCGTAAATTATCTCGGGGCAATCCTCCGACAGGGTCTGAAGGCGCGAGATTTTTTCGGTTGCTTCCGTGATGAATTTTTCGGCTTCTGCGTATTTTTTCTGGTGGATTAGAAGTATTGCTTGTTTGGATAGGCTTATTGCTTTGCGCATGCTCTCATGTGTTTCTTCACGGATCTTGTTTTTTTGCATGAGCTCGTTTTTTACTTCTTGAAGAACACTTTCCAAACTGGACAAAGGCATCATCAGGATAAGTTGAATTGTTTCGTAGTTTATTTCAATTTCTTCAAAACGCTTTCGCCCTGGTCAGGAATCAGGCCATTTCTCAATCAGAACTTTGCTGTCTCCTAATGTGAAGCTTACTTTGACGAATCTTGAATCAGTTACTTTGAATGGGAACATGCTGTCTTCTGCTAGGTCTTTGGGCAAATAAACCATGTATTTGCCATCCTTTCTCCTGAACAGGCGTCCCTTTCCCTCGCTAACCATACAATTAACCGCTTGAAAGTTAACCCAATAGGGAAAAAAATAACTATATAAGCCTTGTCCGACAGGGCCGCCTGAAACAGTTGGGGTTCATTAGTTTCCGACTTGAATGGGTTTTTTCAGCTTGCTCAGCAGCACGACTCTGCTTTCAGGTGCCTCGTCGATAATCATGTAACCAGTCTTCTCCGCGAGTTGCTGAGCAAAATCCTTAACTTCAGCGTGCATGGGCATGCGTTCAAACCCTAAGCGCAGGTTTGAGAAGCCGATATGCATGTAGGCTTTTGCTTCAATGTAAGTCGAGTTCGCTTTCTCAACAAGTTTAGCGTACTCATCCACGTGGTTCATGTTCAGCTCTTTCACCAGTGTGGTTCTCAGAACCGTTGGGCAGCGGAAACTCTGCAGCAAACCCAGCGTTTCATTCAGTTTTGTCCATGCCCCCTCAAATTCTGGTCGGCAAACCCGCTTGTAAACTTGCTCGTTTGGCGCGCATACTGAAATGTAGAGTTGGGTGGGTTCCTGGCTGAGTTTTGAAAGCTTGGACGGAAGAGTTCCGTTGGAGACGAGGAAAGTGGTTAGGCCCTTCTGGTGGAAAGTTCGAATTAGCTCTCCAAGCGGTTCGTAAAGCGTCGGCTCCCCAGTCAAGCTTATGGCAACCTGTTTGGGGGTTAGAGCTTCTTGGAACTTGCGCCAGTTCGCTTTTGTGTTCCCTTTGTAACCAGTTAAAATCTTTTCCTGCGCCTTAAAGCATCCCTCAACGATTGTTTCTGGCGAATCTACTTTGGGGATTTTTGTTTCGTCCCAAGTGACCTGTAAGTCGCCGCTTTGTGCTCTCCAGCAGAACAGGCATTGCTGGGTACAATAATACAGGCTGGGCGTCATTTGGATGCATCTGTGGGATTTTATTCCGTAGAACTTCTCTTTGTAGCAGGGTCTATTGTTGATTATGGATTCATAGAGCCACTTGCACCTTTTGACTGCTGAGTGGCTGCCGACTAGATGGTATTTTTGTTTCTTGAGGGCGCTTGAAAGCGCGGCTGCTGTGTTTTCCTCCAACTCTTCCACCGAAATTTATGTACAGATAGAATGTTCGTTCTTTTAAAAATCCCGTTCCTCAAGGTTACTTTTACGCTTGGATTCTCTATAATATTGCTGTCTTGGTGTGGTGAGTCCTTTCTTTAGGGTTTAAATGGCAAGGTTTAAAATCATCTCTTAATTAATCATGAGTCAACTATAGAGGATAGTATCATTTCGGGAGAGCAGAGAGGTTTGAACAAGAAGATTGTTGCAGCTACCATCTTAGTCTTTATGTCTTTTGCAGTTGCTCTTGTACCCTTCGTCAATGTGCTGGGGCAATCAAGCCAGCTTGGTGTAAGCATTATAGCGGTTGTTCCTGCATCCCAAGCAAACTCGCTAACGCAGATACAAAGCGTGTATAACGGTTCAGCCGGTGAAGCATACAACATAAAGGGAACAATCTATACCAGCAACGGCACCTACAACGTAATAATGGGCGAAACTGTCGTTGCGAGTGGCGTGGCTAACGGTTACTACGTTAACACTAACTTTACAATTCCCCAACTTCAAGGCGGCGACTACAACTTCCTCATTGAAGACATAAGGCAAGGAAACTTGAACTCCACAGGCTCAACTCCCGAACAGTTTTTGATTACACCAGGCTACTCGGTAACTCCAGCCAACTCGTATTACAAGGAGGGCGACACCGTAGCCTTGACCGTTACCGTCACAGGAGGCAACTCAGGTCTAAATTATGTTGCCAACATAACCGTCGTGCTTCCAAGTCCACTTAACGGAAACTTTTCGGATGTATTGTCGATGGTTGCAAATTCGGTTGGAACCGCAACTACGCAAATTAACTTCCCGAGCAGCAGCTTCATATCAGGTGACTCGCTTGGCATATCACCCACCACAGTCTATTCGGGCAACTATACTTTGTATTTCAACTTGACCCAGGCTTTGTCGGCAAACCAGTTTGTTGTTGGTTTCCTTGATTCGACAACTTACCACAGAGGCCAAACCGCTACGATAGCGGCTCAGGGCTACTCGGCTGGGCAAACTGTGTCGGTCAGTGTTAGCAGTGTCGCAACGGGTGCCAGCCTAACATCGATCTCCTCAGTAACGGCTGACGCCAACGGATTGATAACTACGCCGTTAGCAATTCCTACAAGCGCTGTTGTAGGAAGCTACAAAGTAGCAATCACAACGACGAGCGGCACGGCGAAACTGCTGCCTGACTCGCAGACTTTTTCGGTTGTCGGATACCCTGTCACCATTACAACGTTGAATCTTAACGGTCAGGTGGCCTCGGGCATTTTCGTTGTAGCCCAAGATCAATCTTCGAGCGCGTCTTATAATGCTACTAGCGGCAGTGGCGGTAAGGCAGACTTCAAGTTGGAAGCTGGCTCCTACCTCTTGACTGCTTCATTCAAAGGCGTCAACGTGGGACAAACCAACATAACAGTCACAGGCGCAGGCAACTTCAACTTCGCATGCTTGTTAGCCAATATAGCAATTAAGGTGCAAAACGAAAATGGAACTGCGTTACCATTCGTTAATTTAAATATCAGCTACAAGTATGGGTCTTCTTCTCAAACTGCTAACGTTTCAGCTCAAACGGGCGTTACAGGGACCTACACCTTGAACTCTACGTTGACTGGAATAAGCTATACCATTCAGGCTTCACTTTATGGTAAAGTGTTCAATACAGGCAACGATACACTCAGCAATCTTCCTGCACAAGCAATTTATCAATTTGTCATAGTTTGTCCATCAGAACCTTTGACAATCAACGTCGTCGGCTACAATAACGCCGCAATCTCTGGTGCAAGTATCAAACTTGTTGAATTAACAAACGGTTTATTCTACACAACCACAACAGACAGTTCAGGATCAGCCTCTGCATCTGTTACCTTTGGAACCTACAAGCTACAAGTGTACCAAAACGGCATTCTTCTCAACGAGACAACCGTCAAAGCCTTCAGCGCAGGTCAATACAATATTCGCTGCACACTATACGATATTCAAGTACAAGTGTCAGTGGTTGATTACTTCGGTTCTCCGATTTCAAACGCTAACGTCACGGTGAACGGTCCATCTGCAGAGCGATTCTCCGAGATGACTACGGGAAATGGAATCGCCACTTTCAGCAACATAGTTGGCGGCAACTTGCAGGTCGTCGCGTTCGCCAAAGGAGCAGAAAACAGCTATCAAGCTGTATCTTTAACCGTTAACCAGCCAACATCTGTCGAGATAAAAATGAGCGGCTACGTAGCCCTTGGCTCACTCTTGATACCTACAAGCGCATTGTTGACCCTTATCTTGATAGTGGTAGCGGTAATCGTTGTGGTCCTCGTTGAAATGTTCTTGCGAAGAAGGCGCCGTGCAGCTAAAGCTTAAGCATCGATTTCGCCCTTTATTAGAAGAAAGTTTATATCTTTTCCAATGAACATAAAGAAAACAAGGACAAAACAACAGCAACGTAACATTTTGATTTGACTTGAGGTGTATCTATTGGCTCAATCAAAAGCTTGTTCTCCAGCATGCAGCGCTTTTAAATGCGGCAAAAACTCTGCTTTTTTCCAGCGAGGCTCAACTTGGTGTAGAGAGACCGAAGAGTTGTGTAACGTCGCAAACTGTACATACTCTATGTGTCAAAAAAGGCGTTTGCTGCCGATGGGAGTTTGCGGCGAAACCGTAAAACGGCAAACAGTCGAGAGAGACCTGGACGATGACATCTTCGGTGAATCGATAAGGATTAAAGGAAAAGCTTTGCGCAAACTCGGAGACAAAGAAATATACTAAGATGACTTAAAAAAACAAAAACTGAGTTACTCGTGAATAAACACGAGTTTCCCTTTTCTTATTTTGATTGAACACGCTTAACAACGGGCGGCTTAATTTTCTTCAGAATCCTGTAGCCGCAGATAATGCACTTTGTCTCTCCGCCCCTTAGATCTAATTCTTCAGATGGTACTCGTGCTCCGCATCTCATGCATTCATAAACAATTCCTGATTTTTCCATTGGAAACGCCTCTCCTAAAAAGAAAAGTATTTTGCTTTTAAAGGTTTTCTAACTAAACTCGGTTTAAGAGGATAATTAGTTGAGAAGGCGCATTAAAGATAAATTACCCATCAATTTCCCATCGGAAGAGTTGAAGCATACCTACAATTCCTTCGATATTATAGGTGACATAGCGATCGTTAAAGTGGCAAACGATAACGTCGCCAACGCAGAAGCCGTTGCCAAGCAAATACTGGCTTTTCACAGAAGCGTGAAAACCGTTTTTTGGCAGACCAGTCCTATCTTGGGGCATTTCAGGGTTAGAGAGTTGAAGTTTGTAGCTGGAGAAGGCACAACAAACACTCGGCATAGGGAATCTGGCTGCGTATTTGCCGTCGACGTTGAGCAATGCTATTTTTCGCCCAGGCTTTCGCATGAACGAGCACGAATTGCGGCGCTTGTCAAGAACGGGGAGACCGTGGTTAACATGTTTGCTGGAGTGGGCTGCTTTAGCATAATAATCGCTAAAAATGTGCCCCAGACCAAAGTGTACTCAATCGATGTTAACCCAATCGCATTCACTTACATGGAGGAGAACGTCAAAATTAACCGAGTTTACGGTAAAGTGACTCCTCTCCTGGGCGACTCAAAAGACATAATCAAAGCCCAGTTGCAGGGCAAAGCTGACCGCGTTCTAATGCCGCTGCCCGAAAAAACCCTTGAATACCTGCCAATCGCAGTTTCGGCGCTCAAGCCATCAGGCGGCTGGATACACCTCTACGATTTCCAGCACGCCACAAGAAACGAAAACCCCGTTGACAAGACGAAGATGAATGTAGCTCAAAAACTCAGCAGCTTAGGTGTCGACTACAGTTTTGTTTTTTCTCGTGTGGTTCGAAGCACGGGTCCAAACTGGTACCAAACCGCCTTGGATATCCAAGTCAATGGAACGCCAAGCAAGTTTTAATAGCATAGACACTAACTATTTGTTTTGTGATGAACTTTGAAGCGTAAACTTATGGATATTCTGGCTTGCCCCATCGACAAATATCATCCTCTTGAACTTCACGTTTTCGAGGAAAAAGACGAAATCGTGGAAGGTCTCATTGTCTGCCCCAAATGCCTGCGCTGGTATCCGATTAGAGATGAAATTCCAGAAATGCTTCCTGACGAACTTCGAAAAGAAACAGATGATTTGCCCTTCTTAAAAAAGTGGAAGGCGAAGGTCCCTGAGAAAATAGTCACAGAAGGAAAACCCTTCAGTTTAAAGTAGTTTCTTATCTTTTCAGGTTTACTGCCCGGTTCTTAGCCGAAGACAGCACGGCTGCTTCTGCAATTTGCAAGGCTTTCACGCCGTCTTCTCCGGTTATGAGCGGCTTTTTCTTTTCAATTACGCATTCAGCGAAGTGCTGAAGTTCACATTTAAGCGGCTCCTGAAATGGGTACCTTGGCTGCAACGTTTCTTTTTGCTGTTCAATCCACATGTCTTGAGTGATGTAGTCCAGCCGCATTATAGCGTCGCTTCCCGTCACCGTTAACGTTCGGGTTTTGTAAGGTGTCAGCCAGTTGGATTCTATGAAGGCGCTTTCCCCGTTCTTGTATGTGAGCATTATGTGCGCGTAGTCTTCGAATCTGCGGTGCTTCATGCTTCCCATCTTTGCGTAAACGGTGATGGGGTCCTGCTGGGAAATGAACCGCATTACATCTATGTCATGTATGGCAGTGTCCTTGACAACTCCGACGTCGCCTATTCGCTCAGGCCACTGTGAAACGCGCTTGGCGTTGGCGCAGACTAGATCACCGATTTTTCTTTTTTCAACTGATTCACGGATAACTTGCAGGCCGGGAATAAACCTCATCAAGAAGCCAACGGTCAAGACAAGTCCGTTTTGCTCCGCGATGGCACAAAGCTTCTCCGCCTGCTTCGAGTTGGTCGCCATGGGTTTCTCAACCAGCACATGTTTGCCTGCCCTTAACCCTTTAAGCGCTTCTTTGGCGAGAACCGTTGACCATGTGCAGATGCTTATCGCGTCTATTTCCTTGTTTTTCAGCATGCGCGAACTACTAGTGTAAGCTTTCACGCCGTACTGGTCAGCGATAGCTTTTGCCCTTTCAGGGTTAACGTCGCAAATTGCAACGAGTTCGGTTGATGGTAACTCTTTGTAGACTCGGGCGTGGTTTTTTCCCCAGAAGCCTGTTCCGATTACTGCGACACCAATTTTCTTCATTTTTATCCTGTTCCTCTCCCTAGTCCACGGTATATGAAGCCTTCTGCTTCCACCGCCGCAGGTTCGAAGGCGCCTGCCAAATCCACGATGACCGAAGGGGTCTTTGTCAACGCTTTTAGCTTCCTTAGGTTCATATGTTTAAACTGTTCTTCACCTGTAAATATTACTACGCAGTCGACACCTTCGACAGCCTCATTTAAGCTGCTTTTCATGACTCCTAAATCTAGCGCATCGCCTTTTGATGCAGGGTCATAAATATTGGTTTTGGCGCCTTTCAGCAACATCAATTTGACAAAAGCTACGGCGGTTATGCTTGGGTTAATACTTCCTAAAACCGCGATTTTCGCTCTCCTCAAAGTTTTGTTGCAGCTTCGAAGAGCCTCCTGCGTCAAGTCAACCGCGTGTTTAACCATTTCCTCTCTTATCTGCCTTGCCAGATTCGGAAGTCTAAGCTTCACGTTCAGGTTCTCTGCACTTTCAAGCAGAAGATACGCTTCATTTCTGTTTTCCTCGTCATTGGTTGTGGGCCAAAAGCTGGGGTCATTGAACTCAGACAGTTTCAGAATCTTGAAGTAATCAATGTTTGCGCTCTCGCAGAAAACAGCTAATTCGCTAGCTAAAGCCACGTTCGTATCCCGCCTAGCAGCTGAAAAAAGCGTCGTTATCTCTGCCGTCTTCACATCGCCTATTGATACAACTTCTTTGACAGCTGTTTTTACCAAGTTAAGCACTGCATCCAGCCCTGTTTTTCCAACGACCGCAAGCTTCAACTCCAGAGCCGAGACGGGTTCGACAAACGATTTGACCTGCGAGTTACGGATTGGAATGTAAGCTAAAATGAAATCTTGACCCACCTTTAAGCCTGACGTGTTCTCCAACGTTTCCTTCATTGCACCTTCAGTGAACCCTAAGCTTGCAACCTCACCGTAGACAACGATCATGCCCGAATGCAACGCCCCGCCGACCTGCTTCAGAGTATTTAGCACTTCTGAATAATCGATTTTCTTCTTTTCATCTACTTTCGCAGGAACAGCAACAATTACGATGTCGCTTCTAGAAACGGCTTTTTTTAACTCGCTTGTAACGTTCACCTGTTCAGTGTTGATTAGGGTCTTGATTTTGCCTTCAATTTCAGGCTGCTTAAAAGGTGTTTTTCCTTTTGCCAGTTTTCTTACAACGCTTGGATCGGCGTCTGAACAGGTCACTTTGAAGCCGGTTTGAGCAAACGCGTAAGCATATAGAATTCCCTTCCGCCCGCATCCAACAACGCTAACCAAAATCTTTGACCGTTTCTCGTTGGTGTCAATCTCGTCTGCTTTTAGGGTTAGAATGTTGGGCATTGGCAGGTTTTCTCCAAGGCAAAGAGATTGCTAAAGGGTTTTGAGGGATTTTTCAAGCATTGAGCTGTAGTCTTTAACCAGCTTTAATGCCTTTGCTTGGTTTTTCGCCTCAGCGTACAGCCTGAACACAGGTTCTGTCCCGCTTGGTCTGATTAGGATTGCGCTGCTGTCGCTGAACCAAATCTTAACGCCGTCAATGGTGCTTATATTTTCGCCCCTTACCTGCTCAAGGATTTTCTTCAACAGAACTTCTTTTTTGTCGTCTGGGCACTCGATTTTTCCTTTCTCTAAGAAGTACTGGGGTTGCTCATCTACCAACTCAGAAAGGCTCTTGCTTGTCTGTGCCATTATATCTAGCAGCAGAGCGGTCGTCATTGCTCCGTCTCGCACGGCTTGGTGTGGACCATAAAAGATTCCCCCATTTTCTTCCCCACCCAGGTTTGCATGCAGTTCTTTCATTTTCTGCGAAACCGTGACGCTTCCAACTTTGGTCCAGATTAGATCGCCTTTGTAAGCTTCCACCGTATCTTTGATGAGAGTCGAGGAGCTCACGGGAGTGACGATTTTTGCGCCTGGATTCTTAGCAAGGAACTGTTTTATGACGATCGCGAAGGTTTTGTCTCCCCAGTAAATTGTTCCGTTGCGGTCGGCGAAAATTGATCGGTCAGCGTCGCCGTCAAAGGCGACGCCCATATCTGCACCGATGGCTTTTACAGTTGCGGATAAGTCGGTTAGGTTTTCGGGTCTGGGCTCTGGCATTCTTCCCGGGAATGTTCCGTCGATATTGGCGTTGATGCTGGTGACTTTGCATCCGAGCTCCCTCACAAGTTGCGGTCCTGTTAAGCCTCCGACGCTGTTAGCTGCATCTACAACGACATGAAAGTGCTTCTGCGCAATTCTCTGTATATTAACATGTTTCTTAATCGCCTGCACATACTCGTCGTTGATTCCAGGCACGTCCTGAACAGTCCCTAATTTGTTGTTGTCAAAGTAGAGGTTCTCTATTTCGACTTCTTGCTCATGAGACGTTTCAATCCCGTCGCTCCAAATAACCTTGATACCATTATATTCAGGCGGGTTGTGTGAAGCTGTGATTATTACACCGCCGTCCATCTTGTGATTTTTAACCGCGAATTGCAAGGAGGGTGTAGGGGCCATCCCAGCAAAAAACACGTGACATCCGGTAGATGTTAAACCTGAAATAACTGCTTTAGAAAGCATGCTGCCGCTTGTCCGTGCGTCATGCCCGACAAGCAGATTTTTTCTTCCGAAAAAAGTCCCGATTGCGCAACCAACTTTAATGGCCATTTCAGGCGTCAATTCAACGTTGACTAAACCTCGGATGCCGTTGGTTCCGAAAAGTTTTCTTTCACTCATAAACTTCACTTCATTTTAGTTATAGTTAACCTTGGGTTTTATAATGTTTTCAGCCACCTCTTTCGCAGGGCAAACCGAAGACGCTTCTGAAAGATGCAAATTATCTTTGACTTTTGCGTGGTCACCAATAATGCAGCCGTTGCTCAGAGTAACCTGTTTCCCGATGTGTGCTCCCTCCCCGATTATCGCCCCGTCAATCACTGAAAAGTCGCCAATTGATGCGTGTGGAAAAACCACTGAGTTGCTTATCCGCACGTTCTTGCCAACATTGACGTTTTCTCCAAGGATCGCGTATGGGCCAACTATTGATTTTTCATTTATTGAGACCCCCTTGTCCAAGGCAACGGGGTTCTTAATCTCGAAGTTTTTTGGTTTCTTCTGTCTTTGGGTGCTGACCCAGGAGTCAAGTATCATTTTGTTGGTTTGCAGGTACTCCTCGGGTTTACCTATGTCAATCCATAAGCCGTTGACAAAGTGTCCATAGAGTTTTCCTTCTTCTGCAAGTTTGGGGAAAACCTCCCGCTCAACGGAAACGGCTCTTCCAGAGGGAATGTAATCGAAGACTTCGGGACTTAGAATGTATACTCCTGCGTTTATGAGGTTGCTTGGCGCTTTGCCTTTCGGCGGCTTTTCGACGAACCGGCTTATTTGGCTGTTACTTCCCATTTCGGCAACACCATACCTAGACGGATCTTCCACCTTGCAAAGAGCAATTGTCGCCAAACCGCCAGTTTTCACGTGTGCGTTGTAAAGTTCTCTGTAACTTAAGTCCGCAAAGATATCGCCGTTCAAAACGATAAATGGTTCATCGTGACCCAAAAGGCGCTCAGCCTTCTTTACTGGTCCAGCGGTACCCAAGGGCATCCTGGGCGGGTCCACGGAAAACTTGACTTTCAAGCCGTGTCTGTGTGGATTGTGCTGTTTTATGTAGAACTGGGTTAGTGCGTTGACTCCCAATATGGCTTCTTCACAACCGTCTGTTGCCAGTTTCTCAAAAATCCATTCGAGCAGCGGCTTGTTTACTATCGGGAAAAGTGTTTTGGGCCGTGAGCAGCTTAATGGGCGGAGTCTCGTTGCAAAGCCCCCTGCCAAGATCAGGCGGCTTGTGAGTAATGTCGTAGACAATGCGGGTAACCTGCGGAATCTCGTTTGAGATTCGAGTTGAAATCTTCTCAAGCACCTCATATGGGATTTGGGCGAAGTTGGCGGTCATGGCTTCCTGGCTTTCCATCGCTCGAACAGCAACCACGTACCCGTAAGCCCTTGAATCACCCTTAACACCCGTCGCTTTGGTGTCAGTTAAAACGGCAAAGTACTGCCACAGATTTTCAGCCAACCCGCTATTCTCGATTTCTTGGCGAACAATTGCGTCAGCCTTCTTGGTTATAGCCACTTTCTCAGGAGTCAACTCACCTATTATTCGGACTGCTAAGCCAGGGCCTGGGAAAGGTTGGCGGTTAACCAATTCCTTGGGTAACCCGAGCATCTTGGCAACCTTTCGCACTTCATCCTTGTAAAGGTCGCGGAGTGGCTCAACGATTTTTTTGAATTTAATGTTTTTAGGGATTCCCGCGACATTGTGATGGGTCTTAATTAAATCTGAGTTTTTTCGGCAACCTGACTCGATTCTGTCAGGGTAAATGGTTCCTTGAAGTAGGTATTGTGCGCCTGATTTTTCAGCATATTCCTCGAAAACCCTGATGAATTCTTCGCCGATTGCTTTGCGCTTCATCTCAGGGTCTACCACGCCCTTGAGCTTTTTCATAAAGCGGTCTTGCACATTGGCCATGACAAAGTTGATAGGCAACTTACCAAAGGCTTTGCATATTGCCTCAGGTTCTCCTTCCCGCATGAACCCGTGGTCGACAAAAACCGCTGTTAATCTGTCACCGAGTGCTTGCGCCGCGAGCGTGGTGGCTAAGCCTGAATCTATGCCTCCGCTTAACCCGATTATGGCTTTGTTGTCGGGTTGGCACTTGCAAACTTCGAAGATGAAGTTGTGCAGCATTCGCGCGCCGTTTTCGGTGTGAAGCACTTCGGGGTGCCACTGTAACCCGTAAATGGGCTTGCTCTTGTGCCTGAACGCTGCAACAGGGCAGCTTTCGGTGTGTGCCAACTCCTCGAATTCTGAAGGCAGCGAAAAAACCGTGTCGCCGTGGCTCATCCAAACTTTTTCTTTTCCGCTTAGCCCCGCCAAGACGCCTACTGGCTTGTCGATGGTGACTTGTGTGGTTCCATATTCTTTGCATGCCGCAGGTTCTACTCTGCCCTTGGTTAACTGGGCTAGTAGCTGGTGACCATAGCACAATCCTAAAATGGGAAGGTCCAAGTCCAAAATGCGCGGGTCCGCTTTTGGCGCGTTTTTGTCGTAGACGCTTGAAGGTCCACCTGAAAGAATCAAGCCTTTAACGTTGAACTTCTGGTCGAGTGCCTTCACTTCTTGGGGCGTTATGTCGTATGCAACTATTTCCGAGTAAACACCGTTTTCTCTGATTCTTCTGCCTATGAGATGGCAGTATTGCCCTCCAAAGTCCAGAACCAAGATAGTGTCATATTTAGGTTGCATTTTGGCGAGTCAAACTATTGGGGTTTAAGCAAGTAATTTAAGATTGCTATCTATTTCGCGTCAAACCCCGACAGGGATTGGCTTTAAAAAACGGTTTAGTCCTTAATGATTCATACATTGGGTGAGGCTGCAAACTAAACTTTTATTAACATAAATGTACGATAATTAAAATACTGTCTCAAAAACAGTGGTTTAATTGAAAAACCGTGCAGAATGGTGTCATCATGGAATTGAATGAAACTGACCAGAAAATTCTGAAAAGCCTTCTGGAAGATGCAAGGTTCTCAAGCAGACAAATCGCAAAGAACGTAGGAGTATCCGTCGGGACTGTTCTTTCAAGAATCAAGAAGATGGAAGACGACGGCCTCATCAAAGGCTACTCAGTCATCATCGACCATGAAAAGCTGGGTTACCAGTTAACGGTCGTTACTGAAATCACCGTTTCCAAGGGCAAACTTGTGGAAACTGAAAACGAAATAGCCAAAATCCCTAATGTCTGCAGCGTCTACGATGTAACAGGCTTAACAGACGCCATCATCGTTGC
>JBEKPM010000019.1:0-16022 GCA_049520735.1 Bathyarchaeia archaeon | reverse complement strand
ACCTTTTCTTCCTTTCATTCTTCTCACATTTCCTTTCCTTCTTTCCTCGCTGAAGTGAAGGGCACGCGCCTATTCGCCCACAAACGGGGCACTATGGCTCCGCATCCAGACCCTCCTCAATCGCGCTAACGTCCACACCAAAGAGACAGCGCTTGGACGAGGAAGAGCTTAGGTCTGATCGTAATACGGCTTCTTATTCTTCAATACACTGTAGCTGCACATCAGAAGCCTCCTGGCAGCCGCAACGGTCGCGATTTTCTTGCCTCTCTTCTCCGCAATCCGATTATATGCTTTCGTAATTGCGGTATCGTACTTGTGAACGTGAGTCTGAGCTGCCTCAACCATCACCCAACGCAGCCAACGGCTTCCCTCCTTAGTGATGCCTCCGTGCCAGACGGTTTTTCCAGAAGCATGCGTAGAAGGCACAAGACCAGCGTAACTGCAAAGCCTCTCAGGAAAAGGAAAACGGCTGATGTCCCCAATTTCACTCTTCATAAGAACCGCCGTGTAATAGCCGATCCCCGGAATAGTCATCAACAACTTAACTTCCTCATCGTCCTCAGCAACTCCGACAAGCTCCTTGGAAAGAAGCTTAATCTCCTCATCCAACGACTCGAGGATACGCAGGTAAGACTCCACTGAATCAATCTTCAGCTCATGAAGCCATTCTACACCTTTCTTTGTGAACAAGCCATGCTCGGAAGGCCACTTCAAACCCTCATACGTCAAAACGCTCTTAACTTTCACTCTGAGTTTAACGCGTTCCCTCACCAGAAAAGCTCTACGTCTAACTTTCTCTCTTAGCTTGGCGATTTCTCCAGTAGGAAAGTAAGCCAAAGGCAACGCATCCAGCCTAACCAGTTCAGCTATGGCTTTAGAGTCTACGCGGTCGCTCTTAATTTTAGCCTCTGCAATGTAGCGGGTTTTCTTCGGATGGGAAACCACATTGAAGTGCGAGAGGTACGGCAGAACTCTTTCATTTTCCATTCTGGTTTGATTAACTATCTTTCCTTCAGGGCTCAAAATTGTCGCATAAGTGCTATCCTTATGCACATCCAACCCACAAACCAAGGCGCTCATAGTATGGCATGAGCGCCCAGCCCGTTTAACACTTCTCATACCATCGCGCTATGTTGAAGTAAGAGTTTTTAAGTAGCTAAATGACTGTGTTAGTGTGTTGATGGTTTTATGGCAATCCCCACGTTCGAAATCTTAAACAAGAACATTATGGAATGGGTTCAGAAGAATTTTGCCAAGGCTATGTTTCCTTATAATATGGACAAAGGCAACTTTAACCCTGAGCATTCAAAAGTGATTGAATTTCCAAAAATTTGGAAAGAAAATGCCTATTGGCTCGTTGAGGCACAAATTGAATATGTTTTAAAAAAAACCGAATTTGTGAGAATGACATTTCAAATAGATGACGCTGGCGAAATAATAGGATATAGTGTTCACAAAAGTAGCGTGACTTATTGAGAGTGCTAACCTTCTTTCTTACTTGCATTCTGAATTAGTGTTTTCCATTTGTTTTTTCTTTAAGGTGAAAAGATTTTGGGTGAAAGTGAAAGTAGAAAGGCGCCAGAAAAAATTCCCTTTGAAAAAATTAGCGATTACATGTGGCGTATCCCAAAGTACAAGTCAGTAATGCGTGTTCCAGGCATGGTTTTTGCCAACCAAGCGCTTTTGGAAAAGATGCAGACAGACCGAACTCTTTGGCAATGCACTAATGTAACCCAGTTGCCTGGCATCTACAAGTATGCTGTAACGCTGCCGGATGGGCATGAAGGCTACGGTTTTCCCATAGGCGGCGTTGCCGCAACCGATTATGATTATGGTGTTATTAGTCCTGGCGGTGTAGGTTATGACATTAACTGTGGCGTTCGCCTCTTAGCAACCACGCTCTCCGAAAAAGAGATCCGACCTAAACTTGCGCCGTTAGCAGACACCATTTTCCGTAACGTTCCTTCGGGGCTTGGAAGCCGCCGAAAAGACTTCACAATAGCCCCCAGTGACTTGGAGAGATTAGTCGTTGAGGGGGTGCAGTGGCTTATTGACCGCGGGTTAGGTTGGCCTGAGGATGCAGCGCACTGTGAAGAACGCGGACACATGGCTAATGCTAATCCCGACAAGGTTTCAACAACCGCCAAGAACAGAGGCTTAACCCAAATAGGCACTTTAGGCTCTGGAAACCATTTTCTAGAAATTCAAAAAGTTGATAAAATCTTCAATGAGAAGACTGCTAAGGTTTTTGGGATTGAACACGAAGGTCAAGTTACCGTTATGATTCATTGCGGCTCCCGAGGTTATGGCCACCAAGTCTGTTCTGACTACCTTAGGGTTATGGAGCACGCAGTGCAAAAATACAAGATAACCTTGCCTGACCGCGAATTAGCCTGCGCACCCGGAAACAGCAATGAGGCTGGTGATTATATTCAGGCGATGGCTTGCGCTGTTAACTATGCCTTCTCAAACCGCCAGGCAATTATGCATTGGGTCAGGCAAAGCTTCCAGCAAGTTTATCATGAAGACGCTGAAAAATTCGGACTAAAGCTTGTTTACGATGTAGCGCATAACATTGCCAAGGTGGAAACCCACAAGATTGACGGCGGCGAAAAGAAGGTTTGGGTTCACCGCAAAGGTGCAACACGCGCTTTTCCAGCTGGGCACCCTGATGTTCCAGCTGATTACCGTGGCGAAGGGCAACCAGTGCTTATTCCAGGCAGCATGGGCACAAGCTCATGGGTTATGGTGGGTTCACAGAAAGCTATGGATTTAACTTTTGGTTCGACAGCGCATGGTGCGGGCAGAATGATGAGTCGTTCGGCTGCAAAGCGGCAGTATTGGGGTGTAGACGTAAAAGCGGCTTTGGAGAAGCGGGGAATTGTTGTTCGTGCTGCAAGTGCTTCGGTTTTGGCTGAAGAAGCCGACGCAGCGTATAAGAATGTGGATATGGTTGCTGACGTTAGTGACAAGATTGGGATTGCCACTAAAGTTGCAAGGCTTGTCCCCTTAGCAGTCGTAAAAGGCTATAATTAATCAACCATTTTTCTTTCAAATTTTCCTTATTTAAAAATGCCTTTTGTAGATTAACGAACTGCCATGTCAGTAACGGAAAAACGTAGTGGTATTAATCAGGATGAACGGCGTGCTAAAAGTTTGGCTCTTGAGTTTTTAGCATCATTTCCTAATTACACGGTTGCTCTGTTTGAATTAAGGTGGACTGAGTTTTTGAAAGAAAAAGCACGATATGGCAACCCAAAAGATATAGCCGAGGAATTCCTTAAAAAATATGGAGAGATTTAAAATGAGCAACCAAAACCCAACACTTAAACTAAACTATGTTGGTTGCAGAGTTTTTCCGACTAAAACCATTTTTAACCATTTCCAGAACACCGAAAAGAAGCGCCGTCAAAGCGATAAAATTGGGTGCTGAAGTGCAATCAGCAGGGGTCAGCCACTTGAGTATTGAAACAAAAATGACTTTGTCATTGTCTCTTTACAGCCACATATACTTAAGAAAGCTTGAACCCTCTTTTAGAGTGTTTAGGTGTAAGTTATGAACAAAAAAGTGACCAAAAAAGAGCCTCATCAGCCTCACGCATTAGGAGCGCCGTCATCTCAAGAGACACCAATGAGTGGAATACAACCAAGCCAGATTCCTTGTCCAGATTGCGGCAAAACCTTCAAGAGTCACTCGGAGATGGAGCGACACAGAGATACAACGCACCACGAAACAAAAGGGCATGAGTAGTAACCACTAGGTTCAAACCCAACAGAACCTGCTATGTAGAATGAATGCGAGTCACAGAGAACTTGGATGTGACTTTTCAATTTAGGCTGCTAACTCTTAGCAAACAATCCTCAAAGCTTTCTTTTTTTGTTATCATCCGCCGGGGGATCCGTGAAAAGGCGCGTTTTCCCAGAGCAGTTTCCACCAATCTTCCTCGGTTATAGTTTCTCCGTGAACAATTATCTCTAAAACCATCTTCAGCATAGCGTGGTGCCTGATTTCATCGGCTAATATGGAGTTTAAGAGAAACACAACCTTCTTGTCTTCAACATTAGGAATCATAACTTGAAGTTTCTTAATTAGCTCAGATTCTATCTTTATGTGTTTTTCTATGAGTGCTCTTTGCTGATCAAGATTATCCTGCGTTAATGCTGTCGAATAACTGGTCAGCAGGGTAACGGCTGCCGAGTAAAGTTCCGCGTGCTTCACAGAATCCAGCGAGACCCCCTTCAGGACGCCTTTAACAGCTGGATTCTTCATACCATCCAGCGCTTTTTCAAGGGAGTCAACTATTTCGTTTTCAACAACTATTTGATTTTTCAAAAAGTCAATGAGATTATTCTTTGGTTTTTCCATACTTTTCTCCCATCCACTTAAATGTTAAGTGGTTATGTTAACTCTCAGGGTCTTAAGGGTTTTGTAGACGCTGAAAGCCACTCCGCAAGTCATAACGTCAGCAATGTAACTATACTTCACTGGTAAATCGTTTAGGAATATTCAGAAATCTAGAGAAAGCTTCCCGATACTACTGTTCCGATTAGAGCTCAGATTTTTGAAAAATCCACATTATTTTATACTCAGTACTTTTCTTTGATGCACCCTAACGCTACCAGTTTACTATCGCAGGTTATCAAGTTCACGTTAAGGCATCCTTTGACAACGAAACTCAACTGGGTATTATGCAGGAAATTTCGGAAAACTACGGGTTGCCTTATTCATTTTTTCACTATAAAATTTGGCACTGTCCCAATTAGCGTGTTTTAACTGCTAATCCATAAAATTTGATGTATTTTCTGGCAAGCTTCCTCTACCGTCTTGATATAGTACAGCAAAAATTAAAAACATAAACCGCTGTAACTGCGATATTGGCGTCCGAATATGAGCGAAGATGAAGACTTGAAAATTTTGAAAGAGATGGTTAAAGAAATAGTCTTTATGTACAAGGGTTGTGTGGGATGAAGTGGAATGCCAATTTTCAGGGTTATCCGCTGACAATCGCGAACGCATCGTTTCCCTTATATCACCCGTTATAAACAACATGTTCAACGTAGCGATGAATGAAGACTTAATGGAAGACTTGGCTAAAACCAGTGGTAAAGGAAAGAAGAAGAGGTAAGTGTGAGCGATATGTCTGTTCCATCGCATCCTAAAGCTAGCTTCAGGAATCGACTGGATAACGGGGATTTCTTGACCTTAACGGTTTGGGCAGGAAAGTCTGATCCAACAGCGGAGGTAATCACCGTGCAGATACGTCGTCTCAAAGGAGACGTTTGGGAGACAGTTGGAAGGTTGGCTGCTTACAGAACCGCTGATGGCAACTACTCACAACTTCCAGAACGTGCAGCACAGAAACCGCAAGATGAAAACTCCCGGTCAGAGACCTGAGACTTCAAAACACTACCAAAAAGACCACCAAACAGAACAAACGGTTGACTCGCGCGCAGCTTTAAACCTTGGGTCAAATTTGCGAAAATAGCATTATTCAGTAAGTTTGAGCATAGAGACTCATACCGTGTAGGGGATAAGCCCAGTACGGTCCACTTGCTGATAGACAGATTTTCAATGGCATTGCTTGTTGCATTTTCCTAGGTATTCGCTTAATCTTTTAAACGAATCCCACTGGGCCCGCTCCATTAAGAAACTCAACAAAATTTTGTTTTTACTGGTAAATTGGCGTCAAAATCCCATTCCCGGCGCCTTTTTACTATTTGCGGCAGTTTTTGAGATTAATTAGGCTAAATACGCTTTATTACAGCCTATTTGGCTTTGCTCTGAAACCAATTGATAAGTTCCTACTGTTGGGAAGTCGGTCTTTTCAGAAATCCCAGTCAAATAATGCTCCTCATGTGAAAAATGGTCTGGGAAACCTGAAAAAGGAAATCAATATTCTTCGGTCACTTAGAGGTATGTTGAACTCAGAAACAAAGAATAAAAGCGCCAAATTAGGCATTTCTACTGGTTAGACAAGTTGGAATCCAAGGTTTTACCCGAACCTGTTCTAGTGGGCAGAGAACGAGAACTCGAAGAGCTAGAACACTATCTACAGTTAGCAACAGAAGGAAAAGGAACAACCGTTTTCGTTTCTGGCGAGGCGGGAAGTGGAAAAACAAGACTCCTGGCGGAATTTCTAAAAACCGTTGATAAGGAAGCAACCGTTTTGGCTGGCTGGTGCCTAAGTGACGCTGCGGTACCCTACTTTCCGTTCGTAGAAGCATTCGACTCTTGCTTATCAAATAATGGGAATGATGGGGCAGCAGCAGTTAATCAGAGAATCAGGCTCAAATCCTGGCTTACACAAACCAATCAGCCTGAATCTGACGAAAGCCCTATGCCTACGCAGCCTCAAGTCTGGAAAGACCGGGCTTTTCAAGAAGTCAGCAAAGAATTGTTGTTTTTATCGGCTAAAAAACCCTTGATATTGGCTTTGGAGGATATTCACTGGGCTGATTCTGCTTCGCTTGCATTGCTCCACTATCTTGCCCGCCAAGTGAGTACTGAAAGAATCCTGATTTTAGCCACCTTTCGAAGAGAGGAACTTGCCTCTGATATGGAAGGACACCAAAATCCCTTGTCCAAGGTTTTGCTGCTCATGGGGCGAGACAGCCTCTACAGGGAAGTTGCGTTGCCGAGTTTAAGCATGAAGGATGTTAAAGGGATTGCTGAAAGCATGTTAGGAGGAGGCGTTTATGAAGAACTCGTCGAACGGTTGACATCTGATAGCCAGGGCAATCCACTTTTTGTAGTTGAATCGCTAAGAATGCTCTATCAGCAGGGAAGTCTCGTTGAAAAGGATGGTCGGTGGAGTCTGCGCGGGCCCAACTTGAAGATTCCCCCAAAAGTGCAAGACGTGATACTTCATCGATTGAGCATATTAAAAGCCGATCAACGAAGAATTCTAGACGTTGCTTCTGTAATAGGGGAAAGGTTTAATCCTAAATTAGTCGCTGCCGTGGTTTGCGCCGACTATGAAGGTGTTCTTATTGCTTTAAATGAGATTGAAAAGACCACTTTGATGGTGCACCATGAAGGCGAAGGATACAGGTTTACTCACAGTAAATTTCAAGAAATGCTCTACGAAGAAATTCCGCCTCTTCTAAGAAAAGAATATCATCTGAGGATTGCAGAAGAATTAGAAGTGGCTATCCAAAATGGTGTAGTCACCCCAAGTGATTTGGCGCTTCATTATTCTAAAGCTGACAATAAGGTTAAGGCAATTCAGTACTCCTTGCAGGCAGGCAGAATTGCGGTCTCAAAGTTCAGTAACTCAGAAGCGATTAGGCACTTTACCGACGTTATAACCGCAGCTAAAGATAATCAAGAGTTCAACACTGAGAGGCTGATTGCTTTGGAAGGGTTAGGCGATGCCTTCTATGGCAACAGTATGTTCAAAGAAGCCGCAGGGACATTTGAGGAACTTGCGAAAACAAGCAGTGCCGACACTTTGAAGTTGCGGGCATTTAGAAAGGCGATGGAGTCAGCTTTCCAGCGACGAGATGCTTCTCTCCTGGTCGAGCTTGTGAAGAAGGCCGAACCTTATGTCGCTGCCGACCGATTAGAAAGCGCAAGAGTTCTCTTCAGCAGAGGAAGGGCTTTCTTGATTCAAGGTAAGCATCGCGAAAACCTAGAAAGTTACAAGGCTGCTCTGCAAGTTTTCGAGGAAGAGGGTTCTCTTTGGGACGCCGCCTCGGCCCTGCTCGGAATTGGTGTCGCTCAAGGTATTTTGAGCATGTCGCCAGAAGCGGTAGCGGCTGCTCTGCAATCAATTGCTATTTTCGAAGAACTTGGAGATTACCGCATGCAGATGGAAGCGTATTTTGCTGCAGGCGTTACATTTAACATGTGTTTTCTTGAGCATGAAGCGTTGGACCTGCTTGCTAAAGTTATCGAGATCGATGGGAACACGAAGATGGGCGATTATTCCCGTGTGTGTCATGCCTACAATGCTTCAGCTATGTCATATGAACTAATGGGCGATTTTGAGAAAGCTTTGTCTTATAGCTTGAAAGCCCTCGAGTTATCCGAGAAAACAGATTCGCTCTGGGCCCAAGGACAAGTCTACTCTCATCTTACCTCTGAATTCGCAGCATGCGGGGATTTACAGAATTCAGAATTGTTTTTCGAGAAACTGATCGAATTACCTCCTGAAGTTCTCATGCAGCCGGCTTTGCGTGGAGTAATGCCGAAAGCTGTTCTTTTGGCGGCCAAAGGTCGGTGGAAGCCATCAAACCGGTACTTCCAAGAATCTTTTGAGTGGCTTAAAGCCCATGGGCCAGTCGCTGAAGAATCGGTTGCAAAGTTATACTATGCTTGGGCTCTTGAGAAGCAGGGACGTTTCAAGGAAGCCAGAGTTCAGCTGGAAGAAAGACTGAGAATGCGTCGGGAAGTTGAGGAAAAGTTTGAGCACACGAAATTACTAGCCCATTTAATGGCTCCACAAAGAGCTAGAGTTGGCCAAATGTTTGAAGCGCGCCTTGACATCGTAAATGTTTCTAAAGCTAATAGCTTGTTGGTCCGAGTTGAAAACCTCTTAAATCCGAAATTTACTGTTACGCATTTTCCGGAAGACTGCACAATGCGAAACGATACGATTTACATGAACGAAGAAGAGTTGAGGCCTTTCCAAGTCAAAACTGTTAAGCTCATTCTTCAGGCAAACCAGCTAGGAACAGTTACGCTGAGCCCTAAAGTTTTTTACATTGACGAATTCGGAAAACCTCTCACCTGTATTGTGAACAAAGTCTGCGTCACTGTTCACCAAGTTTCGGCTGTGACTGACGAGGAGAGGGTTGCTGAGCCTCCGCAAATTAGCTTTGAGTTTAAATCGGTCGATACACAGAAAGCTTTTGATTTTTTGATTAAGGCGTTCTTGGAGGATTATGTACGCAAAAAATTGCCGCTGGAAAAGTCCGGTTGGAGGACCTTGATGGAAATGGTGAAGAACGGAAAAGTATCCCGATATGGAGCGTACGGCTCTCATGGTTATTATGGGCATCGCGCGATTGCAGAACTAGAACAGCGCGGACTGGTCGAAGCCAGAGTTTTTTCTGGCGAAAGAGGGCGCGGTGGAAAGATCCTCAAGCTCAGGATCTTGTATGAAAATCAAAGCATAAGGGGACGATTGGTTGCAAAGAAGTAAAGAACTCTTAAAATTAATCAGTCGAATTAAATGCCAAATATTGGCTTCAGAACAACATAACAAGCTTTTTTTAGGTTTTGCTGACAAAATGAATTTATTTTAACTAAATATTCTAAATAAACGATTATTTTTAATGTTAAGCGTATTTTAGCTTACAAATATTCTTAAAAAGATTACACAAAAATCCTTTCATAATTTTCAGTTTCAATATTAACTCAGAAGCAGAAATTAAAAGAGCAAAATGGAGGTGAAAAATTGAAGAGAAAGGCTATCTTGCTTTGCTCGTTAGCTTTACTAATCATGCTTGCTGCAGTCTCCCCGGTGTTAGCATGCGGTTATAGAGAATGTGAAAGAGGAACTTTCACACAGGGCATAGCTCAGGTTAATACCAGTCCAGGTACTCAGTGGATGACAGGCAACATTCTTCACATGAAAGGCGGCACTTCCATATCATACGTCTATGGAAGCCCTTGGGGAAATAGTCTATCTGGCTCAGGCACGACAACATACTTTAAGCTTGATACCGTCAGTCTTACAGGGAGAACAGTAAGTACCGTAGTCGATACATACGCCAAAGGGACTGTTCTAGGAACAATATTCGCAAACCTTAACGGCGCTGGCCCATACACCTACCTTGGACCAACCTTCACATTTACACTCGACGGAAAAACTGGAACAATCAACCAAGGAGCTATCTATATTGGAGGATTAATATCAGGCTTTGCAATCAAGCATGGCGTCAACGGTGATCTGAAAGGCCTAAACACTATGGAAACATTCACGGGCGTTAACATTCAAGTAGGTCCCTTAGCAGGCATAATTGTAATAGATAACACTGTTAACTATGTGCTCCCAAGCTAAACTCAGCTTATAGATATCTTTGCTTGAATCGAATTCAGCACTACAGCTTCCTATTCTTTTTTATCACATATTAAGCAACTGACTGATTCTATTCTATTAGGTAAATCTCATTGCTTTAGGGACATACCACGTGGAGAACCGTCAAGAGCCTCATTAGAACATCAGATGGTTGTTGCTGGCAAATCGATTGGCTGTGTTTTGCACGGGTCTTTCGCAAACAGAAATATAATGGACCCTAAGGCAATGTTTGATGCACCGAAAATGGTCATTAATAATTGAAAGTTGTTGGAGTAAAGGTTTAGCACTAACCCGCCGATAACCAACCCTAATATGGAGCCAAAGGCTTGGAATGTCCCGTTCACTGACATCATAGAAGCCCTAAACCTTGGAACCTGCTCCAGAATCAAACTTGTAAGAGAACCCATCGTCAAGGCAGCAAAAGACGCTGACACAGCCCAGAAAGCAACAGAAACCCGCATGTCAGGCATAAACGTGAACAGAACGCCGAATAAACCTGAAATCAAAGCTCCAATAACCGTGAGGGTCTTTCTGCCACATTGATTAACAAATCTCCCGCCGATTGCTGAGCCGAAAATGCCTCCTGTAGCGGCAATGGCGGAGAATATGCCGCCAGTGGAGGGAGCTACAGAAAAATGAATTCTGTAGAAGGATACTGCGTAGAACGGTATAGACGTGAATATCCAGATAAGCGTTGTACCTGCAAGGCAGGCGACTGCGGATTTGTTAAGCAAAATCTCCCTGAACGCTTGTGAATACGGTGACTTGGCTTGAGGTTGCGGAGATATTGCCGGAATAACGAGCAGACCAAGTATCAGGCAGATAATGGAAAAGGGAAAACTGAACCAAAGCAAGATGGAACGCCATCCCGCCATCTCCTCAATCTTGCCAAACAACGGTGCTGCAATCACAAACGCTAAAAATGAACTAGAGAAAGTCAAGCCTATCGTCCATCCTCTTTTTTCCAGAGGAAAGAGACCTCCTATCAACGAGTAAACCATAATTGGGGTCATGCCTGTGCCTATTCCGCTGAAAACATGAACAAGCAGAGCAGTGGCGAAGTTGGGGGCGAAGTAAAAGCCTAGTGCTCCCACGCCATAAAATGTGATTCCAGCTAGGAACAGCGATTTATGCTTGAATTTGAGCGTTAAAGCGCCCATTGCAAACCCCAATGCAAGACTGACCAAATTAACCACCAATCCAATCTGGCTTGCCGTTCCAATCGAAACACTAAATGTTTTGGCCACGTCAACTAGCAGAGTGCTAGAGAAAACAAGACTTGTTGATGTGAGAAAACTACTTAAAAGCAATGTTAGAAGAATCAGTCGGCTAGATAGGCTCCCACCTATTTTGGGGTTCCCATTCATGTCTTGCTAAATACCAAAGAAGTATTATTTAGCGCTTTAGACTGCAAGAGAGACCAACAGAAGAATACGCAAATTCTTTTGCAGACTTTTGGAGGTTTTGCCAAACCAAAAATACAAGAACTGTCATAATGGTAATTGGGGTTCAGGACTTAAGCTGCAAGCATGGGGGAAAATTGAACTCGACGTTGTTACCCGAACCAATTCTAGTAGGCAGAGAACGAGAACTCGAGGCGCTCAAGCGCTACCTGGAGTCTGCCTCTGACGGTAAAGGCGCAACCGTTTTTATCTCTGGGGAGGCGGGAACAGGAAAAACTAGATTGGTCAACGAGTTCTTAAGATTTGCAAAGCAGGAAAGAGACATTATAACGTTGACAGGCTGGTGCCTCTACAATGCAGGAGTCCCCTATTTCCCATTTATCGAAGCCTTTACTAACTATTTTTCGATCTTAGACAGTAAAGACAGTGATCTTGAACTTGATTTGAATTCTTGGTTGAAAGGTCCATCAAGGATTAAGATTTCAGGAAAGTATGGGTATCTGTCTCCTCAAGCTTTGAAAGATCAAACCTTCGAAGCCATAAACCGGGTCGTTTCCAGCATGTCAGCGAACAAACCATTAGTCATTTTTATAGATGACGTTCACTGGGCTGATTCAGCCTCGCTGGCGCTACTTCACTACATCTCACGCTCCATTGCCGCGCAAAAAGTTCTTGTTTTAGTCACATACAGAAGCGAAGAGCTAACTGTAAATGGAGAGGGTCACCCTCATCCGCTAACTGAAGGTCTCCATCTGATGGGTCGGGAGAATCTTTTCAAGGAACTCAAACTTGAAAACTTGAAACCGAACGATGTATTGACCTTAGCCGAAAGCATGGTTGGAGGATTAGTTGATCCAGAATTTGCTTGCAAGCTCGCGGGCGAAAGCCAGGGTAACCCGCTTTTTATCGTTGAGTCTCTAAAAATGCTGGCTGAAAACGGAGCCCTTGTTGAGGAAAATGAACGTTGGAATATTTCAGCGGATAAAATAGGTATTCCAAAGAAGGTCAAAGACATAATCCTTCGCAGGGCAGGAAGCTTAAGGCCTGATCAGAGAAAACTCCTCGATGTAGCTTCAGTTATAGGCTCAAAGTTTGACCCCGAGCTACTGGCAAAGGTTTGCAGCCAGACCAGCCTCCAAGCGCTCGAAGCACTAAACGGAATTTCCCGGTCTTCTTCTCTGCTGGTCTGCGAGGAAAATGCTTACCAGTTTGACCATGCGAAAACTCGAGATGCCATTTACGAGGAGATCCCTCTACCACTGAGAAAAGCATACCACAGATGGGTTGCAGAAAAGCTAGAAGCAATCGGTAATGATCAAAAAGCATCCGAGGCGGACCTTGCGTACCATTACACTCAGGCCGGAGACGAAGACAAAGCAGTGAAGCACGCTTTGGCTGCAGGACAAGACGCTCTCGCTAAATGGAGCAATCAGCAAGCCATAGAGCACTTTTCATACGCACTTAAGAACATATCAAATGACGTTGAGGAGAGAAGAATTGCGCTAGAGGGTTTAGGCGATGCCTATGCCGCCAACTGTATGTATGCTGAAGCGATCAAAACGTTTGATCAACTTGCTGCATCTGAAAGCGGCAGGGTACGATTGAGAGCGATAAGAAAAGCTATGGATGCCGCTTTCCTAAAGGGAGATAAACCAGACCTCCTTCTCGAGTGTGCAAAGAAGGCTGAAGAATTAGCTGCTTATGATCGCTTGGAAATGGCACGAGTTCTCGACAACAGAGGAAGAGCCTTCAATTGGGCTGGCCGAGGTGACGTAAGATTAGATGTGGCGGATTACGAGGCCGCTCTTAAGGTGTTTGAGGAAGAGAACTCTATTGTGGACATTGCTGAAGCTTTGGGACGGAGCGGGGAGGCGGCCATAAGTTTGGAAGATTTGCGCGAAAAAGCTATCGGCGAACTCCTACGTTCTCGCGCCATTTTTGGGGAACTAGGTGATATGCGCAAGGAAATAGAAGCCACACTGCGCTTAGGCTATGGATTTGAATGTCTTAGATTTTCAGCCGAGGTCAGGCGAGAACTTGCCAAGGTTCTCGCGGTTGGGGAGAAGTTAGGCGTTTTTGTCGAACTAGCAAGAGCCAACGGCATCTTGAGCCTACTTTGTGAAAACGAAGGGAAACTCGCAGAGGCATTGTCTCTGATTTTGAAAGCATTAGAGTATTGCAACAAGACCGATGCAAAATATATAGAGGGTCTTGACCTTGCAGCTCTTACCCGAATTTACAGCATGCTTGGAGATTTGGAACGTGCTTACGAATACTGCAATAGAATGAAAAAATTGCCCCCGGGGGTTTTATCCGGAGCGATGGCTGGCAAATTCATCCTACTATCAGAAGGAGTTTACTTTGCCGCCAGAGGATGCTTGAAAGAGTCGAATCAGACGTTCGAAAAACTCGATAAGCTTGGGTGGGAATGGCTTGACACAGCGTATGTTTGGGCTCTTGAAAAGCAGGGCAGATTTGAGGAGGCGAAAATTCAACGCAACAAAATCCGGGAGCTTTTAAGGCAAACTGAGGAACAGTTTGCACACGCCAAAGTCCAGTTGTGCGTTATTACGCCTAGAAAGATTGTTGTTAGAAAAGAGTTTGAGATGCGTCTTGACACAGTTAATGTCGCCAGAAATTCTGGCAGTTTGGTCAAAGTTGATGGTATTTTACCTTCTGACGTTAGGGTTGTGTCTTTGCCATCATTTTGCTCACTACAAAACAATTCCATTGAGCTTAACAAGACAAAGATCGGACCGTTTGAAGTCAAGTCTCTCAAGCTCAAGATGGCATTTATGAAAGATGGCGCCTATGATTTGCGCCCAAGCCTCTCTTACCTGACGGACGAAGGCGAGATTGGGACAAGTGAGGCCAAGCCCATTGCTGTAACTGTACAGAATATTGCTGCTGAAGACAAATTGCAAAGCGTTGCCCAAGCAATGCGTCAGGAGTTGAAGTTCGAGTCACCCGCTGCTGAGAAAGCCTTCGATTTTCTCGTTAGCGCTTTCAGAGAAGATTACCTCAAACGCAGACTGCCCGAGGAAAAATCTGGTTGGAGAACCATGATTGAAATCGTCAAGGCTAGCGGCATAACCATGAACAGTATGTATGGTCGATCAGGACGGGGCGGCAAGGCAAGGTTAGAGTTGGGACGGCTACGCCTTGTGGAGTCACGATTCTTTCACGGAGAAAGAGGCAGGGGCGGTAGCGTTCTCAAGCTAAGAATCCGTCGTGAAGGGGTTACAGTCAAACAGCGGTTTGATCAACAAAGAGACAGAGAATAAACCCGAATAAGACTCATCCCAGTAACAACTCCAAGAATCAGTTTCTCTTTTTTCGCGTAAAAATGCGTAAAAATCCATATTTATTTTTTCGCATCTACCGTGAACTCAAAGCATTACTACAACCTTGAATGGAGGCGAGAAAATGAATAAAAAAATATTGCTTTCAATCTTAATGCTATCTGCAGTTTTATTGGCAACCCCATATATTTCAATGGTGCATGCAACAAAACCTACTTCAGTTCTATTCGGAGTTGCACTTCCAACTGTTCAAGTATTATATAATGAATTCAGGCAAGACGGTCCAAATTGGGTAGAGCACGATGGATTACAGGCACAATTAATTGGCGATATCGTGGGCACAATGACTTCGGATGCTCGTTGGGTAATACAGCATTGGGTCGGTCCAGTTCAAGATCCTTACATGCTCCAAGTCGTCCATTCGACTGGTCACATAGTAATTACTGTTGATCCAGCCACAATCGACGGAAAAACTGGTACACTAACTATATTGTTTAATCAAGATGTGCCGACTACGCTTGCAGGAACATGGGTAATTATTGGCGGTACTGGCGACCTAAAGAGTCTTCACGGGCTAGGAACATGGGCAATCCCCGGCTTCGTTAACGGCGTTCCATGCCAGGTGTTCGAGGGACAGGTTCATTTCGATCCGTAGAAGACTACAAAAGGCAAGGAGAGAGTCTCCTCTTTCTATCTTTTTTATCGCTACTGTGTTTTGACCATTAAGGCTGAGTTTGTTTGTGAGTTTTCTATTTTGTTTTTTGAGAGTTATTAGGAGAGTAGGAGTTAGAATTAGTTTGGGTTTGGAAACTAAAAATTAGTCTTAAATTAGTCCCCAACCCCTTTACGGATTAACACTCAAATGGCATGGTTTAAGCCTATTAAGTTCGGAGTTGGAAATCATGCTCTATGCTTCAGTGCAGTTTTACTGGTAAAATGGGGCTAGGATCCCCCGCTCAGCGCCTCTTCAGACTCCTGAAGAGTAGGGACTCATACCGTTTAGGGGTTAAGCCCGGTACGATCCTCTGAAAAAGTCAAAATACAATAACTTCGAAACAATATAGCCTGTTACAGAAGTGGAAAAGATGAGAATAGCGTTTTTCGAAGTCAAAGACTGGGAAGAAGAATACTCTCAAAAAAACTCAGCGCTAAAAGGATTTTACTCTCATCACAAAGGTATGGCTGTGAGTTCCTTGATGCGTTGTTGCACGATTCTTAGCAGTTCCTTTCTGAGTTTTTCTCCTGGAAGGTTTGGCGTTATGAAGCACATTCTGTTTGCAAGCTCGTTGTCT
>JBEKPM010000018.1:0-15231 GCA_049520735.1 Bathyarchaeia archaeon | reverse complement strand
TTACAGCGGCTACTCCTAGTGGTGGTTCAGGTAGTTACACAAGTTATCAGTGGTATAAGGGTGGTTCCCCTGTTTCTCTCGCTACAAGTTCAAGCTGGACTTACAGTCCCTCATCTGCAGCGACTTCAACTCCTGTTACGGTAACTGTAACTGACAGTTTAACTGCGACTTCTGCTCAATCTACCGGCGTTTCCATCACGGTGAATTCTGTGCCGACTATTTCTGTGCAGCCTTCTTCTGCCAATATTGATAGTGGTCAGCAAGTCACTTTGTCGTCTACGGTGACTGGTGGCACTGGAACTTTCTCATGGCAATGGTATGATAGTGGTGGTTCCATATCTGGCAAATCAGGGACTGGATTAACTGCTACGTACACTGTTTCAGCTGCAGACACCGGAATCTATGTGATATTTACTGATACAGGGACGTCAGTAACTCCTCACCCAACTGTAACTTCAAGCCCTAATGTTGCAGTTACGTTAGACTTTGCTCCTTCAATTTCGACCCAACCTTCTTCAGCCACCATAGACAGCGGGCAAGCGATAACTTTGTCATCTGCGGTGACTGGAGGAACTGGATCATTCTCTTGGCAGTGGTATAATAGCGGTGGTTCAATCTCGGGTGCATCTGGAACTGGTGCGACTGCTACACATGCCTTCACAGCCGCAACCATTGGAATCTACGTGGTATTCACCGACACAGGTACAGGCACTGCGACCCCAACAAAGACAGCTAACTCAAGTCCTAATGTTGCTGTAACTGTGGATTCTGCGCCTTCAATTTCGACTCAGCCTTCTTCTGCGACTATTGATAGTGGCCAGTCGATTAGTTTGTCGTCTGGTGTGAGTGGAGGCACTGGAACGTTCACTTGGCAGTGTTATACTCATTCAGGTACTTCAGTTGGTTCTGGTTCAGGTACGTCAGCTTCGCAATCTGTCTCAGCTGCTGACTCGGGTTACTACTTTGTGTTCACTGATACGGGAGTTACTTCTGGTGCAAGTCCGGCGGCGACTGCCACTTCAAGTGGCGCTTCGGTTACGGTGAATGCTGATCCGACTGTCACTGTTTCACCTGCTACGGTTACTATGGATGTTGGTCAACCTCAGACGTTTACGGCTAATCCCGCTGGCGGTTCAGGCACCTATCCGGCTACAGGTTATCAGTGGTATGTTGGTGGAGTAGCTCAAAATAATCAGAATGCAAAAACGTTCAGTTATTCTGGTTATGCGGGTTCTCCAGTGATAACTGTGACGGTTACAGACAGTTTAGGCTGGACTTCGGTTCAGTCTGCTGCGCCTTCTGTTACGGTGAACCAACTAACGATTTCTCCCTCAGCTGGCTCTAATGGCGGAATTAGTCCAAATACACTTCAGAATGTTAACTATGGTGCTACTCCGAGTTTCACAATAACGCCGAATACAGGTTACAGCATCTTGGACGTCCAAGTGGACAGCGTTTCTGTTCTAGCTGACATGGTCGATAATGTGTATACTTTCGCTGCAGTCTCTGCTGACCACTCAATTACTGCAACATTTGCTTCGGACGCTATAAACACAAGACTGACGGTCGCTATTAGCCCAACAACATACGACAAGAATAACCCTAACCCGGAAACAATAACCATCAGTGGAACACTTACCGATGTCAGTTCAAACCCGCTAACGGGTCAAACAATAACGTTATGGTGCAATGATGGACATGACTGGGTCCAAATCGATCCAGCTTCAACAGTTACGACGATAACTGGAGGAGCATACTCATATGCTTGGAAGGACTGCCCAACAACCTTACCAAATGGCTATTACGTTATTGAAGCCCGTTTCGCTCAAAATGATCCTTACCAATCTTCATATGCTGACACAAATACAACAGGTAACGGCAATAACTTGAACGTTTTACCAGAATATGCAATTGGAGCTCTCGCAGCTTTAGGCGCTTGCTTGGCCGGCTTTGCAGTCTTCAAGAAACGCAGCAGCCTCTCAAACCTCAAACTCCACATATAAGAAATGAGAAAACAAAACTCCAAAAAGTGGAGCAATCACCTCCTTTTTGTTTCTTTAATTAACCTATTTTCCCGCTCTTTACTCACCGTAAGCAAGCCCGATAAGATTTCCTACAAGACTAATCCTTCAGCTTTGATTAAACAAGTCCCTTATTTTGCCACGCATTATTGAGTGCCCGATCAGAGCGTAAGACTGAAATTAAAAAACAAAACAATACCAGAAAAACGAAGCATTCTGAAAATCACCGCTGATAACTAATTCATATTTGACCTTCATAATTTAGTTAAATAGTAGAGGCGTTTCTCATATTAAGTGAGAATCTTGGTTGACAAAAAAACGATTAAGAAACTTATAAAAATCTCTTGCGTTGTTCAGGTTGCAAATGCCGCCATAGACGCGTTTCTGTGGGTCACGACCGGCTTTAGTGTTCCCTCATGGACGATTTCGGGCCTAATTGTTGGTTATTCCGCAGTCCTCTTGGCTTACGATAAACTCTAACCTCGCAAATCTAGATCAGGACTCCCACACTTAAACGTCCAAAACGCAGGATTTTTACATCTAACAATCAAAAACCTCAGAACCATACTCGTGAAAAACAAAAACTAAAACCGCATTAACACGACTTGGGCTCGAGCCTTTTCATCAAATCAGGCGGTATCTTAGAGGACTATTATTTTTGTGCTTTCAAAGTTTAAGAAATCCTTGTCTTTTGTAATCAGCGTTTCATTGTTTGCAGCTGCTATGCCTGCTATGAGCACGTCAAGTTCATTGATCAACTTCCCCTTATCAGCCAGTTTCTTGTAGCTTTTACTACTTCGGCTATAGCATGATCATCAAAATCGTAAACGATAAATTGATCAAGCCATCCTGAAATCAGGTTTAAGTCCTTTTCGCCGGTTCCACGCAATAACTCATATTTGCTAATGATAGTAATAGCAACCCGTTCTTTCTCGGCAGTGGACTCAAGCAAGTTTCTCGCAGTTTTATTTTTTCTTAATACATCAATTACTAAGGAAGAACCGAAAAACTCCATTCGAAATCACGAAATCTTTCGCGGGAGCGAACGCTTTCGCGCTTCCTCTATTTCAGTGATTATTCTATTAGCAGCCTTATCGCTCAACGCTTCATGCGTATCTAAGAATTCAATGATTTTTTTCGGATCATCTTTATTTTTGCATTGTTCAATAAGGGCCTTTAAGCAATTGCGTGAATGACTTCCCGTTTTTCATTCGAGATAGCTCAAAATAGACTTCATCCGATACCGATATCACACGAACCAACGATGTTACCTTCAAGAATATCTATACATAAATCCGTATATTATTTTCCATGTACAAACAGATTCACTAAATTTATTGACAGCAACCGAACTTGAATCTGAACGGAATAAGTGGGTGGGGTCGGACTTGAACCGGCGACCTTTGTCCTTTCACTACGTTTCAGGACTTCGCTTCGCTCAGGCGTGTAAAGCCGGAACACGCAGCAAATTTGCGACTGCTCGTTTAGGCTGCACGGTAAATCTTAATACGTCCAAAGCACGTATATTACTATAGGGCTACTTTGACAAAACAACCAATAGTGTTGACCAAGCATGCATCCGATAGATCAATCAAATATGATCTGGATTCTACCACGATAAAACGCATAATCGAAGAAGGTCAAAGACATCAAGAAGGCAAAATCGAAACAAGATATACCTTGCAAACCAAACATGGAACTTTGGTTGCGATTTGTTCGGAGTGCCCTGACCGAATAACAATAATAACGATAACTAAAGGACGATGAGAAAACAAATGTCTGTTTGCCCAAAATGCAACAAGCAATGCGAGGAAGTAACGATTGATTACGAATATCAAGGGGTAGTGATACGCAATGTCAAAGCGCTTAGATGCCCCGACTGTAAAGAAGAAGTCTTTACTTTGGGTCAATATGACGCCATTCGTGAACGGCTCCGCAACATAATTCAACCTCTAAAACTCAAGCGAAAAATAAGCACGGCAGGCAAAAAGCCAATCGTTTATCTGCCTGAAGACATTGTTAAAGCCATAAATGCTAAGGTAGGTGACGAAATAGCCATCTACACTGAAGGCAAAAAAATAATTATAGAAAAATTCTAGATTCTAAAAATTACTTGGTGGGCCGAGCCGGACTTGAACCGGCGACCTTTGGCGTGTAAAGCCAACGTCCTAACCAGGCTAGACGACCGGCCCGCACAGTTTGCTTATTCAATGCTTGATTTAAGCTGTTTGGATTAAGAAGCTAAGTCGTTTCATATTAGAATTTTCCTTCGATGACGGTTATTGAAAGTGACTAGGAAGACCCCTATGAAAATCAGGACTGCGCCCGCAATTACAGACGGGTAGAGTGTTTCGCTGATGAACATCACCGCGAAAACTGCGGTTATTAGGGGTTCGGCGAAAAGGAAGGCGCTTGCTGTTGCCCCAGCCTTCTTGAGCACGTAAAACCAGATGAAGTAACCGAGTAGCGAGCAGGTAAAAGCTAAATAAAGCACGCTTAGCCAGTCGCTGAGGTTCATGGTGAAGAGCTGCATGAAGGAGCCTTCAGCGAGCGAAAAAGGAATTAAGAATACTCCGCCGAGCAGGCTAACATAGGCAACTACGAGAAAGGCATCGTATTTTTGCATGATTTTCTGTCCCAGCAAACTGTAGACTGCCCACATAACCGGAGTTGAAAGCAAAATCAATGTGCCAACCAAGAAAGTCATGCTTCCCTCGAGGTTCAAGAGGTCAGCTAAGACAACCAACAACGTGCCCGCAGCCGCGACAGCGATGCCGATGTACTGTTTCTTTCTTAATTTGTCCCCGAACAATCTTACGGAGAAAACGGTGATCAATATTGGTGAGAGAAGACAAACCATGATTGCAGCTATTGAAGCTCCTGCTAGCTGAATTCCCGTGTACTGTATGGTGAAGAAGAAAGTTACGCCGGTAAGCGCAAGCACCAGCAGAACCAGCAGATCTTTGCGCTCGACGCTTAGCCTGTAAGTTGGGCTTACCCGCTTCTTAATTGCTAGAGCGACAAGGAAGAGTAAGCCAGCCAACAGGAACCGAAAAGTTGCTATTGCAATCGGCGTCAACCCAACATCCAGAAGCTGCTTGACCACCACAAATGAGCTTCCCCAGAAAATAATCAGCAAAACCATTAAGAAAGCCTGAAAAGGACTGATCGACTGGGAAGCCATGCCTCAAAATAGAGACGATTGCCTTTTAAGCGTTAAACCCGCCCCAATCGATTTTAACATCAAGAGGCAGATGAGCACCGTCGGGTTGGGGCTGATTTATATATCAAGCTTAACTTAACTTTTTTAGGTGAAAAGTTTTGGTTTCTGAAAAACTTTTAGACTTTCTAAACAAAGCCATAGCTCGCGAACTTCAAGTCAGCATTCAATACATGTGGCAGCACGTTCAAGTCACGGGAATTGAAGGCGCCGTCGTGGAAGATGTCTTCCGAAAGACAGCCATCGCCGAAATGAAACATGCCGAACGTCTGGCCGAGCAGCTTGACTATCTCAATGGCGTACCTACAACCACGCCTGAGCCGATTTTCGTTGGAGGCAGCCTCATCGAAATGCTCACGCAGGACGAGCGGGATGAAGAGAGCGCCATCGAACTCTACAAGGAAGGAATTCAAGCGGCAGCAAAAGAAGGCGACTACACAACAAGGCGATTGCTAGAGGAGATCTTAGCTGATGAGGAAACACACATTAACACTTTTGGGAAGCTGATTGTCGGCTTGACCGAACCCTTCACCCAGCCGGAAATGTCAAATACAGGATAACCAAAAAAGGAAAAGAAAAAGTTCACGTTTACCGCAGTTTCATCAGAACCATTTCTGCGGCTATGGCAATTCTTTAGGTAACTTAAGCTTAAAAAACAGCAACCTAAAACGCAGTGTTGTTATTCTTTCTTGAATTGTAATTGATTCGCTATCAAATGTCCTTAGATTACGGCTGGGTTAGAAACCAAATTCGAAGTGTCTCCCTTCCTTGCAATACACATATATATCAATGTGGGCTGATGGGTTTTCTTCAGTGGTGCCAAGTTTGGTTGATCCTGTGTTTTTGAGATGCCCAGTTTGTGGAATCCAGATAGATACAGAAAACCTGGCAACAAGAATCGAAGCGACATGCGAAAGTTTCGGTGGCAAAAAACACTGTTTCTGCAGCGAAAACTGCCGACGACACTTTTTAGAAGACCGCCGAATTGCCTACTTCTCAATGGAAATTGGTATTTCCAGTAACATGCCTACCTACAGTGGGGGCTTGGGCGTTTTAGCAGGGGACATAGTGAAATCCAGTGCTGACCTACGGCTCCAGATGGTTGCTATCACACTCGCAAGCAGAAAGGGTTACTTCAGGCAAAAACTCACCGAGCAAGGGGAGCAACTTGAGTTTCCTGACGAGTGGGACCCAGCCAAAACCTTAACTCGTATGCCAAACGTTGTCACGGTAACCATCGAAGGGCGTCCAGTCAAAGTACAAGCTTGGCTTCATGAGTATCAGAGCATTACTGGCGGCATGGTACCAATTCTATTTCTAGACACCGATATGGAAGAGAATTCTCCAGAAGACCGAAGAATCACAGATTCATTGTACGGCGGCGACAAGAGTTACAGGCTAAAACAAGAGATCGTCCTCGGCATAGGAGGCACTAAACTCCTGAAAAATTTGCCTTTCAAAATCCGAAAATACCATATGAACGAAGGCCACTCCAGCCTACTGACACTTGAACTGTTGAAAGAGAACGGTATGGATGCAGAAAAAGTCCAAAACCTCTGCGTTTTCACCACCCACAGCCCAGTGGAAGCCGCATTCGATCAATTCTCATATGAACTTGTCCAGCAGATGCTTGGCAAAGAATATCCGCTGGCTGAAATGAAGCAACATGCGGGAACGGAAAACCTCAACATGGCTTTCCTAGCATTAAATCTAAGCAAATACATCAACGGTGTCTCCTTGGCGCATGTGGACTACTCCAGAAAGCTTTTTCCAGGTCGCTATATCAGAGCAGTTACAAATGGAGTCCACTCCGCCACATGGACGAGCCTTTACTTCAGACAACTCTTCGACAAGTACATTCCAGGCTGGACTAACGAACCAATACTTCTTGCCAAAGCCAGCGAGATTCCCAATCGAGAAGTCTGGGATGCGCATATCAAAGCAAAAACAGAACTGCTAACGTTCGTCGAAAAAGCCAACGGGAAAACACTTGATCCGCAAGCATTGACAATCGGCTTCGCTAGAAGAGCAACAGGATACAAACGCGCAACCCTCATCTTCAGCGATCTGCACAGACTGACGGATATAAATCGGAAAGAAAAAATCCAAATGATATTTGCTGGAAAAGCGCATCCAAAGGACACCGATGGAAAAGGACTCATAAGGCAAATCCATGATTACGCACGTAAATTGGAAGGCCAAGTAAGCGTAGTTTACTTGGAGAATTATGATATGGATGTCGCAGCCAAACTTACTTCAGGCGTGGATGTTTGGCTCAACACTCCCTTGCCACCTTTTGAGGCTTCAGGAACCAGCGGCATGAAAGCCGCCCACAACGGCGTCGTAAACTTCAGTGTCCTAGATGGTTGGTGGATGGAAGGCTGTACCGAAGGCGTAACCGGCTGGGCAATAGGCCCTCACCCAAGAGAGCTATTGGCTGAAAATGAAAGAAGAGAACTTGAACTTCAAGACCTTTACAGCAAACTCGAGTACCTAATTTGTCCAACATTCTACAGACAAAAAGATACTTGGATAAATCTCATGAAAAACTCGATCGCGAAGATAGCTTACTACTTCCAGACCCAATGGGTTGTGCGAAGATACATCACAGAAGCCTACCTCATCTAAAACCCAACACCGAAATAAGACTTTTTGCATCAACAACTTTGACATCAAATCCTTCGCCTTTGAGGACTTTCGCAATTTCCTCAGACGCGCCCGCTGTTGCTCCGTACCTTCTGCCGTAAGCAATCAAAGGTCGTATGTTAAACCTACGATAGCTAGTCAAATGTCAAAACTTAAAAGATCATTAAGAAGAGAAGAAAAAGAAAGGGGCTGTTTTAGCGGAGTTTCATTAAGACCATTTCTGCTGCTAAAACCATGGGTTCCCATGTTTCGCATAGGGGAGGCGCGTAGGCTGTGTCAGCTTTCGCTAGTTCCCGAACCGTCATATGTTTCTGAATGGCGAATGAGAGTGCGTTTATACGTTGGGTGACTTCTTCTCCGCCGATTATTTGGGCTCCGATTATGCGCTCCGACTCTTTCTCGACGATGAGCTTGACCTTAATGGGTTTAGCAGTCGGGTAGTAGTCGGCTTTTGTTTTGCTGCTGATCGCGCCCGTGACCACTTCGATTCTGTTGCGTGCCGCGGCTGTTTCACTTATGCCTGTGGCGCCCGCTTCAATCTCGAAGAGTCGGGTTACTGCCGAAGCTAGAACTCCTGAGAACTGCGAGTAGCCGCCGCCTGCGTTTGCACCCGCAACTTTGCCTTGTCGAACCGCAATTGTGCCCAGTTGAGCACACGCTGATTTGTGCGTTATGATGTTTGGGGCTTCAGCGCAGTCGCCTACGGCGTAAACGTCTTTCACTTCTGTCTCCATCCGGGAATTCGTTTTGATCGCGCGGGTTTCGCCTAGAGGTATGCCGGCGTCGGCGGCGAGTTTCGTGTTAGCTCTGACGCCAAAGGAGCTGATGAAGAGGTCGGCTTCGATTTTTTCGCCTCCAGCTATTATAGCTGTGACTTTGGCTTCGCCGAGGAATTCCTCTACGGGTTTGCTTAGGAGAATAGTCATGCCTTTTTCTTGTAGGTGCGCGGCAACCAGTTGTGCCATGTCTGCGTCAAGCAGCTGGGGGAGAATCTGAGGAAGCATTTCTACAACCGTAACTTTCAGTCCGCGTTCGATTAGGGCGACGCCGAGTTCTAACCCGATTAGGCCAGCGCCCATAATAACCGCGGATTTCGCTCCTGCTTTAACAGCTGCATCGATCTTTTCACCGTCTTCTATGCCTCGGAGGCTCAGAACGCCGGGTTTTTCTCTGCCTTTGATCGGGGGAGTGAAAGAGTCAGCGCCCGTTGAAATGACCAAGCTTTCGTAGGGGAGAACTTCGGTTGCTCCTTCTTTGGTTTGGATGGTGACGGTTTTTTCTTTAGTGTTGATGGCTGTGGCTTTTGTTTCATTACGCAGGTTCAGCTTAAGCATCTGGAAATAAGCGGAAGGGTAAACAATTAGGTCGCTGAAGTTTGGGATTTGCCCGCCAATTACGAAAGGCAACCCGCAGCGTGAGTACCCAGCGGTTTTTTCTTGGGTTATAAGGGTGATTTCAGCCGTCCGGTCTTTTTTGCGTGCGGCTGAGGCTGCTTCGACGCCTGCGGCGTTTGCCCCGATAACGATTACGCGTCTTGCCATGCCCGATGCCTTCAGCTTATTTTTGTTGAACTTGACATTTGTGCCATTCAACGGCTTTGTCAAAGTCCATTAAGTTTGCAAGCTCTGTCTGCAGGTTTGAGGGTTTAACAACGATTAACCAAGCTTTCCCGTATGGGTCTTCGTTGAGGATTTCGGGTTTTGACTGGACTTCTTCGTTGACTTCCACGATGGTTCCGGTTGCTGCGGCAACAAGGTCTGACACGGCTTTGACAGATTCCAGGGTGCCGTAAGGCTCGCCTTGCTTGACTTCTGTACCCACGCCGGGTAATTCAGCGTAAACGATTTCTCTAAGAGCCTTCTGCGCGTAGTCAGTGATGCCCATGCGGATTTTGTCGCCTTCAATTTTTATCCATTCAAAATCCTTGGAGAAATAGAGCCCTTCAGGCACTTCGTAAGATTCAACTTTAACCATGCATTTCGAACCTTCTAAATCAACAAGTATCCATTTCCTAATTCAAGCTAAAAAAGGTTTCACAGAAAAGAAAATGTCTTAACGGTCCCTTTTTCCGGCTATCCAATCTTCCGTCCACTGCCTCGCTTGTGGGTCAGGCACCTGAACTGGCGGATGCTTGAACGCGTAGGATGGCATGCTTACCAGGGTACCGGAGATTTTACGGTCTAAAGCGATTCTTGCAGCCCTAATCAAGTCGATGACTACCCCAGCGCTGTTGGGTGAGTCTTCAACTTCGAGTTTTGCGCTGATGGTTATGGGGCGGTTACCGAACGCTCGGGTTTTAAGTGAGATGTAGCAGATTTTCTTGTTTTTCAAGAAAGGCACATAATCGCTGGGTCCGATGCGTGTTGGCAGGTTATAGGGGACGAGGCTTGTGACGGCTTCAGTTTTGCTGATGCGTTTCGAGGTGAGGCGGTTTTCAACAGTCATGTTTTGGAAGTCTGTGTCGCCGCCCAAATTAAGCTGATAAGTCTCATCAACAATCGTACCCCGATCCAAACACAACCGCACAAGAGTACGATGCAAGATTGTAGCGCCAACCTGACTTTTAATATCGTCGCCAAGGACAGGTAAGCCTGCGCTCTCAAATTTCTTAGGCCACTCCCCGCTCTTGTCTGACCCGATGAACTCCGGCATACAATTCACAAATGCGCATCCTGCATCAATTGCACATTGCGCGTAAAATCGAACTGCGTCATGGCTGCCGACTGGAAGATAATTTACCAGAACCTGTGTCTTAGCATCTTTGAGAACTTTGACGACGCTTTCCTTGGTTGTTTTACTGTCGTCGTAGACATTGAAGGTTTCCCGCATATGAGGCGCGACGCCGTCAAGGATTGGAGCTGGAGAAACCTTTACGCCCAAATTGGGGACTTCGGCGAATTTTTCGCAGACGTTAGGTTTAACCCAGATGGCTTCGGAGAGATCTTTTCCAATTTTGTCTTTGTTAACTTCGAAGGCAGCGACAAAATGTATGTCGCGGATATGGTAGCCACCATAATTGACATGCATTAATCCTGGGACGGTGGTGTTTTCTTTCGCGTCCTTATAGTATTGTGTTCCTTGAATCAGGGCTGATGCGCTGTTGCCAACGCCGACTAATGCTACACGTATTTCAGGCATTGAATGGTAACCATCCGAGTGTTATGTTAGTGAAGGCTTAATGTCCACCTACGCTATAACTTTTTCTAAAGGGTATGGCAAAATTAAAAGGGAACCGCTCACACACTTACTAACCAGCTAAGGATGATTGTTATGAGTACACCTGAAGTAAGCATTTCTTACTCGCCGTTTAAAGAAATCGTTGTCATGGAAAAAACCCTCTTCAACACACCAGAGGACATAGCAAGATTTACCTCTGTAATAGCTGGCGGCAAACTTGCGGGGCTTTACTGGGTTGAAGGCGTAGTCTTCCTTTATTTTCCCCTTCCAGCCTCAACAACAGCAGTCGCGAGGGAGCTGCTCGAGAACCGCAAAGTCTACTGGACATTTGTCGGCTACGCACTCATGCCAAAATACGCACAGACAATTGAAACCAAAGAAAAAATGATCGTCCCAGTAGTCGACATATCATCAGATCCTGTCCTGAAACAGGTTGCCCAATGGCTAAAACAGCAGAAATAAGCCTCAAATGAAGGCTATTTTTCTTGCCGCAGATAACCTTCAAAGGCACAGTTTTTTCTGGAAACGGCGAAGGACAAAAATTCATTGGATTACCTTGGGTTAAACGGCAGATACAAGAAAAACTCGGCTTCATCCCTTACGCTGGAACACTAAACATTTGCCTAACTAAAGAAAGCGCTTTACAGAAAGACATGCTTGAAAAAGCGAGAAAATACGAAATTTCCCCAGAGAAAGGTTTCTGCATAGGAATCTTAATTGAGGCTCGTATTGAAGGGTTGGATTGTGGAATAATTCAGCCGAAGGTGCCCGGCTACCCTCAACAGGTTTTGGAGGTTGTCGCCACATGGAATTTACGGGAACGCCTCAAACTTGTGGATGACAGCGAAGTCTGCGTCTCGGTTACTGTGTGACTGCGTTGCAGTTCTTTTTTATGAATGCGATGCGTTCGTCTACGGCACCGTACCTCGTAAGGTATTCGCCGTAGGTCACCAGCGCCTTCATCGCTCGGGCAGCAGCCTCAGGCGAAGGATACGATGGAACGCTGAGTCTGTCGAACCTTGAGCGGGTGTAGAGCGCCATTTCTGTTTCGCCGATATCGCACATAACGATGGGTTTGCAGTATCTTGATGCAATCAAGACAATGCCGTCAATGTACTTCTCACGCAGTCCAGGCATGTGATGTAGCCCAAGCAAGATTATGCCGTTGATTTCTGGGTCCCGAAACATAACGTCCGCTGAGATTACGAATTGGTCGTCGGTCACTGAGCCGGTGAGGTCAACGGGGTTTGCTGTTGCGGAGATTTTGAGGATTTGGTTTGTGTCTTTGAGCTGCTGGAACTCCTGAAGTATGTCAGGGGTGAATTTGTTAACGGTTAATCCTAAAAACTCGCATTCGTCAACGGTCATGACGCCGGGTCCTCCTGCGTCCGTGAGGATGCCGATGTTTCTGCCGGTGGCTGGCGGCTGCATCGCCAAGGCTTTTCCCATATCGAAGAATTCTTCCATGTCGTTTGCCCTTATGACTCCGCCCTGCTGGAAGGCAGCATCATAAATCTTGTCTGACCCAGCGATGGCGCCTGTGTGAGACGCGGCAGCTCGGGCGCCTGCGGAGCTCCTTCCTGTTTTGATGACGACAACGGGTTTTTTGAGCGTTACTTTTTTGGCTATTTCCAGGAACTCTCGCCCATTCTTAACGTCTTCCAGGTACATCAGAGTCACGTGGGTTTCTTTATCGTAAAGAAGGTAGTGAAGGATGTCGGACTCGTCTACGTCGCATTTGTTGCCGAAGCTAACGAATTTGCTTACGCCCATCTGCCTGCCAGTCAAGTAGTCCAAAGCTGCCGAACCGAAGGCGCCGCTTTGCGTAATCATCGCGATGTTTCCGGGCATCGGCCGCGGGGTTGCTACCACCTCGTCGCCTGTGGTGAGAGTTTTGGTTTCCGGAAGGAAAAGAGTGTCGATACCAGTTTTTGAGTAGTAAACTCCAAGGCAGTTAGGTCCTAAGACGCGTATTCCGCCCTTTTTAGCTATTGCGACCACTTGCTCTTCAAGCTCAACGTTCCCAACTTCCTTGAAGCCAGCGCTGATAATGACGCAGGCTTTTGCGTTTTTTACTACGGCTTCTTCCATTACACTCGGAACAACCGTAGCCGGAACGATGATGACGATTAAATCTACTGCACCTGGAACCTCAGTCAAGGTTTTGTAGCACTTGAATCCCAGGATTGAGTCTTCGTTTGGGTTGACTGGATAAAGCTCTCCTTTGAAGACCCCACGCAGTTTGCTTGTTGAAAAGTTTTTGAAGATAACGTGTCCTGCTTTGTCAATCTTTTTTGTGGCTCCGATTACTGCCACTGAATGAGGATTAAAGAAAGCATCCAACTTCCTTAATGCTTCTTCCATGTCACTTTTCACCTGTAACCTAAGTTGGCTCCAAAGTCTCGTTCTTATCTGTTACTGCTCGAAAACGTGATTTTCCAATAGAAGATTATTTGTCCCTGCTATTAACCTTGTTCGCTGAGGTTTTACGCACTATAACCAGCGGCTTATGTTTGATGTTGGATAGCATCTCCCAACTTACCCCATTGATGTCTACTTGAAATCGGGATGCCATATCCCAGACTGTTGCTCCTGAACCTGGGCCTCTGGCGCGGTCGGCTATGTTGGTGATTGTCAACGCTTGGCTGGCTTGAATGCTGCACCCGGCGACCGCTAAAGGCGTTGAGCTTTTCTTTAGATTAAGAAGCCTGCCAACAACGTAGGTGGCGACGCCGCCGAAAGAATTTATTCCCTTCATTGGTTTAGGTCTCGGAGTAAAAAAGAAATTTCTAAACCTGTAAGTTTTGTCTGTGTCAGCCACTATTACGCAGACATTTCTCTTCAACTTCATAAGAATCTTGGCATGAATTTCGTCTGCCACTTCACGGGCGTTTTCAAGGGGCAAAGAAACGTAAGAGAATGGAAGGTTTGAGCCGTCGATGCCGCCTTCAGACCCAAACATGAGCGCCTGCAAAACACCCGCCTGCTCCAACGCCAACTGTTTATGCCTACTGCCTGATTCGAGCGGATAATTCCTCAACCTGTTTAACAGTCGATGACCAAAGCGGCACATTATTCCAACAGGGTATCCCCAGGCTATCCGCATCCAAAAACGCGCCAGATCCTTGGCTGCTAAATTGGGTTTAAGGTCTTTTTCATCGATTATGCAGCCTTTTGCTGTTGAGATTGCTTTTTCAGAGATGACCAAGAAGTCCCCGTTTTCAATTTTTCCGTTTAAAGCATCGATTACTTTGGCAACATAGTCGTCTTTAGGTTTCCAGTAACTGGTACAGACCACCAACGCGCAGTACTTAACCATCGGTTCGGCACTTTCACAATTCAGTTTCAGGCGCAGTCTTAATAAAATATCTTGTCTAAAAGCCTTGTAAACTCAACCTTCATGTTATTCATCCTTCTTCAGTCTCCTTCAGAAGTCTTTTCTTCAAGCCCGTTTTCCCGATTCATATGTTGCCGTTTTTTAGTCCCTTAAAGTGGGATACTGAAATTGTTGAAGGTCCAAACCAAAAATTGGCAGGCATCGGACTCCTCTACGTTTAAAGCAAGCCGCAGGTGATTTTCTTAGAACAGGGCATATGGGAAGCGTAGATTGGACTGGTATAGTTTGCCTTTTATTGGGATTGCCTGTCCGCAGACGGGGCATCGCATGTCGCTGGTGAGTTTCCACTGGGTTATTTCGTAGCCGTTACGTCTAATGATTGCTTCGTTGCAGTTCGGGCAGTAAGTATCTTCAGACGCATGACCAGTAACGTTTCCAAGATAAACGTAGTTCAACCCGGCATGTTTGGCCGTCATATAGGCTTTCTCCATGTCTTGGATGCTTGTCGCGGGGACCGTAGTGAGCTTGTAATCAGGATGAAAACGCAGAAGGTGAAACGGCGTGTCTGGCCCCAAATAATCTCTTATCCAAGTTGCCATGTCAAGAATTCTGCCCATCGAATCGCCCATTTTGGGCACAACGAGGTTGGTGATTTCTATGTGGACGCCGCCGAGTTTGAGTTCTTTTAGGGTTTCGTAGATGTGCTCGACGTTTGGGACAGCCATTACTGATTTGTAGAAGTCGGGGTCGCCTCCGCCTTTGAAATCTACTGTTGCCGCGTCGAGGAAAGGCGAGATGGTTCTGACTGCCTCAGGAGTCATGTAGCCGTT
>JBEKPM010000017.1:0-16660 GCA_049520735.1 Bathyarchaeia archaeon | reverse complement strand
GAAGAAACCATAAAGAACAACAAGGTTGTTTTGATTGATTTCTGGGCAAATTGGTGTGGACCTTGCCGAGCCTTGGCGCCGACAATTGTGGAATTAGCAAAGGAATACAATGGGAAAGTCTTTGTGGGCAAACTTGATGTTGACGAAAACTCGGCTACTGCTGAACGCTTCCAAGTTTTCAGTATCCCAACCATGATATTGTTCAAAGAAGGGAAGGAAGCCGAACGCCTCGTTGGCTTATGTCCGAAAAACAGAATAACTGAAACCTTGCTAAAACACACAGTTTAACTCTATGGGCTTTTCATTTTTTCATACATTTTTTCAAAAGTCCAGCGGATACTCGATTTAAGCTCTTTAATCCTTTCCTCATCAACGTTGCGAATAATTATTTCCCTAATCAAGTCCCCTTCCCGCGCTATATTGAAAGAAAATGCCTTGTCCGCAGTCAACTGCTTTGTCATCACCAGCTCGGCGTCTTTTTCCTGCATCTTAGCAAGCACTTTTTCAACCAGAAAATTGTTGAACGGCGGCGTGTTAACACTGAAGTTTTTGCTCTCGTCAGGCAACACATGCATCCCGACCTTGTCAAAAATTATAAGCGCCAGGGGTTCCTCAGCCATGGTTTTTAGGGGTATGACCGTTTCCCTCTCAGCGGGTTGAGGGGGGGTTGCGTTTTTCGGCGGTTCGTATCCCCTTTGAATGACAACTTTTGGTGGTTCAGGCTCGGTTTTCGGCAAAACAACTTCTTTAGGAAAAGGAATCGGCGAAGTGGGTTCAGTTACCTCTTTGAGATCGCCGCGTTTAAAGCCCTTCTGAAGCAAAACGTCGTTAACGGCGTCCAAGGATGCTTGAACCTCTTTGGTTTCAGCGGTTAATTCTTCAAGTTGATCTTCAAGTCGCTTCTTGAAATTGATAAGTGACCTCATTTTTTCTGAGTCTTGCGCCAAGCCATCCACGCACGCCACTTATTTTGGCGTTAGATGCTTATCAGTCTTAGCCTTTCTGCCTGTCGCGAAAATGCTTGTCTGCCAACGTCTATCTTTCTATGGGTTCGGGGTTTCACTGATTTTCTTAAGCTGCACACGATACATTTCGACAATTTCCTTTGACGTCGTCGCGTCTTCTGGGGCTTTGTCAGTTCTGTATTTACCTGTAAAACGTGGGAAACGAATCGCTAAGCCGCTGCCTTTCCGGATCGAATCCATGGCACACACGTGAATCGGGCTAAGGGTAATTTCTGCGCCTAAAATCTCAAGCACCAAGTTGGGTTCAAACCAGACATCCGCCTGCAGCATAGATTGGACGCGGCTGTTTTTGCGGGGAATAATGTGTGCTGCCAGAGTGTCCCGAAGGGTAACAAGGTCCTTGTCAGTGAAACCTGTGCCGCATTTAGTCACGGTTTCAAAGGTGTCGTTTTTGTCGTTGTAGGTCGCTAAGAGCAGGGCGCCGTAGGTTCCGACTCGTTTGCCTCTTCCGTGGAAAGCGCCGATAACTACGAGGTCAACAGTGTCAATCATTTCGCTTTTGTAGTCGCGCTTGTATTTTATCCAGAGCCAACCTCGACTTCCCGCTTGGTAAGGCGAGTTTTCAGCGATGGATTTACACATCACCCCCTCGCAGCCCTTCTCAATGGCTTCTTCAAAGAAATCCTCAAGTTCCTTTGGGTTCTTAACGACTTTTTGGATGGCGGGTCTAACGCGGTCCGTTTCTTTGATGACGCTTAGCAGCTCTTTCCGCCTCTCCTTGAGGGGTTTCTGGGTTAGGTCTTTGCCATCGACGTAGAGAAGGTCAAAAGGAAACAGCGAAATCGGGTACTGCGAAATAGCTTCTTCAACGCCGTACTTGCGCCGCCTATGCATCAGCTCCTGAAAAGGACGCATATCTCCAGTTTCCAAATCCATTGCGACACATTCCGCTTCTAAAATGGCTTCTTTGGCGCCGATTTTTTCCTTGATTAAATCCACAGCATCGGGGTACTGACTAGAGATGTTCTCTAACCGTCGCGAATACAAAATGACTTTGTCGTCTTTCTTGTGCGCTTGTACCCGTTCGCCATCGTACTTGTACTCAGCTGCACATTTGCCTCCCAACTTGTCAAGAATTTCTTCAGGTGAAGCTAACCGTTCAGCCAGCATGGGCCTTATGGGTTCGAAAACCATAACTTGGAACCTCTTGATTCCCGCCAAACCCTGCTCGACTACGACGTTTGCAACCCTGCCGAGGTCAGAGGAAATACTGTAAGCGCGCTCAACGAGTTCCCGAGCTTCTTTCCCGCCTGCATAGGCGATCGCCAACGCATCAAGAACCGTCATGTCAGCAATCCCCAACCGCAGGTTACCCGTCACCGTTCGGACAATCCATTTTGCCTCATTCGGCGACGCATCAGTCAATAATCCGCAGAGCATCGCCATTTTCGTGTCAACAGCGCCAGAGCCCGAAGTTTTAGCCAGCTTATCCAGCATCTCATAAACCCGCTCTACTGTAAGCTTTTGGCTGAAAAAGGTTGATTGTTTCCTTTTTGCTAAAAGTTTTTGGGCTGTTTCGCCAATGTCCCCGCTTTTCTGCAGTTCCGACTCGATTAGGCTCTCGCTTTGCCCAGACGCGCGGGCTAAGGCTCTGATGGCTAGTTTCTCGGCGACACCCATTTCGACGCCAAGGAAATCTGGATACAGTTTACCCTGGGTCAAGTAAACGACTTTTGCGATTACATCTTTAGGCGTCTTCTTGAGCATGTCCACCAGCAAATCCGTCATTTCAAGCCGTTTCGTGGTAGCTTCAATTTTCTCGTAGGCTTCGGCGATTACAGCGTAATCCATCATTTCGGGTCAAAGGAAATACTATTGCAGAACTATTAAAATTAACACCTCAATTCATATGCAGATATATAGAAGGTTATATTAACCGAACAAACCCTATCAGAAACCATGAAAACTTGCGTAGTTTACTTTTCAAGAACTGGAAACACCAAACGACTTGCACAAGCAATAGCAGAAACAGTGAAAGCACCCATTTTTTCTATGGCAGAAACACAGCCCAGCGCCATCCAAGACTGTGACCTCCTAATCATCGGCTCGCCTGTCGAGGGAGCGAGTCCAGCAAAAGAAGCTTCAGCCTTCATTGAAAGTATGCCAAAGGTGGAGCACAAAAAGGCAATAGTGTTTTGCACTCACCGTATTTTTGGAAGCAGCAGGGCTATGGGAAAAATGGAAAAGATGCTTAACGGCAAAGGCTACGAAACTGTGCTAAAGGTTGCCAAGAAAGGCATGAAACCCGATCAAGAAGCCGACTTCTCAGAGGTCTTATCTGAAGTAAAGAAGGCAGTTGAGAAACAGTAACTATACCTTTGGGTTCATATAATCTTCAATCATTTTGAAGTGTTCAAACGCCAATTGGTTCGGCAGCCGTTGTAGCCGAAAAAGTCTGATTTCTTGGATTTCGCCTTCCTGTGGCATTATTTCGCCGCCGACCACCTTGACAACGAAACATGTAGGGTAATATTCATACTCCACCTCGTCTTTTACGCCTTTTTCCACGTACTCCCCAATTTTGCGGTCAATTTGTACATCAAGACCCGTCTCTTCTTTGCATTCACGAACAATTGTTTGCTCAACGGTTTCGCCCAGATCAACTCTGCCGCCCGGCAACGCCCAATAACCCTTGAAAGGCACAGTGTCCCTCTTAACAAGCAAAATTTTGCTCTCGGGAAAAGGAATAATAGCCGTTGAAGTTTTACCTGTAAACCTTCTCAACTAAAACACTTTCATTATCATTCATTACAATAAGACGAATAAAGTTTTTTGAAGCTGTCTATTCGTTCACCAGAAAATAATTGGGTTCGAATAATGTCGAATTGAGTGAAGTTTTTCGTTGACTTTTAAAGAAAAAAGGAATGGGAAGAAGTTTATTCTTCGTCCTCGCAATCTTCGCAATCGCAGTCGTCGCAATCTTCGTCTTCTTCTTCTCTACCAAAAAGGTCTATTGACATTTTCAAAAACCACAAAAGGGTAACACTGGTAACCTATAAGTCTTCTTCTAAGAGCCCTGCGATTTGTTTTTAGATTTTCAACCCTGAATACCTGCCCTCAAAACCGGCGATAATGCAACTATTTCTGAAAACCAAATCAAAGCGCTAAGCTAAACTGTCGCTTAAAATCTGGTACTCTTTGTCTGAAAGCCAACCTTGATTTCTCAGACGAAGCAAACCCTCCGCGATGTTGCCGCGGGCCATACGAGAGGTTATAAGGTTGTATTTTTCTCCTAAACTCTTGATTTGGCTATTCAAAAACGGGTCCTGCTTGGCTAGAATTTCGACGTTATCGATTAACCCGGATATTGCTTTAAATCGCGGAATCAAAAACTGCCTGATCCTTGATCTACCAAACACGCCCTTAATTTTGGAGGTGAACCCTTCCTTGCTCGCAATTGACGGAGGAAGAAAAATGAAGCGTCTACTCAATCCCGCTTGATAGTATCCTACGTAAAAGGGAACGTAAAACAAAGCCGGGCTCTTCAACTGCAGATCCACAATGCCGAGCATCGCAAATTTACCATTTACTGATTCTCCCAACTTGATTGCATCAGTAAGATTATCGGCAACTGGTTTTTCCAGTCTAAGCAATTTCTCGGTTTCCCGTTTAAAAATCAGCATTTTAGCGTCGCGGACGGCTTCAAGATCAAACAGGGGCTGGCGTGCATTCTTAATTTCCGCTTCCAATTCAAGCTGCAATTTGGCCGTCTGCAACTTTTTCTGTTTTGCAAGTTTCGCAATATTTTTTTCAGCGCGCTTCAATTCTTTTCGCAACGCGTTGAGGTCCTTTTTGGTCTGCGCGGTTTTTTCTTTCCATCTTTTCTCATAAATTGAACGGTTCTTTGAGGCTTGGACTTCCGCTTCCCGCTGGTAAAGCCTGATTTTTCCTTCGCCACTCTCGATGCCTCTTTCCGTCTTTGCTTTCAGTTTCTCGAGGTTTTCAAGTTCGTGGTCGAAGATTTTGGCAACTTCGCCTATCCGCCGTTTGTACTGGCTGTTCAAGGCGACCACTTTCGGGTCGATGAATTCTTTCTGCGCCCTGATCTTTGCGTTTGCCTCATCGCTGACGGCGTTTGCTGCGTAGTCCAGTTCCGTAATGTATTGCCCAGTAATCCTGTTGATTGCTCTTAGGCACTCAGCAAGCAACGCCGTATCTTCCCTGCCTCCAATTTGCAAATCAACAATTTCCGTTAAAACCGAAGAAATCTCTCCTTCTTCTAGCATTGGCGAAAGCAGCGCGTAGTTTGCCGCTTGACCTGTGATTTCGACGGCTTCTCTACGGAAGGCGCTAAACTCTTTCTTGAAATCTGAGTCAACAATCATGTGTCCGAGAGAAACATTTTTCTCCTTCTTGGGCTGGGAAAAGTAATTGTCATTGTCTGTGAGGAAAGCTGTGAAGTCTTCCCGAGTCTTAGAGTCGCTTTGTAAACTATCCATGAAAGCGTTAGCCGACGGCAATTCAAAATAGGACAATACACTGTTAGGGCTGCTTTGGCCGTCGAAAATGTAGGACGAATCGTTCTTGGGAAACAGCCACAGCGGATAGCCAATTTTAGCTAAGAAAACGAGTTTTTCCTCTGGCTGCTTCACTATAAGCCCGCCTCCCTTCATTCTTTCAAGCTCTGCAAACGCGTACAAAGCAGCTTCTTCAACTTCCGAGTTGAACGGTTCCCTGTTTTTCTGCGGCGCGAAGGGCAAAATGAACCTTTTCAATACAGGGTTTAGCATTAAGTTTCAGTTCAGTGTATAAGAGGCTGGTTTTTTAAGATTTGTTGTCGCATATCAAAAGAAAACTGCAGATTGCTGGAGTACAGGTTGTTATGCATTGAAGAAGTCAGATATTTTCTTTTGGAATAATGCCTGCTTCAAAAGTTCACTTTGCATTATCCAACGTTGCATCGGAATTTCAAATCTTTCTCCGATAAACTGCAGAGACTCAGCTAAACTCTTAAAGAGATAAGGTTTTTGGCGCATCGCATTCCGGACGTTTTCGCGGACTTGCCAAACGCCGATTGGCATGATGTATCCGGGACGCGCCTCCCTGAGAACAATCACTGTGGCTTGCCGCCGCTCCTTCACCAACAGCTCACAGGTTGCCATCCGCGCGGAATAGTAACAGCCTCCAATCGCCGCGTAAGTGGTTCGTCCGCTGTTTCCTTCCCAATCTGAAAAGATCGCGATGCTTTTCCCCGTAGGGTTCCAAACAGTTCCTGGATACCACGCTTCCATTGATTCGTAGCTCCAACCTTGCGGAATCATCAATATTTCAAAGACATTATCCATGTAAATTGACTCATAAACTCTGAACTCGTTGATTTCAGGGTTAGTTCTGACTTGCGCCATCAGGTTCTTAGAGATAATATCGTCAACAGCTGTTATGCTCCAACGCGTCGGAACCAAACGCCTGTTTTTCTCAACTCCGAAAGCGCCGACGCTGAAAGCCTTCTGAATCTTGCTAACTACGACGCCTCTGCTGTAAAGGTCAAGCACCGCGGGTTGAGCACGCAGATCCGTATCGTAGTATGCCTTCTCGATTTTGTCGTCGTAACGTGCATTGCCAACATGCAAATCTCGAATCGGCGCTGAAGGACCAAAAGGCTGAACGTTATCATCAAGAAAGATCGAGCTGTGGGGTCTCTTAGTAAGGTTCAACTCCATGTCAACGCAGCTATCTGCTAGAGCTAATTCACGGGTCTGATCCATGATTTTTCCTGATTCCATGAATTTTCGAACGTTAACCCTGTATTTGCCTCGCACGAGCATGCTGCGAAAACCAACGATTTCGTCCATGGATTTCCCAAACCAGCGTTCAGGCAAATCGTAAACAGCCGTATCCTCGTGTAAGGGCGGAACCAATGGACCAGCGTAAACATTTGGGTAGCCGATTCTACCGATGAAAACGCTCGGCGGCGACATGCCTGCGATGTCTTCACCCATCAACGGGACACTTTTTAGGAAATAGTTGACTTTGAGCATGATTGGACAGCGGGTTTTACCGCAGAGAAATCTTGAACCCTTGCATAATACGCACAGACTGTCCTGAGAGCTCCGCGTAACCAATTGGTCGGTGTTTGCCAATTTCGCAGCGTTCAAAATTTCTTTTAGCCAATTGTCTGAACAGCGAACGTTTTGAATCGGCGATGTTACTGTCATGTTACACTTGCATGATGAACGCATCGGCTTGATATGTTTTTCCGAAAAACCAAGATAGAAAACGAGACTTTTCCCACACATTAGCTTTGCCTAACAGCAGCGATCAAACGGGTTTTCCGAATTATTCTGGCTACTGGCCCCGGCAAACGGCGGCTAATTGTGTCAGCGATCTTCCATAACCCATAGAAACCGGGCGGCGAGATGCCGGCGTCAATTATCTTTAGCTGCCCGTCGACCACTCGGATGTTGTCGCAGGTTATATCCAGCAAACCGTATTTGCCAGCTAAAGACCGAAGCTGCAGAAGCTGTTGACGCGAAACCTCCGCCTCCAACCCGTACTCTTGAAGTATCGAGTATTTGGTGTGCCAAAAGACACGTGCAAGATAAACATGCCTCAAGCTTGGCGGCAATTGCCGATACACCATATGGTCACGTTCAACAGCCTGTGCCTTCCCAACTTTGAGCGCCAAATCATGGCTCTTATATCTTAAATGAAAAACGAGTTTGTGCAACCCAAAATTAACCAAGACTGCATCTGGAAAGACATCAGTGACCTTTTGTTGCAAGAGGCGCATGGGAACAAAGCTTCCCTTTTCCCCGATGTAGTTATCTATTGAAAGGTCAAGAACCCTTGCTTTTTCATGTATCGACTTGAATTTCACAAATTAAAGTAGGGTATTTCCTATTGAATAATTTTGTGACTGCCAGGCGCCAACAACAAGTCAAAAACGATAAATTGCTCTTAAAAGTGTACTTGCGACTTTAAACCACGTAGGGGATTGCTGCAATGCGGACCCGCATTTCCGTCTCTGCAGGGTTAGGCGCTAGTTGCGGACAACGTTGCTGCAGCCACACTGACAGTTCCTTGCAGATGTGGGGTTTGCATGAGAACTTTCTTTGTTCAGCACTGTACGATCGGCATTTGATGCACGGAATCTGCGTTTCTTGCTCTTTCTCCATTACAATCAGTACTGCTTTGTATAACATTTGATTTATTGGTTATGAACCCAAAATCTTGAGCTGTCGTTTGTATTTGGAATCCCCGAGAAAAAGTTGAAATGGCGCCCAGGCATAGGTCTACGCTAAGTATATCAAATTACTTTGTTGTATTTTTTCTTTTAAGTTCCGGTTTCCATTGATAGAGCGTCAGTTAGATGTCGGCTCTTTCAGTAATCTCGGCTCCTTCGAACACAAATAGCTTGGGTTTCCCACCTTCTATCCGCACAAACGTATTACGGATAGGCGAGGTTGTAACCCATGAGCCGGTATTTGCGAGGTTTTCGTCCTTGTTCACGAAGGGTCTGTGAGTATGGCCGAAGACGAGAATTTCTTTTGGCTGAACTGTGGAACGGGCCTTCTTCTCTACACCCCTCAGGTTTTCTATGAGCCTCTCTTCTGGACCTAGCTGCAGCATCTCAGCAATTCGGCGTTTTCTTCCCCGATCGATCACAGAGAAAAAACGAGATAAGTCACTATCGTAACGACCAAGAGCAGCCCAAATGTTAGTATCGCGGTCGCCCTTTTGATCAGACATTGAATGGCACAGCGACTCCATGAAGTGCTCCCTCTGCATCTCGTCGAACTCCCAGCCGTGAACAAACCTGCAACTTAGACCGTTTTGCTGAAGCGTAAGATCCTTAAGGAAGTTGACGGGGTATCCTCGGCCTTGTAGCTTGCGGACATGGAAATCATGGTTTCCTGCGATGTAGTGGACGCGCATCGTCTTCTGTAGTCCGATGATCAGATCGAGAACATCATGGTTCTCGAGGAAAATGCCGGAGGAATCTCGCCTCCACATGTCCACGATGTCGCCGAGAAGAACCAGGTCTGTAACGCTGGGGTCGGATTGAATTTTTTCAAGGAAGCGGATAAACGCAGCTTTGTCGGAGGTATCGAATCCTAGATGCAAGTCAGAAACAGCAATAATCGACAATTGAGCTTCTCCCAAAAATTCAATTGACCATCATAGTATAATAGCTTTTTCGTTTCATGTTTTCGTGAAGCATTTTACGGTATGAGATTTACGAAAGAGGAAGAATATGTTAGAAAAAGCATAGAAAACATTGATAGAAAGAAAGGCTTATGCTAAGCTTACTATCAATTATTGCCTAGTTGAGTCTCAGTCGGCACTTGACCCCATAGGAAGAATTTGAACTAGTTACCCTCTTTTGAAGATGAAAATAATTTGAGAGGAGGATGATTAGACAATAATGCGCCCACGGGAATCTTCACCTAACTTGTCTGTCCAAATCTCGTAAGTTTTAAATTAGAAAAAAGCTCAATTAGTCACTCATTTTGCAAAATAAGGATAAATAGAGGGTTTTGGCGCCCAGGCCGGGATTTGGACCCGGATCAGGTCACGATTTTTTTCGTGATGTCCTGCGGGCGACAGCCGCATATACTGGACCGAACTATACTACCTGGGCTATCAACTCGTTGGCCTAAGCGCCGCAACAATACACGATAATTTAACTAATTAATCTTTCTCGGGGCGTGGAAACTTGGTCGAGTAACGATTAATCTTAACTGAGGGAATTTTGTTTTTGTGCTGCTTAATATCTCTAGATCTCATGTAAATTTCAAACCGAGGTCTATTTGAAAAACTATTGTTAGGCGGGTTCCTTATTTTTATCTCTGCGGGCATTCCCAATTCATTCAGAATTTCTAAAACTCTATCAGAAATCTGTTTAGAAACTGTCTTTATTTCTGTGCCTAAGTGCTCATGGACATGACCGTCGCTATCAATTAATCCAGCAATAAAATCATACTCGAAATTTTCAGATAGGTTTTTGAGGGATTCGAGACTTTTGCAACCTTCATTATAGTTGATATATTCCTTGACGTAATTTACTAATTCCTTAGAACAAGTTTTAGCGATAATATTGCTCTTATATGAAATTAGGCGAATCTTTTTTCCTGCTTTTTTAAATATGTTTACCAGTTGAAATGCGATGTCTACATCTCTTTTTGCATCAAGAGTGAATCTGACGAAAAAACGTGGGTTCTTCTTTCCTTTGTTGAATGAACCATCTCCAAGAAAAATGCCCAAAATATATCCTCTCTCTTCATCATTGAGCAGACCTGCGTCAAATTTGCTCATTTTTTGACAGCAAATCTTAGCATGATAATAAATGGTTGATTTGCCCATTGTGAACTTCTTAGAGAGAGCAACTAAAGAATATCCAGCTTTACTTAATCTCTTTATTTCGCTAATTTGACTAGCAGTAATTCGCTTATTCAAGCAAGGTCGTTTTTTCCCTCAAGGCCATTTGAATATTAACTTTGTGACAAAAACAGGATGAAGATTGAATTAGACATATTTGTAAAAACAGTCTCGAATCACTTCAAGTGGTTTCTTCCCCTTAACAATCTGGCTTAAATCTTCTAAATTAATTACTATTATAGATACACCATTTTTTCTCGCATCCCTAATTACTCCTACCGCATCGTAAATGTCTCCTGTGACTCCTTTTAAAGAAATTAATATTCCTGCCCTGAGGCCGACAGAAGTTAGTTTTCCACAAAAATCTCTAATATCTTTGCTACTAGCCGGTTTTCTTCTGTGGCGACATTCTACGGCAATAGGGTTTCCAATGGTTTTTAGAGGCGGATCACTCGACTCATTGGCAATAACAAGGTCAAGCTCTTCCGAAGGACCTCTGCGGTTTTTCTCAATTACTTTAAGCCCTGCAACGCCATTTAAGAAATACTTTGACAAATTCTCCAACGATTCCTTTTTTGTCACATTCGATCTTGCACTTTTCACGAGGTCCAAATATACTCTGAATCTATCTTTTGTGAAGTCATCTGCCGAACGGTTCTGAACCTCCATCAAAAATGGAACCAGTGCAGTTTCCAGATTTCTAGAATTAATCTCTCGAAGCATTTTCTGGGAATTTAGAAGGATTACTTTTGAAGCGACTAAGAAAGAGGTTACATCAGCTGCTATATCTCTCCAATTTACTAGGAAGAGTTTCTTTGGATTACATTCTCGAACCTTATCCAAAAATAGTTTGATCAATGCAATTGTGATTTCGTCAGCATCAACCAAAAGAGTGACAGTTTTCTCTTCAGGAAAATGTACTGCACGATACTCGTTAGTTGATAACAAAACTTGAGATTTTCCAAGAGGAACTAAATATTCAATAAACAAATCTTCTTCCTCGTCCAGACTGAGACCCGGCAGAATGTTACTTTCGACAAAAAGCAATCTCTTGCCACCATCCTGAATCTCAAGCCAGATTTCCGCAAAATCTTCTTCCATATCCTCGGCTAGGTCTCTAAACAATTTTTTTATTTCTCGTACTGAAAAAGAAGCGCCGTCGAGCTTTTCCACCATCATTTCGCGCTCTATATCAAACACGTCATAAATATCATTCCAAAAATAGCCGATTGATGGACCAAGGAGCTCAAACGCTTTGGTCCCGTGACCAAATTGGAACATGTACTTGTATTTTCCGCTCAAGGATTGACCCACAGGATTACTTATTATGGGAATTCAAATACAAGCTTTTTCATACTTTTGCAATTTCTGCACTCGACTTAGCGAATCCTTAAGAATCCTCTCCAGCAAGTCTGAAGGTTGAAAATGATTTATAGGTAATTTTAATACGGGTATCACTGAAAGATAATTGACGGGTGGGAGACAAAGGCGCAATGGAATATTGGGTACTCAGGGCTTCTCCAAAAGTACTGGCTTTGTTTACTCCTGCTGATCCTCGCCTTGGCATCGTTTCTCTCTGGCTACGTTGGGCTTTTTGCTGCTTTTGTCTTCACTTTTTTGGTTCCCGGCATGATTGTTTATAGATTCTTCAAACTCAAATCGCATGAAATCTGGGCGTTCGTGCCTCTTTTCAGCGTCTTAATATCCGTTGAGTTGATTTACTACTTGTCCTTAGCTGTTGGGTACTCGCGGCAAACCATTCTCTTCAGTTTCCTCGCTTTAACAGCCATCTACGCACTCATAGTTTATCGGGAAGGGGAACCGATTCAGCCGCCAAAGTTCCTCGGGATCAAGAAAATCAAAAAAACAAGCCTTCTCCTGTTCGCAGTAATCTTTGTAATCGCCATTGTTGTTTTAGCAAGGAGCGTTTGGTTCGGCAACCAGTACGGGATTGTTTTGACGGGTTCAAACTGGCAGGATACCCCTCTTCACTACGAGATAATTGAAAGCTTGAATAACGGGAATTTTCCGCCGCAAATGCCTAATTTCGCGGGGGTACCCATGACCTATTACTACTTCGTCGATTTTCACACAGCTATCATCGAGAACGTCTTCGGCTACCTTCCCCAGCTTCTGCCTTTCCTAAACGCAGTCTTCATACTTATCTTCGGACTCGCCATTTACGCCTTGACCCGACCTAACGGCAGACGCGCAGCAATCATCGCAACGATCATCGCCACGTTCGGCTGGGGATTAAGTTACTTTGGGCTCTTCAACGCCTTTTTCACAGGACACTTTGATCCAACCCAAAACTACGCTTACCAATACGGACAAAACTTCGGGTTGCCTCCTATCTTTGACAATTTGCTCCAGCAAAGACCGCTCCTAGTCGCATTACCTGTGTTCGCTTTCGTTTTAGCTTTGCTGACGAACATGGAGAGCAAAAATCGGCTGTTACTGGCCGGGGTCATGACGGGTTTGCTCTTTGAGTTCCACAACGTCGGGTTCCTCTGCTGCTACATCGCCTTCGTCGTCGCCGTATTCTTTAACCTGAAACGGTTCAAGCTGACAAACTGCTTTTACTTTCTGTTGCCAACCGCCTTAGCGTTGCCTTTCATTTTCAACCACGGACCGCCCGCCACCATTTCGTTGAGCATGGCATTCGTCTTAAACTTCGCAAAAGACCCGCCCCTCTACTACATCCTCAACCTCGGAGTTCCCTTCGTGGCGGCAATCGTTTCTTTCGTGAAATCTGGAAACGAAACTCTGAAAGGCACAATGCTTTTCCTGCTGCTGATTCCCATTGTTCTCTTGATCACGCCTAACCCATGGGACATGTACAAATTCTTTATTTTCGCATGGATTCCCGTCGCCGTTTTAGCCGGCGTCATATTGTCTAAAACACCTAGAATAGTGATTGTGACGTTGGTTTTGCTTTCGATTTTGGCTTCAGCAAGCGTGGTCATCTACAATTTCGGAACAAACTATTTGGGGGCAACAACGCCTGAGTATCAACTTGGGCTCTGGGTGCGCAGCAACACGCCACAAGACTCCGTGTTCCTAACATACTACTCTATTCAGTGTCCGCCAGCCATGATAGGAGGAAGACTTACCGTTTCGTCCTACATCAACTGGCCTTACGGGTGGGGAATTCCTCTAAGCCAAATCTATCAGAGGCAAACTGACATCGACAACGCTTATCAGGGAACAGCAGCACAACTAGAAACAGTTGTCAAAGAATACAAAGTTTCATACGTGTACGTCGGCAACGACGAGACGTACCATTATCCAGGCTGCACCGCAAGGTTCAATGCAATAAGCTGGCTAAAACCCATTTACACAAACCAAAACCTAGAAATCTACCAAGTTGAACTGGCTCAGATCGGCACTTAATTTGGCCTGAATCATGTTCTTCGGAAAACAGAGTTTTTCAGGTCCAGCAGTCGTTCTTTATTCGGATAGCCTTTCTTGCCCGTCATGTACTCAATATCTATTTTGCCGATGGTCGTCTTTTGCAGCTTCTCAGGTTTAATGGTCGCCAATTTTTTCTCAGGGTCAAGGGAAAGCTGCCGCACCAGCACTTCGATCGCATGCTGCTTCTCGCTGAGGTCTTCTAGGAGCGTCATTTTGCCGCAGAAGTGGACTGAACTGTAAACGTAATCGCATTCGTCGGTTACGCCGAAATCCATCACAGCCTGACCCCAAACCCGATTGTTGGCTTTTAGATAGACGAGTTTTTTGCCTTCGGGTGCGCAGTGAAAATAAACGCAGTTTTTGAGTTGGTCGTATCCGTGGCTCAAGGAGACAAGGTAGGGTTCGTTGTTCATGCAGAGGGCGACGGTGACAAACTGGGTTGTACTTAAGATTTGCCGCATTTCTTCTGGGTCGGTTATTTCTCGATCTTTGCGTCTAACATGAAAAGACTGGAAAGACATTTGGACACCTTAATCAAGCAAAGCATTGCGGAAATTAAAATGTTAGCGTCGGTCTGTCCTTATCACTAGAGCTTTAGTGGGTTAGCGCTCAGTAACGCTTAATACTAATTAGGAGAAATATGGCACATGGGTTAGGCACCGATTTGAGGATGTGAGATTATCAAAACTGAACCGTTTGATGTTGAAGAAAAAGTAACAGAAATAATTCTAGAAGATGACCTCTCAAAAAAGAAACAGTTATCCCAGAAAATTTTCGCAGCCGCCAACGCAAAGGGAATCTATCTCGCAAGCATACAAGAATTCTATATGGCTCGCGGCAGAGGAGAATTTTCTGGTTTCACGGTTCCAGCAATAAACCTGCGCAGTATGACTTATGACTTGGCTCGCGCAATATTCCGAGTTGCCGACAAAAATGATTCTGGCGCCTTCGTCTTTGAGATTGCCCGCTCAGAGATCGGCTACACTAATCAGCCGCCGGTTGAATTCGCAAGCATGGTTATGGCAGCTGCAATAAAAGAAGGCTATTCTGGTCCAGTCTTCATACAAGGAGACCACTATCAAGCCAACGCCGCCAAATACAAAGAAAACCCGCAGAAAGAAATCGAAAGCTTACAAACCTTAATCGCAGACTCTATAAACTCAGGTTTCTACAACATCGACGTAGATTCCTCAACTCTTGTTGATTTATCGAAGCCAACTTACAAAGAACAGCAACTCCTGAATTATGATGTCTGTGCAAAACTCACCCAGTTTGTCCGCCATAATGAACCGAAAGGAACCACGATTTCGGTGGGTGGAGAGATCGGCGAAATTGGGCATCAGAATTCAACGCCCGAGGATCTGCACGTCTTCATGGATGGCCTAAAAGAAAGGCTACCTAAAGGTTTAGTCGGCATCAGCAAGATTTCAGTTCAAACGGGAACAACACATGGCGGCATCGTCCTCCCCGACGGATCCATAAAGCAAATCAGCCTCGACTTCAACACCCTAAAGACACTTTCCGAAACCGCCCGCAAAAAATATGGGTTGGCAGGAGCGGTCCAACACGGAGCATCAACGCTGCCTCCTGAGGCTTTCCACAAGTTCGTCGAATGCGAAACCGCTGAAGTACACTTAGCCACCGAGTTCCAAAACATGATTTACGAATCAAAGCATTTTCCAGCTGATCTGAAAAAGAAAATCTATGAGTGGCTAAAAGTCAACGCGGCGAACGAGGCAAAGGCAGGAGAAACCGAAGACCAATTCATCTACAAAACCCGCAAAAAAGGGTTAGGCCCATTCAAGAAAGAAATCATAAAACTTCCAAGTACAACAAGAGATGCAATTGCGGCTGAAATCGAGGTCAAGTTTGATTTCCTCTTCAAACAACTCAACGTCGTAAACAAGAGAACTTTGCTGGACAAATACATACACGCCCCTCAGAGCAAATAGAAATGTGAATGGCTTTTCGGACGGCACCCGCCGAAAGATCAACCACCATTTATCTTTCCCTTTTCTGGAAGCTCAGAAAATACAACCACCGTAACTAAGTTGGTTGTTTTCTTTTCTCGGCATCTAACTTCAAAGGCGTGATTCCAAATAATCTGCCATAAAAATTGATTCTTAGCAGACTATATATTGCACTTTATTAGAAGCCTTGTTTTAGCATTGTGACGGTTGAGATGTATAATTTAGGAGATCAATACCAGTGTCCGACGGGCCCTCGGGGCACGTTGGTTGCTGCAATGATGAATCAGCAGCATGCAAAGCTTACCTTGTGGGGGCTGTCAAAAATTACCGTTGGCCCCGAATTTGTGATTTTGGATGTGGGTTGTGGCGGCGGCAAAACGATGGGCAAATTAGCCAAAATGGCACCGCAGGGAAAAGTCTTCGGTCTGGATTATTCTTTGGACATGGTGAAGTTTTCCAAAAAAACTAATAAAACCTTAGTTGGCAAAAGCAGAGTGGAAATAATTCAAGGGTCAGTTGAAAAAATAGGTTTTAGAGAAGATTTCTTTGATTTAGTGACAGCTTGCGAAACCTACTATTTCTGGAAAAAATTTCCCGATGCGTTAAAGGAGATAAAGCGGGTGCTCAAGCCAGGCGGAAAGCTCCTTTTGGTCAACGAACTAAAATACCGCGCTACACCAGCAAAAGTCATCAAGGAAACACATGTAAAACTTTTCTCCCTGGAAGAAATCCGACGTACTTTGCAAACAATCGGCTTTGTAGGTGTCCGAGTATTTACTGAAGTTGATTCGGATTGGAACGCTATTGTCGCTGAAAAAGTGAACTACTCGCCCCTTACGGGGCGAGCATCCCCAATTACGACCTGTTGATGTATTCCTCGATTTTCGCGCTAGTCACGACGCCTGCAGTTCTTACAGCGTATCCCTCTGACCA
>JBEKPM010000016.1:0-16714 GCA_049520735.1 Bathyarchaeia archaeon | reverse complement strand
AGAAAACTGCTGCGGGACAAACATTGTTCGAGCTGTGATTTATACGCGGACAGCTCTAATAGAGCGGACAGCTCTAGCAGATCAAACGGGCAGTTATGTTAAGCAAGTAATAACGTGCAGTGACTACATATCTAAAAAAGGATGGGTATTATGTGAAATCTTTTTTGATGAAGGCGTAATCGGAAATACTATTGAAAGACCCGAACTGTCATTGATGATTGAAAAAGCGGCGAAGTATTGTTTTGATATCATTGTGATTTCGAGCTGGGATCGACTCGCCCGGGATCCAGAAAAACTACTGGAGATAAGTAAAATCCTCAGGGATTTTCACGTTGCAGTTCAATCGGCAAATGAACAAGAAATGACCACACTCCGCTTAAACGAATTCTCATCCAAATCTTCATGATCCAATATTAAGGAGTCTAAGCAACACGAAAGCCAAAATAGACAGCCCACAAAGACAAAAAATTGCCTCAGTTTATGCTCGAACTTCAGGAAACAACCAAAGATTCAATTATTCAATCGATGGCCAAGTTGGTTGTTGCCTGCAGCGTTGCGAAGAACAAGGCTGGATAGTAAAATATATTTTTGTTGACGAAGCAAAAAGCGGAGAAAACACAGACCGACCAAAATTTCAATGTATGATGGAGAAAGCAAACGCTAAAGAATTTGACATAGTCATATCCTGGAAATTGGATAGACTCTGCCGAAGCCTCTGCGACCTCGTCAACACTGAAAGAACACTGCGTAAGCTGGGAATAGGTCTTTGCTCCGTCACCGAAAACGTTGACACTGTTACGGCCCTCGGCAGATTTAACTTTCGAAACCTGGCAAGCTACAGCGAACTTGAAAGAGAAATAATTGGCGAAAGAACACAAATGGGCTTATTTCGCCTCATCAAGGAACATAAATGGCCAAACGGATCGGTGCCGCTGGGGTTTGACAGACGCAAAAATGGTGATCTCCGCCCCAACAATTCTGAAGTTGCTCTAGTAAACAAGGTCATCCGAATGTATGTTAAAATAAAAAGTCTTCCACAAACCGCACATTTGCTGACCCAAGAAAAAATCGTTTCCAAGAAGATCAAGATTTGGACAGGTAGCGCTGTCCATAAAATCGTCACGAATGAATTGTATGTCGGACAATTCAATTGTGCTGGCTTTCATGAATTCGTGAAAGAATTTAGAATTGTTGACTTGAAACTTTTCAGAAAAGCACAGCAAGTTCGAACCAGATACAAGAGAGGAAACGCTAAAAGACTGCCAATGCCAAGAGACAGAAAAACACTCAAAATAGAAAAAGTTTTCAACCGATATTCCGAACTTCTGGAGCCCAAGAAATCATCCCCAACAATCATGAACCATTGAGGATTATGCGATGACTCTGCAAAAATCAACCCCTAAAAGGTCACCAGCAAGAAGCGTAAAATGTCCTAATTGTGGAAGCAAAAAAACCACGCAATACGACCAGAAAACAATATGCGTCAACTGCAGTACTGTAATAGACCTAAAAGACCTCAGGAACCAAAAACTAAAGTCCAAAAAACTTGAGCCAAATCATTCGAAAAATATGACCACAAAACCTGTGGCTGATATAGATTTTGGCGAAGGCGGCTACAAGAAGTGGCAAAAACTGCTCGGTGTTTCCGACGCCACAGAAAAAAGGTTGGCAACAACCCTTTTTGAAATCACAAAAATAGGACAAACCATGTCCCTCCCAGAAAACACACTAAAACTTGCCTTAGAAACCTACAAGAAAATTATCAACTCAAACCTAACCCGAAGAAACCCCACCAGAGTACTGGCTGCGGTCATAATCTATATTTCTTGCCGGCAGGCTGGAATTGCAACCTCATTAAATCAAATAGCATACTTAACGAAAATTAGTCCCGACAAAATCAGACGCGTCCACAACCGTCTTTTCAAGAAAATGAAGCCCCTATCAAGCCCTGCTACCTCAGAACTATATGTGAGCAAGCTGGCAAGAAGCCTATTCGAAAAAGACAAAACTATAGAGTTAGCGGAAAAAATCATTTGCGCGGTTAAAGATCAGAGATTTGTCAAAGGGAAAAACCCCGTAAGTCTAGCCACCGCATCATGCTATATCGCGTCCAAAATAGGCAGTGAAGCCAAAACACAAAGAGAAATAGCTGAGTTGGGACGGATAACGCAGGCGACAATGTGCAAACGATACCAAGAGATATCCAAACACCTTCTCTTCAAGATTCACCTTTAAATCAAAAACCTGACGCAATTAAATCAGAAAAGGATTAAGAGTTATTGATTTAGCACACTTTTTTGACGGGTTTCCTTATAGTATAAAATTTGAACTTTCAATTATTCTTCAAAAAAGCAAGTAAAAGAAGTTTGTCTTCAGTTAGGCAATTGCTGGACAACCAATATTGCAATTAGCGCTCAAGCTCTCTTGGAGGAAATTGACGCCGCCTCCAACTGTTTTAACTTCAACGCCTGATTTTTTGAAAGTCTGCAATAACTCAAAAACCTCAGTGACGTTTCTGTCCAGCCTAGACAAATCGTAAACATACAGAAAATCAATGCTCCTGCTTTTAACTAAGCCCTTGAGTTCTTCCAATCCTGGTCTGGGACCGCTCACTCCGAAACCTAAATCTATTATTGGAGCGTGGACCTCAATTACCATTTTATTCTTCATGGTTTTGCGGCACAGTTTAATCCAGTCGCTGAGGCGTAGGCAGATTTCAATCTGGTCAATAAGGCGTTCGCATGCTCTTAGGTCGGTTCTTACATATATTATTCCTCTCTTTTTTTCGATATCACTTTTCATTATATCACCTCCTTAGTGTGAAATGCACCCAACACGACGTTTAGAGCACGAGTTGTACCCACTTTGGTGGAGCTTCTTGACTTTCGTGTTTTTTAGTTTGGGCTTCATCTTTTTTGTAACATCTTCCCAGCTGTCTCTAGGCGAGAAATTCAACTTCTTTTTTAAATGTCGGGAAAAATAAAATGGGTGTTAGCCTCTTTCGGTGTAGAAAGTCCAATCTTAGGTCAAGCTTGGAAACGCTTTCCGCCGTTAAAGGAAATATTTAGCATCGTTAGCCGCAATGATTTCTTGTGCCTTTGCAAATAGGTCGTCGGTCACAAAGCGCAGATCTGGATCATCGACAACTGTTGCTGGAAACGCTTTCTCAATACCCGCGCCGCCAAGCAGGGGTTTGCCAATATAGAGTGGATTTCTTAGGATTTTTTTGATTTGCTGCCGAGTTAAGGGTTGTTTGAGAAAGTCTCGGAAAGTTTCATTGATGTTTTCGCGGACTGCTATGTCGTTCTTGTTTTCGAGAAAGAGGTAAAACACTGCATTTATCACGGGTTCCCAGCCAGGGCTTTTTGTTATCCATTCTTCTTTCTTTTCGAATCCTGGCGGAATAGTAGAAATCCATCTGCGTTTTTTGAATCTTTGAATCTTAGACTTTAGCCTGGTGTTTCGTCGGAGTTCGATTTGATTCTCAGTTGCACATGCTTTTACAGCTATGACATTAGGTCTTCAAGTTTCTTTGTATCAAATATTTGAAAAGGAGTTACGACGGTAACGTTGTATCCGCGTAGTTTTGACAGAAAATTGAGGAGGACCATGGAGTTTCTGCTTAGTCTATCAAGTCCACTTGTGTATACGAAGTCAATGCTTTTATTCTCCGCAAGTTTTAGCACTTCCATTAAACCAGAGCTTTGAGTATCATTTGCTGATACCAGGTCTGTTATCGGAGCGTGGACTTCTTCAACAGAGTCAGCTTTCATTTTTTCTCTGCATAGTTTGATTTGACTGTCGATACTCTCGTACGCGACCGATTTTGCTTTTGCATAAATTACTCCTTTTTTGTTGGCTGAATTATCAATCTTTTGATTCAATTTTTTTCACCTCCTTCTTTGCTTTTTTCATCTTTGCACTTACCTTGATTGCTTTAGCTATCGCTTTTTCCAGTAACCGTTCAAGTTCGGCAACTTCTTTTCGAGCCTTCGGATTTAGTTGATTTTCCTTTGAAAATTTGATGGTTAACTTGAGTATTTGTTCTCGGTAGAGTACGTGGTGCCTCAGGTTAGCGATCTCTGTTTTCTTAAGATCACATCTATTCTTATTGCAAGTTAGGCAAACGTAGCCTGGATAGCCATTGCCGTCCATTGGTTTTCCGCATTTTGGACAGGGCACTACAATGTTTTCAATGCATTTTATGGCGTCAGGATCAAAATATTTGGCAACTTCCTGAATTCGCTTGTCGTGACGCTCGTATTCTTGACTTTTATTCCTCATTATCTCTTGGGCTTTTTCAAAAATCTTTACATCATCAATGTAAGCTAAAGTTAAATCTTCCCTTACCGCCTCACCATAGCAAGGTTTCCCGATGTAGACGCGGTTCTTTAATACTCGCGCAATATCGGCAGAGGTTAAGTGTCTCTTCAAAGTTGACATCAAAAAATTGTCGTATTGACGATTAATAGTTCGGCAGACTGCTTCACGATTTTTCATTTCAAGGTAGAACAAGAAAATATCTTTGAAGATTTTTACGGGTGCCCAAGCAGGCGCTTTTTTTATCCAGGATTTCTTTGTTGATTTCTTGTATCCTAACGGAGTGGGAAGGTTCCATTCGCCTTTTAGGAAGTTGCCAACTTTTGTTCGCTTCGACCCGGCACCTCTTGCCAAAACTTGGTCTTCAGCGGCCGCAGATTTAAACGCAAGATTCACCAAATCGACTAGGCGTTTAAGGTCAAGGAGTTCTAGCGGCGTCTGCAGTAATACATTATAACTCCTTAACTGAAAAAGATAATAAAGCAATTCAAATGCATCTCTCCCAGCTCTGTCCACTTCAGACACGAGCAAGCGCTGGATTTTCTGGGCAGCGGCAAGTTGAAGAATAATGCCAAGGTTTCGGCTAGTAAAGTTGCGCCCACTTTTTCCTGCATCAGAGATAATATAGATAATTGAAGCTTTGATTGTTTGTTTTGCCAGATTCAAAAGTTGTTCCTTTTGGTATTCCATACTCTGGCCCTCGAGAACCTGCAGCCATGTGCTAACACGGATGTAAATGGCAACTGGTGGTCCATCCAACCCTGTTTCAATTATGTCTTCTATTTCTGGGAACAGGATTTTCATGTAGGCGGTTGTTGACCGTTTTCTTTTTTGATGGTCATTTTGGCTTTTGGAATTGATAATTTTTTCCGGAGGCTCGGCCCTTTCTGTTTTGGGCTTATCGTCTGGTTTTGGATTCTGCGAAGCAAGACCCATCAAAAAGGGCAATGAAGCAAAGGGGAAAAGAGGGTGCGATAGCGATAGAATACGCAAAATTGTGCCTAATATGCTCGCTCCTAAAAAATAGGATTTCGGCATCCCTATATAAGGAGAGCTGCAAAAGACCATGCTTAAACGCTTCGACTTAAGGAGTTTTATTAAATTTCTTATCCCAATCAGGATTCCAGTGTCGTACGACGTGAGTATCCTGTTTTTCTTATGAAGTTTTAAATGACTTTTTATGTTAAGCCGATGAAAATCGAACAATTCCTTGATTTTGTCACTCAGTTGTTGCAGACTTTTTTGATGGAAAAATTCCCTTTCGTCCTGTCTTCGGCTCTCTCTCATAACCATGCCCGGATTAAAGATAGTCATATTTACTTTTCACTCCATTCGCTAAGTTGGATCCAAATTTTGGAACGTTCAAGAAATGCGTTGACGGAAATCTGGTTTTCCTCTTGTAAGAGCAAGTGCCGCAAAGGTGAATTTTTCGGAAGCTTATGGGCATAGACTTTGAGTGGAGTCATGTCGAGTTTGCGGTCCAATTTCGTGCTCATTTAATCAAACGCTCCTATTTCGAAACAATCTAAATATGACGGGCTATAATGTTCTTTGACACGCAAAATTTCTCTGAAAAGTTGGTGCACCTACTGTTGACTGAAAAAAAGTGGACAACTCCGTACGCTCGGATAAGTAAGATGGAAAGAGACGTTTGGCTAGAAATTGCCCAAAATAGTCCGATCTGGCTTTCAAAACTCGCAAAGATTTTTGAAGACAAGGGTAAATGGTCACGAGGTGGTGTTGAGAAGGCGCTAGAGCGGCTTTGCGAAAAAAAACTAATTGAAGAAGTGCATGCTGAACAAACTCCCTCAGGTCTCAAACAGGTATGGTACGATGCCACACTGTTTGGCATAGTTGCAGCCCTCACACAAGAGGATACTTGGGAGCACATTGACAAAATAGCTGAGAAGAAGGCAAGCAAGCTTCCTCTTGTTTTTGGAAAATGGAACTACTTCATAGATAAAGATGTTAGGGAAACCTTAGTTAAGGCCTTAATTTGGGCCCTCGATGACCCTATGGTTACATTTTATGCTGGTACTTGGACAAAATCGTCTGACTCAGAAATAAGTTTGAGAGACCGGTTGACTGAGCGAGTGCTGTTCTTTAGTATGGACTTAACGTCTGGTTGGTCACTTGATTACCAAGTTCCGTTTACTTTAAAGTCGATCATGATACTGGCTGAAGATTGGATACCCGTGTTAAAAGGCGATGAGGATCTCAGAAAATATCTCGACAAAAGTCTTGAACGATTTGCCGAGAAATATCAAGAGAATTTAAATGACATTAAGCTTTTGGAAGATCTAATTGCTAAACCAGATGCACGATGATTTGTCGAGACAAGGCTTTTTGATTAGAACATCCAAATATTGAACGGCTGCAATTCAGTATTATTAAGGCAAAACTGGTAAATGCAGCGCGGCACTGTCTATGTCATAATTCCTCCAAATATTGAACAGCGCTTAATTTATCGAGATTTTCTTGAATCATTCTGAAGATGTTTTTCCATGAGATTTTGCGATTTGTCTTAGTGCAATTGGATGCTATACTCGTAGAATAATCTATTTAGACCATTATTCAGAGGCTTTTCTACATAAATATTTAAAAATTCATTGGCAACACGTAGTTCACTCTACGGCGTACTAGATTGACAGGCGGAGCTTTTAACCACCATGCCCTGTTTCAAGAATTTATTTTGATGACAACTTTGTTATTAGAAAGTTTTGCAACATATTCCCATCCTTTTGACAAATAGCTATCGGCTTCGTCTATGCTAACAACCTTCTGCTTGAAGTTGTCAGACGCTGTAACTCCCAATAGCTTCTTTCTGACGAGGCTATGCAACTCCTCTTCACTTAGAGAGATTACATCCATGTCTTCTATCTCGTCTTTGCCAAAACCGGCGACCGACAAAAATTGCCGTCTAAAAATGCCCTTTAGCTTTTCCTCTGTGGTTTCTTCACTCATTTTGGTCTGCAAAAACTCTTCGCTTCTCGCGTAAGCCGCCCGCATATCCTCAATAACAGATTCGGGTAGTCTCTGCTTATTTGTCGTGTATCGGCTTTCAATGTCGCCTGTATGCCCCATCCAAAACTGCCTGTAGTCCCTAAGCACTAATCCTTTTGATTCAGCCATCATCATCTGCGTGTCAAAATAGCATCTTAAAACGTAAGGCCGCCACTCAAGACCAGCTGCCCTTAAAGCTTCCCTAATGTTGTCTCCTACATTGTTGGCCCTTATGAAGGGCTTCATTTTTAGCTTGGGTGTTATCAGAGCCGATTTTGGTGTCAACTCCTCGCCTTCTCTCAATCTTTCTTCCAAGTAGTCTATGACGTATTCGCAGCCTTCCACACTAAGAAAAGTGAAGTATTGATGTCCTGCCTTGCTCAGTTCTCTACGCACAACAATCATTGTGGGAATACGTTCGAAGGTAACTGTGCCTTTTTCGATTTTGATTTCTGGCAGGTCAGCAATTGTCAATCCGTCCTTTCCTGTGTAATTACCTAGAACCTCTATGCGCAGCCCAGAATGGGCAACTAGTACGCATGATACTCTTACTTTCTTGTCACCCGAAAGAAATGTTCGTTTTAGCTCTTCTTTCGTTGGAACTCTCTCGTCTTTAAGTGATGGAGACTCCCTTGCACCTTTTATCTTGATTTTTCGCCTGATTTCTTTTCCATTATGAGCAAGCCAAGATTTAACACATTTTAATACGGATTCTATGTAGCTTCCCGTATATCCCGATTTTTCCATTGAAGAAACGTGATCAAGCATCAAGTTGTAATTTTGAAGTTCGCTCAAAGTCGCAAGTTTTTTGGGTGAAATATTAAGCTCCTTACAAAAAGAACCAACCCGTCTTAGGTACACGTCAGCTGTACCTTGTGATCCTCTTGCTAAGTTATCGTACCAGCGTTTAACGTCAAGGTCTTCAAACAAGTAGAGGTACTTATTTTTCGGCGGGGGAGACATAATTAACGGGACAGCTATGCAAGCTAATAAGGATTGTTGCGACCTGAACCCTGTTGGGAGTGGACCGGGCGGGATTTGAACCCGCGGCTTCCGCGTTGCGAACGCGGCGATCATACCAGGCTGATCTACCGGCCCAATTTAGTGTTTTGGAAAAGTAGGGTTGGAGCGCATTTAGAGCTTTCGGTTAAGGCGCTGTTGCGTGTTTAGTGGATGTTTAAGTGTATTTTTTTGCTGTCTAACTCGGATTCATGCCATTGCGCGTCGACTTCTTTGCAGCTGGTGTGCAGGTAAACTTTTCTGGCGCGTACTAACCCAGCCATTTCTCCCAAGTAGGGCTCAAGCAACACCATGCTTTCAGGATCTAACTCGGCGATGTGGACGGATTCCAAGACTTCGGTGGGCACGAACCCCATTTCTTTTCGGAGCGCTTGAACGCGGCGTGCTAGGTCGCGCATTATGCCTTCGCCCAACAGTTTCTCATCTCTTTGCCCGCTTACGAACACGGTGACTTCGTCTATTTGCGATGAAACCCAGTTTTCGCCTCCAACGTATTCAGGAACATTTGTAGAGTACTCTGCAGCCTTCACGTTTGTAAGCTCCAAGAACAACTCCTCAAGATTTCTGAGAGCGTCTAAGATTTTTTCTGGTGCCACCACGATTGCTTTGCTAAGGGGCCATCGGCGTTTCAGTTTTCCCTGTTGCCTGGCAGCGTAACCTATTGAAACCGTCTTAAGCAGAATGTCGAATTGTTCTTCAAGGGTTTTGTCTCGAAGCTTCATGTTCGGTGTTGGCCAAGGTGCCATGTTTACGGATTCGGGCAAGTTGGGTTCAAGCTGGCGGTAGATTTTCTGGTAAAGCGTCTCGCTTAGGTATGGCGTGATGGGGTTGAACAGCAAGGTTACGGTCTTTAACGTGTGGTGCAGGAGAGCATAGATAGTTTGGCGGCGCTCAAACGTTTCAGGCTCGTCCGTCCATAGCTCTTTACGAATCATAGGCACGTATAGTCTGCTGAGGGTTTCAATCACGAAGTCGTCGAGTACTGCTACTGCGGCGTTGAATTCGCATCGCCCAAGCTTCTCCGTGTAATCCTCAATTTTCTCCTGCAACTTAGAGAGGAGCCATTGGTCGGCGGCTTGAAGCTTATTCGCTTTGGCTGCCCACTCTAAAGTGTACTTGCTGGGGGTGAATTCGTCGAAGGTGGCGTTTTGCAGGAAGAATCTGCTTAGATGGTACAGTGTCGATAGCACTTGGTAGGGGCGTCGGGTGAGTTCCTGCATGTCAAAATTCATGAAGTCAATAGAGGAGCATTTTCGCATCATGTAGAAACGGCACAAATCCGCCGAGTTCTTTTCCAGAAGCTTGTTTGTTTCGACGACGTTGCCGAGGCTTTTGCTCATTTTTCTGCCTTTCGCGTCTTGCGTGAGCCCCTGAAATAGGAATGATTTGTAGGGCGCCTCAGGTTTTCCTGTTAGGATGACGTGTAGCAAGAGCAGGCTGTTTGCCCAGCCTCGGGTTTGGTCAATACCTTCAGTTAGAAAATCTGTGGGGACAAACTTTGTAACTTCTTTGTCTGTGAAGCGTGCGTAAGGTGATGCGCCGCTGTTGTGCCATGTGTCCAATACAAAGTCTTCCCGACGCATGGTTCCGCTGCATTTTTCGCATTTAAGCGTGACGCGGTCTACCCATGGTTTGTGAAGCTCGAAATTGTCTGGGATTGCTTCCTGCGCGTGGTTGAGTAGTTCTTTTTTGCTTGCGATTAAGCGTTTTTCAGCGCATTTTTCGCATGTCCAGATCGGCAGTGGGGTTCCCCAAATACGTTCGCGGCTGATGCACCATGGTTTTCCTTCTTTGAGGAAGCCGAGGAAACGGTTTTTTGGTTCATCGAAGAAGTACTCTACTTTTTCTGCAGCTTCCAGCACTTTGCTGTTTATTTTATCTGTGCGTAGGAAGTATTCTTTTCTTGCGAGCCAAACTAGTTTGTGGTGGCTGCGCCAACAGGTGGGGTATTCATGCTTCACCATGGTAACTTTGACGAAGGCATTTCTGTTACGGAGTTCCTCAACAACCGGGAAATCTGCGTCTCGGGCGAAAACCCCTACGAATAGTCCCGCGTCTTTGGTGAATTTTACTTCGTCGTCAAAAGGCGCGAAGATGGGTACGCCTCTTCGTTGTGCCGCCCAAAAATCGTCTTCGCCGTTGCCTGGCGAAAGGTGCACGACGCCGGTGGCTGTGTTTACGTCAACGAAGTCTTCGCCTATGACCTTGTGAACCAAAGGATGCAGGGTTTCGTTTTCTGCTTGCTTTGGAATCATGTCTTTTAGCGGGTACTCGTAGGGGGTTCCCTCTAAGGTTTTGCCCAGCATGGATTCGGTTATTTGGTATTTGGTGATTTGCAGCTCCGCCATGACGGGTTCAACCCGTTGCTTAACCATAATCCAGACTTCTTCGCCTACCTTGACTTTGACGTATTCGGCGGATGGTTGAACCGCAAGCATGGTATCGGTTATTATGGTGAAAGGCATGGTTGTCCAGATAAGGAAGAACTCGTTTTTGCTGTCTGCAACCTTGAACTTGAAGTATAATGAAGGGTCTTCGACTTCTTTGTAGCTGCCTTCGTAGCCGACTTCAGCGCTACTTAGGCTGGTTTGGCACCCAGGGCAGTAAGCGACAACGTAATGGCCTTCTTCAAGCAACCCTTGATCCCAAGCGTGTTTCAGGATTTGCCATTCCCGCTCGATGTAGCTGTCCTTGTAGGTCCAATACGCTTTTTCTTGGTTGATGAACACCCCTATGTTACTGTCTGCTTGTAGCCACATGGCATGGTAACGCATGATTGCTTTCTTGCATTCTTCGATGAACCGTTCCATTCCGTATTTCTCGATGGATTCCCGTTTATTTCGAACGCCCAAGAGCTTCTCAACTTCGAGTTCCACGGGTAAGCCTTGGCAGTCCCATCCGGCCCAGAATGGCATGTAGTAGCCTTCCATTGTTTTCCATCGGTATCGAACATCTTTCATTACACGTCCGCGGGCGTGGCCGATGTGCGGGATCCCGTTCAGAGTTGGTGGACCCTCTACGTAACCCAATAAGCCTTTGGCGTTCTTTTCCAGCATTTCGAGTTTCTCGCGAATTTGCTGTTCATGCCAGAACTCGCGGATTTCCTTCTCCAAAGCAAGCGGAGTGTAATTTGCAGGTAAACTTGCGGAATCAGTTTCGGTTTCTTCATTGTCAGTCATGGCGTTCATCTCGTACCGCAAAAATAAGTAAAAAGACTATATAAGGATAAAAAAACAGAGAAGTTTCTTAGCTCAGCAGTTGGGCTGAGAATTGAGCGCTTTCTTTAGTGGCTTTCTTCATTTTCGCTCGTTTAAAAGATGCGCCGGTTTGGTTTATGGCGACTTCCGTTAAAATTCCTTGACTTGGACTAGTCAAAATTTCTTGACTAAGGGATTCTACGAGGAACGGTTGCGCTTATATCTAAAACCTCGCCTAACATAAGCCAAGAAGTGATTGCTTGGGTAAGTTTCGACTAGCCATCCTAAACACTCAACCACCGCACCTTTACTTAGGAGGCGTGGAGAGGCGCATAATCGAAACCACCAAACGGCTAACAGACGAAGTTGAAATCGCTGTTTACAGCGGTACCAAAAAAGGCTTCAAAGAACCAATAAGCCTGAACGGCGTAGGTTTTGTGCCCTGCCGCTCGACTGACATGCTTTTTCCGCTAGACAACTGGTTCTTTAACCGAAGCTTATCTAAAAAAGCAAGAGATATGGATGCTGACGTATACGAGGCTCACGCCGTAAGCGGTTATGGTCTTTTAAGGGCGCTGAAAAAGCAAGGCTCCAAAAAGCCCTTTGTTCATACGGTTCACGGGGTTCTCGCAGACGAGTATGAGCAGGCACGTAAAGGCGCTTCCCTATCGCTGAGGGGTCGAGCAGCCAACCACTTTATGAATCGCCTAGCCAAGCTCGAAGAAGAAACAGCAAAAAACGCAACTCTTGTGGTTACAATAAGCAATTACTCATTCGAAAAAATAATACAACATTACAATATCGATTCATCAAAAATTCGGATCGTTCCAAACGGCGTCGACCCTGAGAAATTTAAGCCCCTGCAAGATGCCACCGTGGCTAGACGACAACTCGGTTTGGTAGATGAACCATGTGTGCTTTTCGTTGGTAGTTTGATTCCACGGAAAGGACTGGCTTTTTTGGTTAAAGCTGCTGAGAAAATCGTCAAAAAAAACAGGGAAACTAAGTTTATGGTCGCTGGGGAAGGCCCGCTAAGAAGCCAACTGGAAAAAACGTTGGACTCGAAAAACCTTTCGGGGAACTTCAAGCTTTTGGGCAATCTCAAAGACGAAATGCTATCTGCGACCTACAATTGCTGTGACGTTTTTGTTTTGCCGTCGATCCAGGAAGGGCAAGGCATTGTGCTGCTTGAGGCACAGGCGTCAGCTAGACCCGTCGTTGCTTTCAACATTGGCGGCGTCAACGAAGCTGTGCGGGACGGAGAAACAGGTTTGCTTGTTGCGCGTGGAAATGCGGATGAATTGGCTGGTGCGGTTTTGAGGTTGCTGTCCGACAAGGGGTTGCGCGAAAAAATGGGTTCGGCCGCTAGGAAGTTTGTTGTCGAGAACTTTACGTGGGATCTTTGCGCCCAAAAGATGTTGCGAGTTTATCGTGAGTCGTTGGGAACGTGAACATCTACCGACTTGGCAAGCCGTAAAAAGTCGTTGTCTCTCATCCACTCAGTCCTCAAGTATTTGCAAATCCTCTGTTCACTCAGACCCAAACGCCTGGCTTCTTTGACTGCGTAACGATACGCTTCAATCTCTGTAGGTCTGTCAACGTAGTCGTATCGTGGATCGAAAAGTTCTTTTCCGTTCATATACTGCTTGATGTGGCAAAGCTCGTGGATTAAGTCAAGATAAATGTCGGTTTTATTGCCGTTGTTGAGGTAGTTTTTGCTTATGACAAGGTGCCCGTCACTGCCATCTACGTACATGTAACCCATTATCCAACTGAGCTCCACGGTGAGGTGGCTTAAGACTTCACCAGTTTTCTCGCCGAAAATGCCTTTCACGGTACCATTTTCACTAAAGCCTTTGAAGTATTCAGCAAAAACGACTTTTTGGTTCGTTAGGCTAAGCGGGTCAAATGGGAGTTTTCTAAATAAACGCAAAATCCTGAAAACCGCGTATTCGATCGGCGTCAAAGCATACCCTGCTCCTACTTATACATTGAAAGGTACTCAAGTTTCATTCCGCGATGGACCAAATCTGGGAGGTCTTCGATGCTTCCGATGCTGGCGTCGATGTTGCGGTGAATTGGGTGGCTCCACATTCCTTCTGGTGCAAGGTTGAACTGCAAAGGCACTTCAACTCTAACGCCATATTTTTCGCTGAAATTCTTGATTAATCTGCCTTCTCTGCATGCATGATGTGCAGAGGTGTAGCTGTGCAGGAGGCCTGAAGAGCCAAAGGTGCCAATTCCATGCCAAACGGTCGCATTTTCAGGCGAGCCCATAGAGTAAAGAAAGAATTGTGGCGAAGAAGGCGTCTCTTCAAAGCTGTAGTCTGAAAGTCTTCCTCCCGGTACTGTGAAGCTGTCATCGCAGTGTGCAACTGCAACGTCTTCCTCGTCCATGGCGTTGGGGTAAAGTTTAGTGCTTTTATACTTTACAGCGACATCGAGGAGTCTGTTGTTTTCGAAATGTATTTTGCCTCGGGCTGCTCTTTTGGAGCCATAGCCCTTCTTTGAATGGGGAATTGTGAGAAGTGTGGTGCGGTTCGCCATGCTTCTGCCCATGCAAGAGTAGGCTTCGTTTACTGCCTCGTAGTCACGGTGGCTTTCTCCGATAATGTGATGTAGCAACCCGTCTTTGCCTTCCGTCTTCAAAGTTGAAAGAGGCATACGCAACGAGTACAGCGACAGGTTCATGCCGAAAAACTTGGATAATGGTTCAAGCTGCTGATACTTTACTGAATCAACAAAATCCAAGTAGGAACCATTAGACGCTTTGAGACAGCTGGCTATCAATTCTGTTTCGCCCCTCGAAATCAAGGATCCATCATATTTTTTCGCATAGGCTTCATCAATCTTCAAGCTGTCTGTTTTAACATTAACTGCTGGAAACGCGCTTTGACCGCTATCAACGATCGATTGTTTGAGCGGGTTCATCGAGTAGCGGTCAGCTTCGACATCATCAGTGTTTAACAAGAAAGGAACAATATGGCCTTCAGTCGGCTTTCTTAAACGCTCGCAAATTTGAATGATGTCGTCGCGTTCTGGTTCATGTAGCCCGACCATGTCAAAGTGGTTTGCCGTAGCTTCAAGCAGTCGGGTCCCGATAATTCCTTGGACTTCTTCAACGGTCAAATGGGGATTCGTGTATTCGACGGAGCCTCTCAAAAAGAACTTGTTCCCCGTAAACTGTTCGCTGATCTTTCTGCCGTTCACGTAACGGAATAGTGTTACCTGTCTGCTCCATGTTTCCTGTTTGAATGTAGAAAGTTTCTTGACTAAAACTTTCACGGTTGACATCGAGCTTTTAAGAAAATCTTCAACCAAAGCCTTACTGTTATCTTCATACATCAAGATTTATCCTCGTTCTAAAGATTCAGCCATGTATATACAATTTTTTGCCACGGCTTTGCCTAAAAACATCCTTGAGACAGAAAAATCTTCCTTAAAGCCGAAGCTGAAAAGCATGTCGACTAGCACTGCCTGCTTGATTGGAATAACCAGATATACACTCTTTCCCGCCAAATTAGATAGAACTGCTTTAAGAAGCCCGACGGCGACGTCAACTTTGCCTTCTCGACATATCATCGGTCCAATCCAAGCAGTTTTATCCATAACCGTAGCGGCAACATAGCCCACAACCCCTTTGGATTCAGACTTAAAGTAGCTTAAGTTGCCTTCTTCAAGAATGATTGATTCAATCAGTTTCCGTCTGTTTCCTCTAAAGAATCGGGTATCAAAACTCTGAATCCCCCCAATCTGTTGCTTTCCTATTGTCGGCAACACTTCAAAAGATATGGAACCTAAAGATTCCGCATGTAAAACCGAGAAATTCTCATCAACCGTGAACCCTAATTTGCTATAGAATCCATCAAGGGTTGGCTCAGCGTAAAGTCCAACGGTTCGAACACCCTTGGCTTGAAGATAGCTTATCGCGTGTTTTACGAGGAGGTTTCCTACACCCATGTTTCGATATTTTTCTTTAACTATAAGGTTCCCGAACCAGCCTACCTTGCTGAAGCTGATGCTTGTAGCTATGCCAACGGCGTCTCTGTCTTGAAAGGCGACGAAGCAGCCGTCAGGTTCAAGATTTGCCATGAACTGAAAGTCTTCTTCAGCCATGTTCCAATTCATAGTGTTCGCTAGTTCTGTCGCAAACCCAAAATCGGCTTTGCTCATCAGTTTCACAGTAAACATAAAAAATAATCTATAGCCTCAAGGAATTAAGCGTTAGCAAACTCGTACTTGAACATGCGTTGCAGAGTTTCATAATTAACAAATACTTTTATTTTGTAGCATCCGCATTAATTGATTGTTCTTGTGGCTAGCGCTTTTGTGAAGGGGGGCTAGTTGCTTTTGATCGGTGAACATTGTGTTAGGAAAGATACGATTTCGAAAACAAACGGTTTTCCTTGTTTTGATCTGGATTGTTCTATTAGTGTTGTCCCTATCTTTCCTGTCGATTCTGCAATTTATTTTTCAAAATAATCCTCAGGGTGAAACGATTGAAAGCGAAAGCTGGGCTGGATACATTGTTTCAAGGGACGCTAACGCCAAGATTCAGGTTAATGCAATAAACGCTTCATGGACAATTCCCTCTGTTGCCGCTTCAGCAAGTGATGAACATTCGTCGATGTGGATTGGTGTCGGCGGCCAGTTGGATGACACGTTGATTCAGGCGGGAACGGAACAGGACGTGAGCGGCGGGCAAGAAACCTATTATTCTTGGTATGAGCTTATTCCCGCGTTCGCCGTGAGAGTGAACACCATTGCTGTTTCTCCTGGGGATGTAATGGTTGCGTCTTTACGCTTGGTTGATCCAACTGCGAACCGGTGGAATATACAGATTAGCGATTCAACGACTGGGCAATATTTCAGTACAACAGTTGCCTACAACTCTACGGGCTCTTCAGGCGAGTGGATAATTGAGCGTCCGACAGTGAGCAACAGGCTGAGCACTTTGGCGGATTTCGGGAACGTGACCTTCACAGGTTGCCATCTTAGCGCGGACAGCAAATCGGGTACGTTAAAATCGTTTTATTTCTCAGGAATAGTGATGACTAACAGCGTCAACACTCAGTTAGCTTCAATTTCAAATATTGCAACCGACGGCACAGACTTCACCGTTAAGTACGTTCCGACAAAATGAGAAAGATGATTATTATCCAGCCGGTTGCATC
>JBEKPM010000015.1:0-20897 GCA_049520735.1 Bathyarchaeia archaeon | reverse complement strand
AACGGGAATACTAATCCTTGGCCTGAGACGCCGACGTCGGGATTCGACACTTGGGACAGCAACAACGGAGTTCCAGCAAACGACGTGGTCGGCAAAGTGATTATGCGTATTCCCTGGTTCGGATGGGTAACAATTTTTGTACACGATAACCAGTGGGGTTTGCCGGTAATTATCCTCTTGATAATGGTGATTGCAATCATTGAATTCGTACTGCCGATGTTCAGAGAAAAAAAGCCGCAGCAAGGCAATCAAAACCAACCACCGCCGCAGAATCCGCCGGGTCCTTCCACAGCGCTTTTCCAGCTTTTCTTGCATTTCTGACCTTTTTATCATCCTATCTTTTCGAACTTCCCTAACCGAAAACACATGCAAACTCTAAATCAGAAATCAACCCAAAACAAGCCAGGCTAGAGGGGTCATTTACCTAAAAGCTACCTCATTTTTGCAACCAAAATCCATTTAAAATGAACGCACATCGAGGAAAAGCTAACCTGGCTGATTCTTGAATTGAAAACTAAACAAAGAAGAAAAGGAATCTTGTGGGTTTTTTAATGTTTTTTTCTTAGAACCATAATTGCGACAACTATCACCACGATTAGGACGACTATGCCGATCAGGTAGTAGTCGGTAACCGGTAAGCTTGTGCTTGTTGGGGGTGCAGTGTTGCTTGGTTTTTGGCCGATGGCGTAGACGTTGTTGTCATAGGAGCCGAAGTAGGCTACTCCGTTGACTATTGCTGGGGACGAGTAGATGTTGCCGCCTGTCTTGTAGCTCCAGATGAAGGCGCCTGTTTGTGCGTTAAGAGCGTACGTTCTGTTATCTAAGGAGCCAACGTATTCAATGTTGCCAACGATTGCTGGAGCGGTGAAGATTCCGCCGCCTGTCAGGTAATGCCACTTTGTCGCGCCAGTTGAAGCATTTAACGCGTACACATTGTTGTCGAATGAGCCTCCAGTGTAAACCACTCCGTTAGCGTAAGCAGGGGAAGCTTGAACGCATTGATCGTAACCCGTAGGAACCTTCCAGTCTAACGTTCCTGTTTGGGCGTTTAGCGCGTAAGTTTGGTTATCGAAGCTGCCGACATAGACGCCGCCGTCAGCCACAACTGGAGACGATTGGATAACGTTTCCCGTTGTGAAGTTCCATCTTTCTTTGCCTGTCGTGGCATCGAGAGCGTAAATTTTGTGGTCGTATGAGCCAAAGTAAATTATTCCGTTGGAGACGGCTGCTGAAGAGATGACGTTGCCGGCTGTTGTGAAATTCCAAAGCAACGCGCCGTTGGTTGCGTTTACGGCGTAAAGTTTGTTGTCACTTGACCCAAAATAAACTATTCCAGCTGCAACAGTCGGATTAGACTGTACAGCGTTCCCAGTGGCGTATTTCCATGCAAGGGCTCCGGTGGCGGCGTTTAAAGCGTAGAGGTTGTCGTCGCTTGACCCCACGTAGACTAAACCGTTGGCAACTGCGGGCGAACTAAAAGGTAGGCCGCCCAGCGGGTAACTCCATATTTCGGTGCCTTTTGATGCGTCTATCGCGTATATATTTCGGTCAAATGAAGCTACGTATACGATGCCGTTGGCAACGGCTGGAGAAGACCAGACTTCGCCGTTGGTTTTAAAGATCCATAGGGTCTGGTTGCTACTGGGACCCGCCCCGTTTGAGTACCCGGTGTGTGCTAAGTTGCCATGGAACATGGGCCAAGAATCCGCTGATTGAGCGTTAACTGCTAAGGCAAACAAGGAAACAATTGAGAAACACAAAATAACGATAATTGTCAAACTGTAAAATTTCTTCATAACTCTCATCATAATACTGATGAGAATTTTGCTCTTATTCATTTCCCCTTAAATATCAGGGGTTTTAGCAGTTGCTCATGCAAATTTCACACCCAAAATTATTGGGCAGGGGAAAGTTTAAGAAAAACGAAATTTGAACTATCCTAACAACCCTTGGTGAGGTAGGATAATGAAGAAAGTTTTCATTGCGGGGCCAATTCTTGGCATGGAAAGCCGTCAAGAATACAGGTTAAAAATCACCGATATCCTGGTCAAGGCGGGGTTTGAAGTCATAGATCCCTGGAACCGAGAGAAAATCCTTTACAAGGGCGACGAAAGGTGCTGGTGGGATAAAGTTCCCACATTCGACTTCATCCAACGGGACCTTGAAGACGCCGACCGATGCGACTTAATGATTGTTTACCTGCCCATTCTCTCAGCAGGAGCCTGCATGGAGATGTTCTATGCTAAGCGCAAAGGCAAAAAGATTATTGTGCTCTCCGAAATCAATTGTCTAAGTCCCTGGATCATAGCTCACTCAGACAAGGTCATCAGAGGTTTTGACCAGCTTGAAGATTCCCTTAAAGAAACCTAGTCTCCTTGGCCGGTGCGGAGATGCTGGTTGTTTGTTGTTGTGACGATGCAACAACATACCGTTATTTACTCCAGAAGTTGAGTTAGATGTAACGTTGTAGAGGTGATCTCCCTGTCAAAAAATCGTTCAAAAAAACGGTCAGACATAACCATCCCTAAGCCTGAGATGACTCCCCATAAGAAATTCAAGTGCCCACTTGACCAGCAAATCTATGAAACAAAGGAAGAGTATGAGACGCACTGCAAAGAAGAACATGATGTACTTTAGAAAACAAAAATACGCCAGCTTTACCTTAGCCTCAATTTCTTGAGAATGAAGCTGGCAACCGAGCTGTGGTTTGACTTATTCTGTTTATCTTATTGCTTCGTCGATTCTTGAGTCACGTTTCGTTTTCGTGACTTCCATGAAAAGTTCCAGGCATTCTTCTTTAGTCGGCGCCTCGATTCCTATGCTGCCATAAGCGCCGATGTCGATCCTGTATTTTTTTCTGTCGCCTCTATCTTCCCCTTGGCTCATGATTATCTTCTCCCCCTTCTTCTATTGGCATTATTCGGATAACAGATTGTTTACGTTATAAGGTAAACAACTTATGAGGATAATGGCATTTCACCGATAAGGCGAAAACTCTCCTTAGGGTTAAAAACAACGAAAACCGCATGCCGCATGTACCTTCCCATCCTCGGAATCAACCCAGCAGCATCAGTTCCAAGCTTACACGTTAAAGCAGACTCAAACAAACCTAACTTTTCAACGTCAATTACGTCACGCTCAAGTCTAGTTCGTTTAAGGACCGTCTCGACGTCTCCAGCCGCTGCTCCCAAAACAATCAGTCTATCCAGAAGAGATTGCTGCCAAGAACGCATTTTTTCCAATTGAGCCGTTGACAGTTCAGCATGTAGCTGATCGCCTCCACCATCGCCGGGTAAGTCAGTCACTTTAATTGTTAAAGGTAAATTCTCATGCAACCCATAGGCTTCTGCTATTTTTTTCAAATCAACTTTCTTTCCGTCCGCAAGCTGTGCTTGCAAAAAAGCTAACGGAACGGTTGCCAGGGTTATTTTGGGCTCAAAAATCCCCACATCGACAATTAACTCGTTTTTAATTGTGTCAAGTTTTGCCACGTATCCTTTGAGGATCGAGGATTTTTCGATTCTTTTTATGCTCACGGGGCAGGTGCCTATTTCCTTGTTGATGTAGTTTGTGGCGATGACTTCGTCTTCTCCCGAAAGAGAAACTTGGACCCATTTGTTGACGGGCGCACCCAAAATTTTGAAGTCTAAATCCAAGTTTTCAAACTCAGCCTTTAGCAAGTTATCCACCTGTTTTAGCTGCGCATCTCCGCGAGCTTTTGTTAGCAAAGTTAAAACGGTCATTGTCAATTACCCAACAAAGCTGTTATTTCCTCATGGAGTCTTCTAACTCTTTCTGCCGCATCCTTATGCCCCGCTGTCTGGAGACGTTTGATTTCGACGTCTATGGGAACACGTCCGTGTCTAGAGTTATCTACAAGTTTGTCTGCGTATGAAACAATTTTCTCTTCCAGGCAAATTGGTGTATAGACGCCTTCTGGCCAACCTAACGCAGCTGCTTCCTCCGCGGTGAATCCGCCGCCAACATGCGCCTTAATTATCTTAGCAACTGCTGCTGGAAGACCCTCTGACCGTGCGATTTGTGCACCGACAACTCCATGGTCAACAGCGTTTGTTTTTGCTCGACCAATATCATGCAAAAGAGCACCTGCCTCAACCAATTGCAGATCCAGCTTGAAGCCCCTATTTTTGAGTTGGGTTGCTATCTCCAAAGAGATTTCTGCAACGGCTTGGCAATGGCTGATGACTTGAGGTGAACAATTGTTTTTCCGAAGAAGTTCGATAGCTTGCTCCCTTGTAGGAAGCGGATTATTCACCGAGTTCCTTCCTTAGCGTATCAACTTTCTCAGAAAGTTTGCTTATCATTTGTTCGTTTGCAAAATGGACAAGGGGTTTGCCGCAGCCTGAGCAGTGGAACACTACTTCCACCGCTTCTTCGAAAGGAACACGTTTGCATTCTGGACTGCCGCAATAATAGAAGTCATGATTTTTTTCGTACTCCAATCTGACGCTGAGTTTTTCCAACACTCGCCTTTTCTGGCTTAATATGAAGCCTTCGAGCTGGTCGGGTTGAAGTTTCCAGTGGAAAATGAACCAGCCTGTTTTAGGGTCACGCGTCCTTCTTAGGCTTACAAGCGAGTGATCGTAGAGTTTGTAGAGAATTTTGCGCACCAAATTAAGCCGAATTCCTATTTTATTCGCTATTTCATCATCAGTTATCTCATCTACGCCCTTGAGATACTCAATAAGTTTGACAGCTTCTTCCTCTCCCAACGCCACAGCAACCTTCATCAAGGTTGCATCATCAATAGTCGATAACATAGCCTAATGTTCCCTTTGCACACAATACTGGAACTTCCTATAATAAAACTGTTCTTGCCCATTTAAAGTTGTTTACCATCGTTTTCTATCTCTTTTCCTCTAACTTTTGGAACGATCCTCATCTTGGCTTTATCAAAAACCCTCGTTAACTCTTGACCATCGAAGAAGCGGTCCAAAAACACGGCAAGCGCAGCGCATTCTGAATGTGGCTGGTTTCCGATGGAGACGTTGAAGTCAGATACATAGCTTGAGTAGAAGTCGCCTGGAACCTTTTGGCTTCCAACTACGACTAAAATGTCTTTACCTAAAATCTTAATTCGGCTCAGAACGTCGCTTGATTGAATATTTTCCCCGTAAGCCGTTAAATGAACGATTACGCCACCCTTGACTTTCCAGTCGCGGATGGATTTTTTCCAGGGAGTTCCCATTTCAAAATGGAATGTCCCACCCCAATGGTCAGTTATCTTCTTGACTGTTGATTCTATGTTCGGGTCTTGTACGTCTGAAAGGATAAAACCTGAAGCGCACAAAGCCCTAGCCGTTAAGGCAACGTGAGTGGTTAACCGAACGTCCCGCTGTGGTCTGTGACCCCACCTTAACACGACAACCTGTGGTGAGCTACATGGTTTTTGGGTTGGTTTCGAATCTGCCATTTAGTTCTTCCACTTTTCTTCTTACATGATCCGCTAAATCGGGTGTAGCCTCAAAGACTATTTCAACTGAATCGTTAGTGAAGTTTTCTTTTCGCACGTCTGTTTTCCCGTGAACCCATGAGACGAAGGGCATAGTCTTCTCATTCAAAGGAATAGAAAACTGGGCTTGAACATAGTTTTCAAGGATTTTCAGTATTTTTGCTCTTAGCAAATCAAGGTTGATTTGGCATTTGGCAGATAGAAGAATTGGGTTTTTGGTTTTATCTTTGAGCGCTTCGAGTTTTTGTTTTCTTTCATCTTCGTTGAGCAAATCGATCTTGTTCAAAGCGGTTATGGTTGGAATCCCTGATGCGCCCAAGCGGTCGATTGTTTCCAAGCACACATTGTGCTTCTTCTCGATGCTCTCTATCGGTTCGCTTAAGTCTAAAAGCAGGATTATTAGATCTGAAAAGATTGTTTCTTCAAGGGTAGAATGAAACGCTTCGATCAAGGACAAGGGTAAGCGGTCAATGAAGCCGACGGTATCCGTTAAGAGAAACTTGCGGTTGGAAAACTCCATTATCCTCGTAGTCGTGGAGAGAGTCGTGAATAATGCCTTGTCAACTATTGTGGTTGCTTCCGTTAAAGCATTAAACAACGAGCTTTTTCCAGATTTGGTATATCCAGCAAGCGAAATAGTCAAAAAGCCCAGTTCCGTTCGCCTTTCTCGATGCAAGACTCTTTTCTCCCTGATTCTGGTGAGTTTCTTGCTGATCGTTTGAACCTGCCGTTTTATGGCGTCACTATAAACATCTGCTTCGTATGCTCCAAGGCCCATGAAGCCCGGTTGCTCGCTTCCTTTGGCCAACCTGACTTTTTCTTTTGAATGCTTAAGCTCGTTTCTCAATGTGGCCAGTTGAATCTGAAGCTGAGCCTCGGTGGTTGTCGCTCTTTTTGTGAATATTTCAAGTATAAGCTGGAAACGATCAATGACTTCTACATGTGTCGCTTTTGCTAAATTGTATGTTTGGCGAGTTTTAAGTTGGTTATCAAAAATTACTTTGTCAGCGCCTTTCTCCTGCACCATCTGGGCGAGTTCTTCTACTTTTCCTGCGCCTATTTGATAACGCGAGTCCGGTAATCGGGTTTGCTCCATTTCACCAACTACCATGTACCCCGCGGATTCTGCCAGTCTTTTAAGTTCAGGTAAACTTGACTCTTCACGGTTTAGTCGGCGTTGAACTATGACGGCTTTCGTTCGGTAGCCGCCTCCGCGTCTTTCTCATCTATCTCGATAATGTCGCCTAAAGTCAACTCTTGGTTGGCGGCTTTTGGGATCTGAACGACTTTTTCATTTGAGATAGGAATAAGCAGCTTGATTTTTAACATGTGCTCAAGTTTAGAGGCTAGCTGGTTGTTCGGCTCCATTTTGCCTACCTCAAGGTTCCTTAGGACTGAAGCTTTTTCATTGATTTTCTTTCCCAATTCTTCATGGGTTAACCCCATTTTCTCTCGTGACACTCTAATTTTGTTTGGATAATCTTGGGTGAGTTCCTGAGTGATTTGTACGCTGGCAACTGAGGGTTTCTTCAGCAAGACAGGCATTGGCGTCAACGGTTTTTTCTGGGCTGGCTTTGGAAGGGCAATTTCTTCTTGATGGACTATTTTTCCGTGTTTAGCACATTCTATGCAAACTGATAGTCTTGCCCCTTCGATCACTGCCGTTATCGGTTCAGTGTGGATTTTGTGTCCGCAAACTTCGCATCTCAATGTAAGCTTTTCACCTTTCACTGTGTTTATTATCTTGTTATGTTTATACTTGTCGAAAGACCGAAAAGCATGTTGACGGTGAACACTTGGAAAACGAGCTTGCAAAAATAAGAGCAATCGCTGACTACCAATTTGGAAAAAACGCCGGCCAAAAACTGTTTCCAGAAAATGTGCGGCTGGAGCATTCTCCGAGAACAGGACGGATTCGCTTTATCAACTTGGATGGCGAAAGGTTAGCTACTCTTCGTCCCACCGACGGATTGCTTTCGTTAAGCGTCAAAGCAGCAAAGACGATAGCTGAAAACGTTCCCTGCGGGCATTGTTTTGTCGTAGTGAAAAATGATGTCTCAAAGTATATTGCCGTTGGCGGAGACGTTTTCGCTGTTCATGTGGTTAAAGTAGATCCTGAAATCCGCGCAGGCGACGAAGTGATCGTGGAAGATGAGAATGGGACTGTCTTAGCTGTTGGGAAGGCAACACTTTCGAGCGTGGAGATGGCTGCTTTCAAAAGTGGCGTAGCCGTTAAGGTGCGGCATGGCGCAGAAAAAAGTTGATTTCTCAACGTTGTGGATTCGCAAAGTTTATTGTAAGTTTACTTTAACTGAAGCGGTAGCGCCTGTGACTGTGACTTCTCCTTTTGTGTAGGTCCAACCTTTGGATGTTGGTTGTCCGTCGAGGTAAACTGACACGGGAGAGGTGTTTACTGAGAAGGTTTGACTGCCTCTTCCGCTTACCATGTAGCTTATTCCGCTGGTAAAGTCATATTTGTCTATCGTGACGTTGGCGCCGAACGTAGTAAATGTAAAGTTTGATGTAGCTCCGTTCAAATTCAAATCCTTAAATGTGAGCGAGTTACCGTTCTGGCTGAAGCCGTTCATGGTTGCTGACGAAGCAAAGCTAACCTCGCAGCCGCTTGCCCCCCAAAAATCAGTGCTCTTCGCAACATTGACAGTTGAAGGCCAGTAAGCCCTGAGAATAGTCGTGAAATTGAACTGATCTATTGAGTCTGTGATGTAGTCAGTCGACGAGAACGTCTGATAAGTGTAGACCTGTACCATAGTGCTTGTGGTTTTGCTCATTTCGAAAGTGTAGATTCTCGCGCATGCTGCACCTTGCTGATTAGCTAACATTTGCCTGTTGAAGAAAACCTCCTCTCTATTCCCCACTTTCTTATTGAATGCCCTATGCATACCTGGATCGGCAGCGTGCCCGTTCAGGGTCATGAATACGTTTGGATAATTGGCCAGCAATTTTTCAAAATTGTTACCCCAGGTCTTATCAGCGGGTTTTGAGGTACCGTAATTTCCAGCCCCATTAAGAAAATTATGTGTTGCCACAATCACATTCACGTTTGGGTTAGAGTCGATTAGCGTTTTCATCCAATCTAAGACTGTCTGATTTGCATTGTACTCGATGTTGATTACCATGAAATGGTAGTTCCCAAACATGAACTGTGCAGCCGTGTTTTTACCGCCAAATATATCCCCGACCCAGTAAGGCTTCTGCCTCATCGCGGCAGCGTTGAACGCAGGGTAATTTCCACCAAGCCATGAGCCATTTGGATTTCCACTTCCCACCGTTCCAGTTACATTAATCTGGTCATGGTTTCCAGCGTCCCAACAGTAGGGAATCCCATTATTGAAAAGGGTCATCATGGCTTTACTTGCGTTTTGCCAATCACTAGTAGAATTGGCAACTTGGACAATGTCACCTGTGTGAACGACCATTGTGAGATTCAGTGGGTTTGCTTTGTCTGTTATCCAACTGGTTAACCCATCGTACAATGTTGGGTGTGAATCGCTTAGGAACTGAGTGTCCGTGATCTGGACTATGCTAAATCCGTCAACGATCCTATTTGGGTCTAAAGAAAGCTGGCCTTCCTGGTTTGTTATAGTCGAGTTCATTTTAGTTAATGTCGATTTCAAAGAATCGATTGTTGACTTGTCCGAGAAAAGTTGGCTTTGGAGATTTCCTATCTCTCCTTGCAATAATCCTCCAACCACAACCATGAGAACTACGCAGATTACTCCGAATGCTAAAGCATATTCTCTTCGTATATACTTTCGTTCGCCCATCAAAATCGCCCCCCTTTTCCCTTCTTCATTCACCCATAAAACATATTCCAGAATTTGTTTTTTAATTTTGTCTAAAGAACGGATTGAAGGCAAATTCTTCGAAAGAAGCAGGTTTGAAAGTTAAAGTTTATATCAAGTTCTACTGCAGATACTTCTGGAGTGAGAGTCAATGAACAAGCGCATGAATCCGCGAGAGCAAAGACGCATGATGCAGCGAATGGGTATGAACATGGACAGTGTCCCCGATGTTCAGCAGGTTATAATCAGAACAAACATGAAAGACATCGTCATCGACGAGCCCCAGGTGGCTATTTTAGAAGTTCAAGGTCAAAAAATGTACCAAGTTATCGGCGGCGAAGTTTCAGAGCAAGCATCCTCTCTACGTCAAGCAGCAAAAGCAACTCAGCCAATGTTTTCTGAGGAAGATGTGAGGTTGGTGGCGGATCAGACTGGCAAAAGCTTAGATAAGGCGAAAGAAGCGCTTGAGGAATGCCAAGGCGATTTGGCGAAGGCTATCCTGCTGCTTCAATCTTAACTGTAAAAGTTATTTATACCATGAATAACCTCATATTAGCTTGAAGGGGCTTGGGCAGTGCTTCAAAACGTCGATGTAGCAGTTATCGGTCACCTATCCATCGACAGAATCTTGCTGCCCAGCAGAACCGCGCCATTTACCGTTTTAGGCGGCGCCACTACCTACACTTCAATTGCCGCCAGACGTTTGGATGCAACTGCCTCAGTAATCTCAAAAGTCGGGGGGAACTTTCCAGAAGCTTACCTCTGGTGGCTAAGGCAGGAAGGCGTTGACCTTTCAGGCGTAGTCAAAAAGGCAAATGAGCCTTCAACCAGCTTCGAACTTGTCTACAATGCGGACTTGTCTGAGCGAAAGCTGAATTTGAAGGGTAAGGGCGCCCCAATAGAATTAGCTGATTTGCCGGATTATCTGAAAGCTAAGGCAGTTCATGTTGCGCCTATCGCAAACGAAGTATCCTTCGAAGTAATCGAACGTCTAAAGCAATGTTCCAATGTGTTGTCGCTGGACCCTCAAGGTTTGCTTCGAAGCTTCGACGAAGCTGGGAACGTGGCTGAAAACGCTTCGGTGGACAAACGAATACTCAGCTTGGTCAACATTTACAAGTCATCTCAACCCGAAATCTTAGCGTTAACCAGCCAAACTGACCTTAAGGCGGCAATCAAAACTGTTCACGACTTCGGCGTCGGAACCGTTATTGTAACATTGGGCGCTAAAGGCTCCCTACTTTCAGTTGAAGGCGCGCAGTTCAACATAGCCGCTTGCCCTTCACGAGTTCTTGTCGACCCAACAGGCGCAGGAGACGTCTTCATCGGCGGCTTCTTAACTGAATACCTTAGGCAAAAAGAGTCAATATGGTGTGCCTGTGTTGGGTCAGCAGCCGCTTCGTTTGTTGTCGAAGGCATCGGCCCCACTTACTTCGGCAAGAAAGAGGAAATTTACCAGAGAGCCAAGGTTTTGTATGAAAAGGAACTTAAGCAATAGCGTGCATTACAGAATAAAAATGTGTACACGAGGCTTTGACTGTGGGTCGCATAGAAAAAGGAGCTAAATGTAGCGTCTCAGGCTGCACTAGAGAGGCTGCCCGTTCCATCACAACTGACAAAGTCAAAGCTGCTGGCCTTAGTGTTAGCAGCAACGAAAAACGCGCTCTTATCTGCAAAGAGCACTATAAAGAATATAAGAAGAAGACGAAAAAGGATAAGACACTTGATAGATGGCGTTGGGGTCACTAAGAGAGTGTGTTACCATGCGAATACTTCAGTTACATTCTGACTTCATAGTTTTCAAACCAATCCAAAAAGAAATCGTTATCGCTGAAGAGGCAGAGCAAAAAGAAAATCGCTTAGAAGAGGTCGTCGTTCTGTTCACAGCGATAGAAGAAGGCGACAACGGCGCAATCGCCCAGAAAGCAATTGACGATGTTCGAGCGTTCTTAGGTAAACAGAAAACAAATCGAATCCTCATTTATCCATTCGCTCACTTGAGCAGTAACCTTAGTAACCCGAACCAAGCGCTTAAAATCATAAAAGACATGGAGACCTACGCGAAAGAGAAAGGCATCGAGACTCATAGGGCTCCATTCGGATGGAACAAGCAATTCACCATCTCCATTAAAGGGCACCCGCTTGCTGAACAAGCACGTAACTACGCGCCAAGTTCGGTTGCCTCTGTTGGCGTGGCTGAAGCGGTTTGCAAGAAAGAGGAAGAACCAGTTTCCGCAGCGCTCAAAGCCGAAGAGAAGATGAAGTCCTTCTGGCATGTCCTGATGCCTGACGGCTCATTGGTTCCTGTCGAAGAGTTTAAGTTCAAGGAACATGTGAACCTGCAAAAATTCTCACAATACGAGATCAAGAAGGCTCGGGCGGTGACTGTGATGCCTCCGCACGTGACCTTGATGAAGAGGCTGGAGATAGCTGATTACGAGCCCGGAAGCGATCCTGGAAACATCCGTTGGTACCCCAAAGGACGCATGATCAAGTCCCTGCTGGAGCAGTACGTTTCTGGGCGGGTTGCTGCTTACGGCGGCATGGAAGTTGAAACTCCCATCATGTACGACTTCAACCATCCAAGCTTAGCAAGCTACCTCAACCGTTTCCCAGCCCGCCAGTACACGCTTAAATCTGAAGACAAAGAGCTCTTCCTACGGTTTGCCGCTTGCTTCGGGCAGTTCCTCATGGCACATGACGCCCAAATAAGTTACAAACAGTTACCCATCAAGCTTTATGAGTTGACGCGTTACAGTTTTAGGCGTGAGAAAAGCGGCGAAGTCGTCGGCTTAAAACGGCTCAGAGCGTTCACGATGCCTGACTGCCACGCCTTATGCGCTGACTTAGATCAAGCTAAGAAAGAGTTCATGGTTCGCTTTAACCTCTGCATCGACGTTCTCAACGACATCGGGCTTGTGAAAGATGATTATGAGATTGCAATGCGTTTCACAAAAGCGTTCTACGATGAGCATAAAGAATTCATTACTGAAATCACGAAGGCGTTCGACAAGCCCATGCTGGCTGAAGTGTGGAACGAGCGTTTCTTCTACTTCGTGCTCAAATGGGACCTCAACTTCGTAGACAACCAAGACAAAGCCGCCGCGCTCAGCACCGACCAAATCGACGTTGAAAACGCAAAACGCTACGAAATAACTTACGTTGACGAGAAAGGCGAAAAACAGTACCCGCTGATTCTACATTGCAGCCCAAGCGGCGCCATCGAACGAGACATCTATGCGCTGCTGGAAAAGGCTTACCACGAACAAATGGCCGGCAAAGTGCCGATGTTACCCCTGTGGCTTTCTCCGACTCAGGTAAGGCTCATCCCAATATCCGACAAGTACATGGACAAGGTAGAGGAGCTTGCTGAACAAATCGCTTCGCACTGCATCCGAGTTGACATAGATGATAGCGCATCTACTCTGCAAAAGAAGATCCGTGAAGGCGAGCAAGAATGGGTACCCTACATCATCGTGGTTGGCGAGAAAGAAATCGAGTCGGGAAACCTGTCTGTGCGGGAACGCGGACTAAAAGGACAACAGCAAAACATGACCGCTGACGAGTTGATTGCTAAAGTGTCTAAGAAGATCGCGGGCAAACCCTTCAAACCTCTGCCGCTGCCGATGTACCTTTCCAAGAGACCGCAGTTCCACGGTTGATAAACGAATTATACGTATCATCTGCATAAACTATATCAAACAATCGAATAATATGAAACAGTAAGTTGAAGAGTGAAGCATAAATGAGCAGCGAACTACTAGTTTACATCGACGGACAATATTATCCAAAATCGCAGGCTAAGATCTCAGTCTACGACCATGGATTCCTGTACGGCGACGGCGTTTTCGAGGGAATCCGTGAATATAACGGCGTCGTCTTCAAGTTAAAGGAGCACATTGATCGCCTTTTTCGTTCGGGACATGCCATCACATTGAACATGCCGCTAACCAAAGAAGAAATGACAAACGTAGTTGTTGAAACCCTGCGAAAGAACAAGTTGAAAAACTCCTACATACGTTTAATTGTAAGCAGAGGATGTGGAGACTTAGGCTTAGACCCACGCAAATGCTCCAAACCAACAGTCGTAATCATTACTGACACGATTTCAATTCGTGCCAGCAACGCCAAAGAAACAGGCATTACAACAATGTTTTCCTGGGTGAGACGAAACCCTGTTGACGCAACCTCACATGAAATAAAATCCCTTAACTACCTCAATAGTGTCCTCGCAAAAATCGAGGCAAACGCGTGCGGCGTAGACGAAGCCCTTTGCTTAGAAAGCAACGGCTGTATAGCTGAAGGCGTTGGAGAAAACGTGTTCATTGTCAAGAACGGCGAGTTGTTGACTCCGCCAACTTCGACTGGAGCGCTAGCAGGTATCACTGCTGAAGTTGTAGCTCAACTTGCGGCCAAACTTGGCATAAAATTGACGGTAAGCAACCTCACGCCGTTCATGATGTTCACTGCAGACGAAGCTTTCTTCACAGGCACAGCAATGGAGATGGTGCCGATACGCGAAGTTAACAAACGTCTAATCGGTACAGGCAAACCAGGGCCGGTCACGCAGAAGATGATGGCTGAGTTTCAAAAAGTAATTGAAGACCCAGCACAAGGTGTAAAAGTCTAAGCTTTTATTTTTTCTTTTATTTTTCAATTTCCAAAGCGGGGAAAGTCGTTAGTATTGACCCATTTTGTGCGAAAAAGATGATCTTAAAAAAGGCGGACTCCCGGTCAAAGGCATCTAAAGGTTGTTGTTTATTTGTTGCTTTTGCTTTTCTTCATAAACCCTTCCAGGGCATCGAAGGCCTCTTCTAACTCTGCGATGGGTGGCAGGAAAACAGCTCTTGCGTGCCCTTTCCCGTAAACAGGGTCGAAGCCTGAGCCGTTCACAATCAGCACGCCTGTTTCTTTGAGTAGTTTGACTACGAAGTCCATGTCGGTTTTCCACTTTGTGCCGATGTCGCGGATTTTTGGGAAGATGTAGAATGCGCCTTCGGGCTTGGTTGTGCTTATTCCTTCGATCTCGTTGAGGCGTTTCCACGCGAAGTCCCGTCTTTGCCGAAGTCTGTCAACGGTGTTCTTCACAAGATCTTGAGGTCCATTAAGAGCTGCGTTCGCGGCAATCTGAACAGGTGTGTTGGCGCAAATGCGTATGCGGCATTCTCTTTCGACACCTTCTTTGAGCGAGTCCAGTTTTTCGCCTTCGCATTTAAAGTAAATGTAGCCAAGGCGCAGACCAGTCATTTGGTAAACTTTGGAGAACCCGTTTAACCCGACAACTGGCACGTCTTTTGAGAGGTAAGCTGCGCTGACGAATTCTTTCTCGTAGGTTAACTGGTCGTAAATTTCATCCGAGAGAACAGGCAAGTCATGTTCGCCTGCGATGTCCAAAATTTCCTTAACCGTCTTCCTATCATAGACCGAACCTGTTGGGTTGTTAGGGTTAATAATCACGATGGCGCGGGTTTTCTTGCTTATTTTTTTGCGCAGGTCATCGATGTTGGGGTGCCAACCTTCCTTCTCGATTGTCTCATATGAGACAGGAGTTCCGTCGAAAAATCTTGTGTAAGAAATATACGGGGGATATGTTGGGCCTGGGAAAAGGATTTCATCGCCTTTTTCAACTAAGGCACCTAGAATCATCTGGATTCCTTCAGAAATGCCCTCCGTTATTAACACTTTGTCTGCTGTGATGTCTACGTTGTTAACTTTTTTCTCTTTTCTAACGATGGCTTCCCGAAGGTCAAGCCTTCCCTCTGAAGGTGAATAATAATTATCGTCTTTTTGAACAGCTGCACATAGGGCGTCTTTGACGTTCTGGGGGGTTTTGAAGTCGAATGCGGCGGGATCGCCGATGTTTAAGTAATAGATTTTTCTGCCGTCTTTTACTAACTGCGTTGTATATTCGATTACATCACGTATCGCATATTCGATGTTTGAGGCTCTGGTTGTGACTTTGACGCCCATTTTTTACGTTACCTGTCACCCAAACACTTACAACGGAAAAAATAAAGGTTCCTAGAATGATTCGAAGGCTTGCAAGCCTCTTTTAGTGACTAGCTAAATTGCATGAAGTTTCAAGCTGCCATGGACTACTTGAAAGTTAAAGTTAAATCGATTGTAATCTTAGTCGTAATCCTCATACTCTAAAAGCCATGCTTTATTCCCTCTTTTCTGCTACTTCCGCTCTCAGTGATAACCCCTCATTTTGAACATATTTTTATGCTCGATTTCCTCTTCAATACACAAGTGACTTCTGGTGACGAGTATGTTTGGCTGGACAGGATTCTTTCTAAATTTGGATTTGACCAAGAGTAAAGCCATACCCGAGCAATACGATGAGGCTTTAGCTTTGAATTTTCTGGGCGGTCGTGGCTTCGCAGCCAAAATCCTCTGGGACCGAATCAAACAGGGAACTGATCCTCTTTCGACTGAAAACAAAATCGTTTTCGCCGCGGGTCCCTTGACTGCCATCGGTTTACCTAACAGCGGCAAGCTTGTGGTTGCGTCAAAAAGCCCCTTAACAGGTGGATACGGAGACGGAAACATAGGAAGCTGGGCAGCAGTTCACCTGCGCAAGGCGGGTTACGACGCGCTCATAGTAGAAGGCAAAGCTGAAAAGCCCACCTACGTTCACATCAAAGACAAAACCGTCGAGTTTCTAGACGCCAGCGACCTTTGGGGTTTAAGCTCAATTGAGGCGGAAGCGCAGTTAAGAAAAACGCATGGGCGCTTGGCAGGCATAGTTTCGATTGGGCAGGGCGGCGAAAACCAAGTGAAGTTCGCCACCGTTGTTTCGCAGGAGGGACGCTCGGGCGGTCGGCCTGGAATGGGCGCTGTAATGGGCTCCAAAAAACTGAAAGCAATAGTTATCGAAGGCACAACACAGATACCCCTCGCTGACACCGATGGTATGAAAAAGCTAGCTGCAGACGGTTATGGTGAAGTTCTTTCCAAGCCACTTTATGCTTTTTGGAAGCGTCAGGGAACAATGTCTACGGTGGAGTGGTCACAAGAAAACAGTGCGCTTCCAACCCGAAACTACAAGGAAGCTGTCTTCGAAAAAGCCGAGGACATCGGTGGCTTCGCAATGGAAAAAATCAAGGTTTCAAACCGAGGCTGTCCCCAATGCAACATGACGTGTGGGAACGTTGTCAAGGACAGCGAAGGGAACAACTCGGAGCTAGATTACGAAAATGTGACTATGCTTGGAAGCCTCCGAGAAAGGACTGATTAAAGAGAAGATTGGTTGGGCCGACTTCGAAAAAATCAAACAACTCATCAACGATGTGGCTAATAGGCGAGGTTTAGGTGCAGTTTTAGCTGAAGGCGTTCGTGCCGCTGCCAAAACAGTCGGGAACGACTCGAGCGACTGGGCAATGCACGTTAAGGGCTTGGAAGTTTCTGCTTATGACTGTCATCTTGCGCCTGGGATGGCTTTAGCCTATGGAACCAATTCGATTGGCGCTCATCATAAAGATGCTTGGGTCATAACTTGGGAGATAAAGGTTGGCAGAGCAAGCTACGATCCAATCAAAGTTGACAACCTTATTGAAACCCAGCTTATCCGCGGCGGACTCTTTGAAGCCTTAACCGTCTGCCGTTTCCCGTACAACTCGCTAGGTTTCGAGCTCGAATGGTACCAACGGTACCTGAAGGCGGCGACGGGCAAGGACTTTTCCATGGAGCAGCTAAACTTAATCAGCGAGCGAATTCTGACTCTGATACGTGCCTTCTGGGTCCGCGAATACGGTAAGAACTGGGGTAGGATCTTGGACGTCCCGCCTGTGAGATGGTTTAATGAACCCTTAACTGAAGGCGCTTCGAAAGGCTCGAAACTTGATTTGGGCAAGTACAATAGCATGCTTGACGCTTATTACGCGAAAAAAGGTTGGGACCAAATGGGCGTTCCAAAACAATCAACTATGAAACGGCTGGGTTTATCCCAAGAAGCCAGACAGATTGAGGAGTACCACAATTCTTCGTAGCCGTTGGTCAATATGACCGTGCAAAATACACCGTATCCTTAGCTTTCTGCCCGCAGTAAATGCAGCCTGTTTTCGGTTCTTCTTTCTCGAAAGGCAGAACTCTGATTGTTGCGCCTGTTTCGTCTTTAATTTTTGCTTCACATTCAGCGCTGCCGCACCAAGCCGCCTTCAAAAAGCCGCCTTTGTCACAGAGCACCTTCTTGAACTCCGCGTAGCTCTGTGCAGTTGTGGTTTTTTCCTGCAACGAAGCTTTAGCCTTTGAGAATAGGTTTTCCTGAATTTCCTGCAGAAGCTTTTCCGCGGTTTCTGAGATATCTACTTCCTTAACCGGGACCTTTTGCCCAGTGTCCCTTCTCACCATAACAACTTGTCCTTGTTTGAGGTCCCGCGGGCCAATCTCTACTCTGACTGGGACGCCTTTGAGTTCCCACTGGTTAAACTTCCAGCCGGGCGTGTACTCCTCTCGGTCGTCAAGAATAACGCTAAAGCCCTTTGCCTTGAGATTGTCCGTGATTTCTTTGGCTTTGGCAATTACCAGTCCAGCTTCGGCTCCTTTGAAAGGAATTGGAACCACAACGATCTGAGTCGGCGCTACTTTGGGCGGAAAAACTAGCCCTTTGTCGTCGCCGTGAACCATGACCATGGCGCCGATTAGCCTTGTGCTGATGCCCCAGCTGGTTTGCCAAACGTAATGATCCATTTTGTCCTCGCCGATGTATTTGACGTCGAAGACTTTGCCGAAGTTCTGTCCAAGATTGTGGCTAGTTCCCATCTGCAATGCTTTGCCGTCAGGCATCATCGCTTCCAACGACGTGGTATAGACTGCTCCAGCAAACTTTTCACTCTCGCTTTTGACGCCTGCAATGACTGGGATGGCAAGGTAGTTCTCCATTATGTTCTTGTATTCGCCTAGTGCGTACATGACTTCTGCTTCGGCTTCCTCTTTGGTAGCGTGGGCGGTGTGTCCTTCTTGCCAGAGGAATTCTCTTGTACGAAGGAAAAGCCGTGTGGATTTCGTTTCCCACCGCACTATGTTGCACCACTGATTGATTTTGATGGGCAGATCTCGCCAACTGCGGATCCACTTGGAAAATGTAGCGTACATTATGGTTTCGCTTGTCGGTCTAATGGCGACTTTCTCTTCCAGCTCGCTGTCTCCGCCTTGGCTTATCCAAGCGACTTCAGGCGTGAAACCTGCAAAGTGCGCAGCCTCTTTCTTAAGCAAGCTTTCAGGGATAAACATTGGAAAATACACGTTCCGGTGACCCGACGCCTTGATTCTTTGGTTGAATGTTTCCTGGATTTTCTCCCAAATAGCGTAGGCGTCCTCGCGGATTATCATGCAGCCTTTGACAGGAGCGTAATCTGCAAGCCCAGCTTTCAGTATGACTTCAACGTACCATTCAGAGAAGTCTTGACTTTTCTTTACGGTAACTCCAGTATCAGACATGGCTTGTTCTCTTCTTCGCTGTCTTTACGTCTACAGAATATAAAACCGTAACGGAGACGAGACAAAAAAATGGCTAGAAAATTTGTGAAAAGACGGGTTTTCAGCGGCGTTGTTCTCTTTTTGGATAGTCTTTACATTCGTAGATTCGCAATTGCCTTTGAGGTTCGATGCGGCATCTTTTGCGCGCGTTCTTACGTCTTATCAGAGGGGCAAACCCGAAGAACCGTAGGGTAAAAGTTTACAAAATCACCAAGTCAGGCGACCTCATTTTGAGGCGAGCCATAGTGAAACAAGCGGAAATCTCAAGTAACATTGGCGCTCTTTTCCGGGAATTCGCCCGCGACGTCCTCAACATTGATAACGCAACCAACTCAATGCCCAACTTGCCCTCCTTCTTCACACCTTTCCTTGAGGATAACCCCAACAGCGAGGAAAACCTCAAACACCTCGAGCTTGAGCGTCAACACATACATGAAACGCTTAGGTCGATGCAGGAAAAACTAAGAAAAATCGACAGCAGAATACGAGAAATCAAAAAACAATCCCAAACTGGGTCCTCTCCTCCAACCCAGAAGTGAACATTTGAAAAAAATTATCTGTAAACCACTTCTAATCAGGTTGGAACTCTGCAATTAGATAAGTTGCTGTTTTAGGAAGAGGTTTTGAAGGTTCTGGGTTCCCTGGCGCGGTTTCAACACAGGAAGATTCCTTGACAAGAGAAGAGTGGGGGCGGTTGGTGTAAACAATTAAATGTGTGACATCGCTTTGCTACGTTAGAAGTGACCTGAATGTTCCGCGTAAGAGTTAACAAGATCGAGTCAAACCGCGACTTGGACGGCAACCTAGGAAAAAGGATTGAGTTGTTGGAAGAGCGAGAACTCAATCCATACGTGCTAAGACCTCAATCTGACGAAGCTAAAATGGCACAGGACATCATGCAGGCGCTACAGCAACAAATGCCTTTTTTGCCGCAGAAAACTCAGCTTGCCACGCCAAAAATCATTCTGTTCCTAACTGAACAGGAATACGATAGTTTAGGAATAAGCTTCGACGTAAACCAAGTCTATGAAGTGGCACTGCAAAACCAAGCGATATCCTTTAGGAAAGTTTAAGAATTTCTTTTCTCATCTGCCGCAACGCAGCATGCTTAGGGTGAAAAGACAAAACAAACATCATGCTTCTCAATGCTGAGCTTATCTCGTCTAAACCCGACATTTTCCCTTCATCACAGTAAAGCGGAATAGGCTCATCGTCGCCGCCGTCCTCATAATAAACGTAAATCGGTGCTTCGCCCGCGTGGAGCTTGACCATCTCAAAGTTTAGGTTTAACCGTTTGGCTGTTTGCTGTGTGGCAGTTCTAACTGACTCCAACCGTTTCCGATGTGGATCGCCGTTTGAGGCGTAAATCATTAACTTCCCGTTGTTTTCTTTGAACATAACACAGGCACCAACACCTCATTCACTCAAATTTTCTTTTAAAGCACGCCCCGAAACGACTGTTTGGAGCAGGGGAGGGAAGACTGAAAGTGAAACTTGTTGCTGTTTGGAAGCAACAACATTTGCTTAAATGGCGAGAAAAAGTTCCAATTCCTTATGTGAGGTGAAAAAAATGGTTATCGGCGAAAAACTGTGGGAAGGAAAAGGCAAAAGTGGCGCAGGCTTCATAAAAGACGTTGGAATGGAAGGAGTTACTTCAATCTTTACCTTTACAGCTCCAATGAAGGGTATGGGTAAAGCTAAAGGCGTAGACTGCAACCTCAATGTGACAGGCAAGAGCATGATGCCGCCTAAAGGCATCGGTTGGTCGAAAGATCAGGGAATGCTCATGACAATGACTGGCGATATGGGCATAGTGAAAGGAGTTAGCTTGATGAAGATGGAGATGGGTAAGAACCCGACAGCTGTAGGGTTGTGGACCTTTATGACGATGTCAGAAAAACTAGGCTGGCTCAACAATACGATTGCTGTTGTCACTTTTGAAGCGACAGACCCAATGTGGACAGAAATGAACATCGCAATCTGGGAATGGAAGTAAGCTTCAGAGCTGATTTTGATGCAGGAAGAACATTGGCAGATGCCCGATTGGTGGTGCAGAGCACGACCAGCAAACGATGAAACATACTTTGAGAACATGTGCAGAGTGATTTTTCAAGAAGGCTTAAACTGGCATGTAATTGACA
>JBEKPM010000014.1:0-37375 GCA_049520735.1 Bathyarchaeia archaeon | reverse complement strand
CTTGGCTACTATTATTTTCCAAACTGGAACATCGCCACTTTGCTGTTAGTTCTGATGCCGGTCGCCATTGTTATGAGTGTTTTGTTCAGCGTCATTGTTTCATCGCGAGTTAATGATGTGCGCAGCGCCAGCAGTTTTGGGATTTTTATGCTCTTCCCCCTCCTTGGCATATACCTTTCCAGCGAGACAAGCATAATAACTCTTGACGTGAACAGCCTGCTTATAATCTCAGGGGTCCTCTTAGCGGTTGATGTGGCGCTGTTCTATGTTAGCACAGCCACTTTCCGAAGGGAGGAAATACTAACAAAGTGGAAGTAGCAAAGTTAGAGGAGGGGGGTTCAAAAAAATGACAAAAGCCAAGTTTGAAATAGGCGAGACTGAAAAACACACCATTATTGTTAATGCGACCGCGCTTCTAAAATACATCACGATAGAAGTGGATGGCAAAAAAGTCGTTAATGAGAAGTGTTTAGACTTAGACACTAAAAATGGAGGTGAGAGTAACGACTGAAGTAACAATTGTGATAATTATCGTTGTAACCATTGCTCTTATGTTAATAGGTTATTTTCTTATAGGACCACCTGGTAACCGCAGATGGAATAAGAGAAAAAATTAATACTGGACCCTTCTCGTCTACCCAAGTCACTGCAGATGGCAAAGCTGCTCAACCTAAAGGTGCATGCGCGCGCCGCGGGTGCAAGCACGGCTTAGTAGCGAAATTTTTCTTTTCTACATCGTCAATCATAGATACGGCGAGCAGAGGGTAACTAACCAAAGAGGTAGTTTTTTAAGGTTGAAGCTATATCTACTGCGCCAGATATTTGGGCGAGCGCTAGCTCCATTGCTGTTTTCAGTTTTCGCCCCCTTCACCCAAAAGTTGGGAGTGCGGTCTTCAACGCCATTACGACCCGAGGGTTCAAACGAGGGCTCAAAGCTATCCCCGCCCGCCATAGATCTAGAATCAGCGAACATTCAGAATCTTTCTCTTTTCCGTCAAATATTATCTAGGTTCTTAACTTGAAGGCAATTGTCTGAGAAAACATTTGGCGGAAATGACCATCGTTATGGGATGTTGCTGAAAAGAGTTGTTGTTCCTTAAGCCCGTGATGCGTTCTGTCTTGAGCGTAGGCAAGTTTTGCGAGGCTACTTTTTGCGGTAATTCTTTATCGAAAAGAACCGCGAAGTCCCATCGCCCGAAAACTTGGTAAGCTTCTTCAAGAGTTACGCCTTCAATCGGGTTTTCGCTGAACTCCATCAGCGGCTCATACAGTTTAGCAGCCATGTTGGGGCTAATCCTAATCATAGCCAAGTACTTCTGCGCTTTTCCCACATAAGTCACCTACCAGCAATCTGTTAGGCACGTTAAAAAATATTATCCTTCATTAGCCACCCATACGCTGCGGGTGGATTTGCTGGATACCTTGGGGTTTTTGGTTTCGTCAAAGCCATAAATCTTAGCAGTAACTTTTATTTGCTTAATCTTTAATGTGAAGGGTGTAAAACTGAGTAATCACGCAATGTGCCTCGATAGCTCAGCCCAGTAGAGCGGCTGCCTTGTAAGCAGCAGGCCGCGGGAGCAAGGCCCGCTCGAGGCTCCATCTAAAACCTTATTCTGGTGGTTGCTCGGGTTCTTCGTCGCGGCCTTTGCCTGTGGGCATTTTACCTGTGAGTTTGTATTTGCGGGCTTGGGTTGAAATGATTTCATACTCGAAGAGTTTCTTTAGTGAACGGAAGATTTTCTTCGGTGTTTCGCCTGATTTCTCCGCTAGTTCTTGCAAGCTTAGTTCTTTGCCTTCGGCTTTTAGTGTGGCTACGACTTTTTCGTCTGTTTTGTTGAGTTTTACCATTCGGGTTTTCCTCGTGTGTTTTGTTGTTAATGTTTCGGGAATGAAGATCCAGGCGGCCTTTTACGCCTCATCCGCAGGTGTCAGCCCGTCGTATAGAGGGTTTACGGTTTCAATGGACCCCTACCCCACCGCCTAAGATCCACCGCCGAAGAGGTAAGGGGCACATCAATCTTTAAAAGTTTCGCAGTAGACGGCTGGTTTTGGCTGGCGTTGGCGCGGGTGGAATTTGGTTTTTTGTTTTTTGGGTTGCTTTTTTGGTTTGGGGCTTGATTTGTTGGTAGGTCAAGTTTTTTCCCGTTGAATCCCGTTCCATCGCGTTGTTTCCCGTTTTTTCCCGTTCATTTGAGTTTCTTAAATAGAAAGCAGCCAAGCGCTCAAAGTCGGCGTAAACTTTCTGGACCTACACAAAGGCTGGCAGTTCTTCTACGCAAAAATACGCAGCGACGGACGCCTAACCATCCCCAAACTCATCCTGAACCTCTACCAGATTGAACGGACAAGCCTGGAAGGGTACGTGCTGGAAATAACCCTAGAACCCGCATGAAACCAGCCGCATCCAATCTCTGGAAAAGAAGCCGCAATAAAAGCTGGTGAAGAAAGATCGATTACGGGTCGGGTTTTCGATGCCTACTGTGAGCGATTGAGAAACAACAATAACCGCGGACACCGAGGCGCCGAATAACTGGAGTAAATGGTGCACTTACCAATGTAGTATCAATTTGAATATGCCCAATGCGATTGCCATAGACACTACAGCGCTAAGTGCTGTTCCCCCGATTAAAGTAGGGTAAAATTTGTTTGATCGAACACCTATTAGACGACTAATAACTGCCACCTGAATAGGTGAGAGCACAAATACCCCAGCGATTATGCCAATCAAACAATATTTGTTAATCAGTCTTTGACCCCTAGCTGTTCTTTTTTCGAGCCAACTTCTCAGGCCTTTTTTCCACTCCAGTAACCTGTCGACTAGAAATATAGATGCAAGAACAGTTAAGATATTTATCGTAAGCGTCAATGTAAAGACAAATAGGGGGTCAAATCCAACGGCGACGCCGTATAGCATGCCTCCTCCGCTTTCAAAGACGATAGATATGAGAATATAGAGGTAGATCTGGTACATCCATGCACCCCCTTCATGAATTATTTTGAGGGCTAAATATCTTTTGTTGAAAATAGACCTTAAATTTTGCAAACAGAACTTGGATGAATTGCTTTTAACTTTTAAGAAATAAAGGCAGAAAACTTGGACTTTCTTTACTGTTATATCGAAATTAAATACCTTTATAGTAAATCTAATCATAATAGATTTTAAATACAGCGAGCAACATCAAGATTAATTGGGACTTGCTTATGCCAAAGGTATCCCTTTTGAGTGTTTTTCTGATTTTTTTGAAGGGGGTGAGTCTTGTTGAGTAGAAAAGGAGTAGTTGGCTTTCTTCTTTTGGGTTTAGTTGTTGGTCTAGCTGTAGGATACTCGATATCAATAGTTGTGCCCTTTCAATCAAATGCACAGAAACCGTCAATCTCGCTGAGTTCAAATTCAGTCAAGGCAGGCGAGCAATACACTGCCACTCTTACTGGTTTTCCAGCTAAAACAGAAATCTACGGCTGGACAGTAAATCAGAATGTATCTATATGTTTTACTGCAGGAACTACTGATTCAAACGGTAAACTTGTAGTATCAGCAAATGCGCCTCAAACAGCCGGAACATTGCCATTAGTTGCATGCAACAAAGATGAAACTATCTGGGCGGCCACAGCTTTAACGGTGACTAAGTAAGAAAAAGTCAATGCGCTTATTCACCATAGCGCATTTTCTTTTGAAAAGTTGCAGCTGGACGCAATAGCAAAACGGTTTATTGGAGTTTTTTGCAAAAGTTTTAAGTTCAAAATACGATATTGATGGTCAGGGAAGAGAGAAGGGAACAGTAGAAATGAGTAGCAAGAGCACCATTGAAAGAATTAGAAATCTGGAAGAAGAAAAGCTAAGCCTTATAGCGGAAGTTGAAAACCTCAAGAGAATCGCTGACGCCAGAGCAAATTCTTTAGCCAATGAAATCGCAGCTTTGAGAGCTGAAATCAAATCGCTAAGTGCCTTGATCGGCGAAGAAAAACCGCTGCTGCCATCAAACAACGAGTCTATTAAAGAAAAAAATCTGGTTATTGCAAGAGAGCTTGTAGAGAAAACCATTAATGCATCAAATCAGCTGGGCGATCAGGTTTTTGCAGCTTCACCATTCAGCCAAAGTTACGACAAATGGCTTGCCGATATGCGCCAAATCGTCTCGGATTTCGAGCTAAATTCTCCTTTGAAGGCAGATGAACAGTTCGCCAAGGATCGTTCACAGATTCTTCTTGCCGTGGAAAGTGTACTTGCCCAGAAAAGAATTGAAGAATCAAACGTTGGCGCCGTTGCAAAAGCTTTAGCTGACAACAATCATCTTCTTGTGGAGACGGATAAGGAATACGCTGAAAAAGCAAGAGAACTAACACTAAAGCGGGATTCAGAAACTGAGCGTTTGTCAAATTGTATACGTGATCTGGAACGTGCAGTGCAGAGTCAAGAAGAAGATAATAGTAAACGCAAGATTCTCAAAAAGAAGACCGACGATACGACTCCTCAAATGAGATTGAAGCTGAAGTCTGCTAAGACTGAATTAGAAGAGGCACAGCAGAATTTCGCAGTTGAACAAGATAAGCTTCATGATGATTATGAGAAGAAAAAGCAGGACACTATGACGCAAGTGGAAAGCGAACGACGCGAGTTAGACATGCTGGAAACCGACACATCAATAGAAGCTAGGCAAGTAGCAAGTAAAGCGCTGGCCGACGCAGTAAACGCTTTTGTCCAGAGAACTTCATCCATTGCTTAAAAATAGCCAGAAGGGACAAGCTACAACCAGAATAACGATAGCTTAGGCTAAAGCTTATTCACGGTTGAAGAAGCGAAGGAGTCAAGTTCGATTTGCACAAACAATCCATAGGATTTCTGGTTTTTGCGGCTTAGAATGTAGTTTGCAAAGCTTTCCCAGTGAGCAAACTTACTTACTTTGCAGATAATCATTTTAGGACTATTGCGGAATTAGTACGTAGGAAAATGCAAGTTGAAGATCACAAAATTGTCCTACACTTTATTCTTCTTAGTCATGACTCCTTTAATTGCAAGCGGTTTGCAGCAGACGACCAGTCTGGGACAAACAGTCGGCGGCTACACGATGGCCAGCGGGGTTTTAGCGCATGGAATGACTGCCTCAGAAGCTCAAATGCTGGCAGCCTCTAACATTACTTGGGTAAGCTGCGATGTTACGTTTAACCCATCTGACATCAGCAACTGGCAAACCGTCTATTCTTTAGCGCAGCAATACCACCTGTCAGTAATGGGTATCCTTGACCAGCACCTCATGAATTATAGCAACACCTTCACCTTGACTGACTGGAGCAACGCAGTAAATCAAGCTGTGGCTTCGTTTGGAAGCCTCGTCAAAACCTGGCAGGTGTGGAATGAACCCAACTACAACGACAGCGCGTTGGGCTATTACAATGGAACTCCACAGACATACGTTAGCATGCTTCAAGTGGCCTACAACGACATAAAAGCCGTCGCGCCATCTGATACGGTGATAGGTTTAGGCGGCATGCCACTGTACACTGCTAACAACCCAACCCTCAACAACACCTACGCCATGCAAGCATACACTTGGACACAGCAGATCGTGCAATTAGGCGGCATGGCTTATTGCGATGCCATAGCAGTCCACGCCTACCCCTACGGAGCCTACAATCCTTACGCACAATTACTTTTCACAAGTAATCTGCAACAATACAGTCAATTGTGCAGCAAACCCATCTGGCTCACAGAAGTAGGACAAGAATCATTTAGCACAAATTGGACTGCAACACAAGCCCAGCAATCCACCTTCCTTTCTCAAAGCTACTCCCTGTTCCAAGGCTTAGGCGTTAAAGCATATATGTGGTACGAACTCTGCGACAATTACACGGCTATACCCAACTCCAACTTCGGCCTTTTCGACAACAACGGGAACCAAAAAACAGCATTCGACACCTACGTCGCAGCCGTAAACGGCTTAACTTCCCCGACAGCCGCTCCCACGGCAACACCCACTCAAAACCCAGCAACGAATCCCACTTCATCCCCTTCACGTTTACCGTCTCCAAGCCAATCGCAGACAACCCAGCCTACCTCCACACCTGCCCATTCTGACACAGCAAATTCTGTTCCCGAAGAAAACTATGCCGCAGCCCTGTTTGCCATGCTAGCAATATCAATTGCTGTTGCAATGTCGACATATCTAAAGAAGCGTCGGCTTGAAAAAACAATCTCGTAGCAAAAGTTTGCGCTTGCCCCTCTGAGGAATCTTTTTATGGGAAGCCCGAGCTAGGCTTTTTAGTGATTTTTTGGCGAACGATAATCGGGGAGCCACCGGCGTTTACGTCAACAGGTCTGCCTTCACAATTCTGTCACTTGTTGTTTTCCTCGACAACTTAGGCTTCGCCGTTGTCTTGCCCTACCTGTACTTCTACATCCTTGCGCTGGGCGGCTCAGCTTTTCTGTACGGCATAGTTTTGGCTTCCTACAGCCTAATGTCCCTTATCTTCACGCCGATAGTTGCCCGATTGAGCGACCGCTACGGCAGAAGAAAAATATTGATTGCTGCGTTGGCTCTCTCCAGCTTAAGCTACTTCATCTTCGGGTTGGCAAGCGCCGTGTGGGTACTGTTTTTGGGCAGGATGCTTTCTGGAACAACAGGCGCCACCGTTCCCGTGGCACAAGCCTACGTCGCAGACGTAACCGCCCCTAACCAGCGGCTCAAATACCTAGGGATCATCAGTGCAGCGGCGGGCGTCGCGTTCATTTTGGGTCCAGCAATCGGCGGAGTATTGAGCGCCCTCTTCGGGTACGCGGTGCCCTCCTTCTTAGTGTCAGCATTGGCTTTTTCAAACATGGTTTTAGCCTATTTCCTGCTGCCTGAACCCGCAAGCTTCAACACAAAAAGATCCGCCCTACCCCTCTCTGCGCTGCTTGACGTTCTACGGCGGCGAGCAATGGCGTTGTTGCTGTTGATTTATTTCTTGTTTTTTGTGGCTTTCGTCTTTTTGCAAGCAGTGCTTTCGCCTTGGCTTAAGGCGGTCTTCGGGTTTGGTTCTTTGCAGACTGGGCTCATATTCTTCTTTTTCGGAGGAGTCAGCGCGTTGGCGCAGGGCGTGCTGTTGCCCATGCTTAACAAGCATTTGAGTCAGCCTGTGTTGACGTTGCTGAGCGTTGGGGTTTTGACGCTTGGGCTTTTTGCTTTTGCTCCGTCTTTGGGTCTTGGGTATGTTCTTGTGGTTTCGGCCTTCATCGCTTTCGGCTTCGGGATCGAATATGTCACCCTCAACACGCTCATTTCGCTCAACACGCCGAAAGAGGCGCAGGGCGGAGCTTTAGGTGTCGCATGGGCAATCGCTGGATTAGCGCAGACAATTACCCCTGTTTTTGCCACCTCTGCATATTATTTGGGCACAGGAATCGGTTTTGTTGGCTTAGTTTTCGTAATTTCAGGGATAGTTTCGGCGGCGACGATTCCTTTGGTTTTGATTTTCAGAAAGTTGCCGCAGCACAAATGAAACTTGAACCGCAGCAGACAGTTAGTCTTAGGGTTCTTGGTCATGTTATTAAACTGTTTTTCAAATTTTTCCAGCAGCCAATGGGATAATCTGCTTTTGGTTTCGAGCTTTCAGCCTCGAATTAGGCAGCTTTCTTTATATGTCGGGTTTTCCCCCCTCGCGCTTTTGAGTTTTCCTAAGCGATCAGTCTTAAATGTCGCCGGCAACAACTGTCAATCTCTGATTGGGACATGTCAGATTCGAAAGTGACTGATGAGCAGGCAGCATCCGTAGCTGCAGACGCCAAACTCAAAGCTGCGATGGCTTACCGAAATGCCCGCAGATACGAGAGCGCGTTGAAGTCAATTGATGAAGCCCTTTCGATTCAACCCAACTCCCAGTTGGCTTGGCTTACCAAAGGCGTTGTTTTGGCGGAGCTGGGTCAATGCAATGAGTCACTGAGCTGCTATGACAAGTTGATTGCTTTAGACGCGGGTTCAGCGGTTGCGTATCGGCTCAAAGGTGCTACGTTTGAAATGCAGGGTTCCTTTGGAAAAGCTGCCGAATGCTTTTTGAAGGCTATTGAGCTAGAGCCCTCCAACATGGGTTTACGTTTGAATTTGGCGAATAGCTACAAGAAACAGAAAAAATACGATGACGCGTTGAAGTGTTATCAGCAGATGCTTGAATGGGAGCCCAAGAACCCCATAATCAATTACCTGATCGGAATCGCCTTGGGCGACATCGGGAAATATGAAGAGGCTCTAACCTTCTTCGATGATGCGCTAAGACTCAAACCCGACTACAACGACGCTGCATTAGCCAAAGGATTCGTACTAACTAAGTTGGGAAGAAAAGATAAAGCCAAAGCCTGCACGGAGAAACTGCTGGACACAAAAAAAGAGGTAGCCAGCCCAAAAGACGCCAATGCCGCTTCGCTGAATGATTCATGCAGGCAGGATTATGAGGCGTCTATGAGAAGGTTCAAAGACGCTTTTTCCCCACCGAAATAATGGCGCAAACGTCGGCTTGCGGTAGCTACTCGATTTTTGCAGATACCCACACAAACATTGGCCCGATAACGTTTATGGTCTTCTTGTTTGAGCGCAGGTATCTTCTCACGGCGTCGTCGATTTCCATGTTTACGTCGGTTAAGCTGCGAATCATCTTCGCTTCCACGAGCACTTCTTTTTCGCCTTTCGATGCGGCTTGCTCAATCTCGTAGGCTGCCTTGTTTGCCAAACCCATCATGTAGCTTTGTGGGGTTTTCAGGGCGCCTTCAGGAACTTTGTTGGGCATTGCGCCGATGATGTTTGAGTCTTTCACTACGATCGGGTTAAGCGCTGCTGGACCTAGAAGTTTCTTTTTCTCTTCGTTCTTAACTATCTTCACCGTTAGCTTCTTGCCATTGAAGTTGCCCTCAAAAGCCGTTACCTTTGCCGGGGTGGGGTCGTCTGCATGTTTGGCTGCGGTTTCGTAGATGAGGTTGGCTAAGTTTTTGCCTTCGCTGGATTTTGGTGCATCTATAAGCTTAAGTGAGTTGGCTACTTCTTGAGAGCTGAATACCCTGGTTTGGTACATGTATGGGTAAACAACTTTTCTAATGTCGTTTTCGCCAGACAGAATCATCATCATCCGCTCTAAGCCGAAGCCAAAGTTCCATACGGGATGCGTTATTTTGTATTTGCTCAATGGGATTGGGCTGTAGAAGCCGGCGTCGCCGATTTCCAGCATTTTTTCCATGTGGGGGTGCTTTACGAAAATTTCGTGTTCGGTTTGCGGGGCATAGTATTTGGATGTGGCGGTTTTTCTGGTGAAGCTGACCTGTTCAAACCCAAGCTTGAGAAATATTTGACGAACAACTTCCAATCCGTCTTCCACGCTGAATTCATCAGCCATAATCACGATCGAAGCCGTCTGCGAATCGTAAAGGTGGGTTGCGTCAAGCTTCTGTTCCCGCCTGTATTTGGGTCCAATCGAGAACAGCTGGATCGGCAAAGGCTCGCGGTTCTGGTATTCGGAGAGGACACCGAACCAACCCGCCGTCGTGTGACTCCTCAGAGTCATGCTCAACGGGATAGGTTTTAGGTCTTTGAGTTCTTTGAAAACGTCATTAAGTAGACTTGTCGCCTGCTCCTCCTTGATTTTGAGCTCGTTAACCATTATTTCGACTAGGTTGTCCGAGTCGATTTTGCCTTTCTTATATTTTCGGAAGATTGCTTTGAGCTTGTCGAACTCGGTGAAATCGGGAACTACTTTTTTGATTTCTTCAATTTTCTTCTCGCTGATGCCGATGTCGGGTCGGTCTAGACCAGCCAAAAAGAATATGCGATCTAAAATCACAGGCGCTTCAGGACCGTACTGCTGGTAGACCTCGCCCTTCTCTATTATGACAGGCACGATGGCTTCGGTGAAGCCAATGTCCAGCAGCGTGTTTCTTACCTTGAAGATAAGGCTTACCAAGTCGTTTTCTTTTCTTTTGTTTTGTAGGGTGAAGTAGCGTCCTTCCTGCTTCAACAATTTGGCTGTTTCTAGCCAAGTCTTTTCGTAGTCTAATTCGGAATCTTTCTTGATTTTGTGAACATTGAATTTTACCAAACAAATATCCCTACTTTAATGTCAAGCAAGTTAGAGGCGTTTCCCCTACAGCTGAAACTTATGAATGGAGATAATTATAAAAGCATATCTGACAAGCTAGCATATGGTGGTTATGTGACTCAGTCTCTTGACACTTCTTGCCTGAAGAATCTTTGCCGTGAACGGGAAGGTTTCATCAACGTGGACCCGCTGCAAACAGGCGGTAAACTGTATACTGAGTCCAAAGTGGCGTTGCAGAGCTGGGGCGACGGATACTCCGTATGCGACTTCTGCGGCGGAAGACTCGACCAAATAAAAAACCCGCCTATTTACGACTTCGTTTACACCATTTTACCCAAATTCCTCGAAGTCGACGTTACCCGGGTCACCAACGGCGCCCGCGAAGGCATCGACACAGTCATGCATTCGATGTGCAGCCCCGGCGATACGGTTGTAATCGACAAAAACGCCCATTATACAACCTACGTTGCCCTAGAAAGAAACCACCTCAACGTGCAGGAGGTTCTCAACAGCGGGTACCCTGAATTTAGGATTGACCCAGAAAAATACGCAGCGGCAATAGAAGAAGTCAAGAAAAACACAGGCAAACTTCCCACCTTAACCCTCCTAACTTACCCAGACGGCGCCTACGGCAACATTGTCGACGCGAAAAGAGTCGCCGAATGCCCATTTCGGTTCGGGAACTAGGCTGCGATTTTGTTGTCGGTTCAGGGCACAAAAGCATGTCAGCCTGCGGACCCATAGGCGTCTTGGGCCTGAAAAAGGAGCATGAAGAAAAAATCCTGCGGAAGTCAAAATTCTTCAAAGTCAAAGAGGTGGAGCTTTTGGGCTGCACTTCAAGGGGCGCATCTTTGATAACTCTGATGGCTAGCTTCCCGTATGTGGCTGAGAGAGTCAAAAATTGGCCAGAAGAAGTCCGCAAAGCACGGTGGTTCTCAGGAGAAATAGAAAATTTGGGGCTCAAGCAGCTGGGTGAAAAACCCCATAATCATGACTTGATGTTTGTTGAGTCGCCTAAATTCTTTGAAATCTCGCAGACCCATCCTAAACGCGGCTACTTCCTGCATTCTGACCTGAAAGAAAGGGGGATAGTGGGAATAAAACCTGGATTGACAAAGAACTTCAAGATGTCAACCTTCATGCTGAAAAAAGAGGACCTAAAAAAAGTCGTAGACGCATTCAAAGAAATCCTCAGCAAGTACGGCGCCTAAAACGCGATAGTTCGAGGAAGGAGCTCTTACGCTTTTTCTTTATGCCAAGTTACGCCTTGCGTCGTGTCCTCAAGCATTATGCCCATTGCTTTGAGCTGGGCTCTTATGGCGTCGGCTTCTTTCCAGTTTTTTGCTTTCCGCGCCGCTTCCCGCTTCTGAACCAACGCGTCGATGTCCGTAGCAAGGGGTTCCGCAACCTCTACTTTGCCTATAACGCCTAAAACCTCGTCTATGCTTATCATTAAGCCGCCGACGTTCGCCGCCTCCTGCTTGCTTACCTCGTTGGCGTCGAGGAGATTGTTTATTTCCCGTACGAAATCGAACAGGGATGCGATGGCTGTGCCGATGTCGAGGTCGTTGTCCATTGAGCCACCGAAGCATGCCTCCAGCTTCTCAGACAGAGTAGCGACTTTTCCTTTGCTGTCTCCGCCGCCCTCTACTTCATGGAGTCGCCGCACAAAGTTGCGCAGCCTCTCAACGGCGCTCTTCGCCGATTCCAAGGCTCCAAACGTAAAGTTGAATTGCTGGCGATAATGCACCGACATCAGCAAGAACCGTATCGCAGTCAGGTCGCATTCTTTTGCCTGGAGGTCGCGCAAGGTATAGTAGTTTCCGAAGCGTTTGGACATTTTTTTGCCCTCCACAAGCAAATGCTCGTTGTGCAGCCAATAGTTGACAAACTTCTTGCCTGTCGCTGCTTCGCTCTGGGCAATCTCATTCTCATGATGCGGGAACATGTTGTCGACTCCGCCACAGTGAATGTCAAAGGTTTCGCCAAGATACTTCATAGACATCGCCGAGCACTCAACATGCCAGCCTGGCCTGCCCTTGCCCAACTTAGTTTCCCAGTAGACATCACCATCCTCCGGAGTCCAAGCTTTCCACAAAGCGAAATCCTGCGCTTCTTCTTTGGCATATTCGTCTTGGCTGACTCGCGCGCCAGCTTTAAGCTCCGCCGTTTTGATGTTTGCAAGTTTGCCATAGTCAGGGAACTTGCTGATGCAGTAATAAATTGAGCCGTCTTCGCCACGGTACGCATAGCCTTTCTCCATCAAACTTTTGATTAAAGTGACCATTTCCGCTATGTGATCGGTGGCTCGTGGGTAAACGTCAGCTGACAAAATGTTCAGGGCTTTGAGGTCTTCAAAGAAGGCTTTGATGTAGAAATCAGTGAACTGCAGCAGCGGCAAACCCTGCTTCTGGCTGCCCACGATGGTCTTGTCATCTATATCAGTTAGATTCATAACGTGCAGGACCTTGAACCCCTGATGAACAAGCCAACGCTTCAGCAAATCTTCAAAGAGGAAAGCCCGGAAATTGCCGATGTGCGCATAGTCGTAGACTGTGGGGCCGCACGTGTAGATTTTGACTTTCCCCTCTTCTATGGGTTTGAATGATTCTTTTCTTCGGGTTAATGTGTTAAAAAGAACTATTTTTGTTTGTTGAGTCATATTTGCACGTGAAAACTATGCTGTTAAAAATTATTTAAGGGTTTAGCAATGTTTATAACATTGTTATACTGTTGGAATTATGCACAAAGTGTAGCCCTCAAGATTTTTATGAGGGAAACAACCTAGAAACCTATGCTGGGGTGGCCGAACGGCTCAGGCGACAGCCTGCAGAGCTGTTATATGTGGGTTCAATTCCCATCCCCAGCTCTCAAATACCTTTGATTCATCGTTGTTCTTTACCAACTCTTTACCATTTTTTACCAAGAAGTCTTTACCGACAGAATGCCATTGAATGATTGATGTACCATCCTTGTAACCAACGTAATGCCCTATCCTTATTGACTTACCTCTTTGCTGTACAGACCCAATGACACCACAAACTGGACAAACTACTTTCATATCAAACCCTTCAACTTATTTTCAATTAGCCTAGATAGGCTGAGATTCTTTTTTTCAGCTTCTTTCTCAAGTTCCGCTAGTAATGCTTCATCAATTGTTATGTTGATTTTTGTTCTCATTCTAATCCCTGCATCCTAAAGTAGTATAAAGTAGTATATAGCTTTGTTTTGGCGTTAAATGATATTTAAGATAGTATTTCTTAGGCAATCATGGGCTAGATGTTTGAGATGGGTGGACAACCTAGATAAATGTTTTAGAACACAACATATGCACTGAACAATAATAGTTAATATAGATGCTATTTTAGACAAACGTTTAAATTGTGGCAAGCTACTTTACTATTTTGTCGAATTAAATGTTGGTGAAAAGAATGAAATTATCCTGCAAAGAGATAAAATTGCAAGGCAACTTAGTTGAGGCTGTTCCTTTTTCAGAAGAATATCCGCATTTGGTTGTACCTGCAAAATTTGGATTGGCTGCCTCAGATTCTTGGAGCAATAAGAAATGAATAGGTTACTGAGTCTGTTTATCTATAGTACTAGTTACAATACATTAAATACTATATCTATTGAGTGTTACTTCTTTTTTGTTCCTTCGCTTCTGTATGTTTTAATATGGTCTTTGGCTAGTCTCTAAAATGGAATGCATTTTAGATAATCAAAGGGCTTTGAAACTTGGAGATGCAAGGGTCCAGAAAATAGCTGCTTATTATAAAGACCAAGGTTATCTGACCATAACTAATCCTGCCAATCATATAGGTCCAGACATTATTGTCATTAGCTTGCCAGACGGAATAATAAGGAAAGTTATAGAAGTTACCAATTACGTAAAACCTCAAATTTATGTTAATAATGAACGTCTCAAACGATATATTGATTCGTTACTTTACTTTAGAAATATAGCAAATGTTGAACTTGAGTTGGTGGTTTCTTACAAAGACAATCTATCACCAGAACAACATCAGCATTTGGAACAGATTGGAATCAGGGTTAAAGTTGTTGGTGAGCAGGACCAACCTCAAGAAGAAGTAAATGCCGTAGGATGGATTGATTGAGTTATAAATTATTGATGCCGAAACTGCGGAGGAGGTGGTAAACAAGAAACTGCTTTTCAGATTTCAGGTTAAATTTCCCATAGATTGCACATACCTTCGTTCCTTATTCATTGTGCTCATTCGTCACTAGAATATTAAAAAGGAATGAATTATGTGCAATAACATTTTCCAAAAATCAATGCTCAAATTCATAGCCAGAAAAAATTTTGTGGATAAGGGAAAATTACTTACTGTATAAACACTTAATGAAATTTGTCTTTTGTGGATCTAAACGAACAATCTAGTTCTTCATAGTCACGGCTAAGACAATTTTTCCTGTTTCCACCTTAGCCCAGACAGGAGAAAAGGCTTAAAACTGAATAGCGTGGAAATAGCGTTGAGAAAGAAAAATAAGACTGTGATGGATGAAGTGTCAACCCCAATTACGATACTGTTTCAGGGTGACAGTATTACTGAATCAGGCAGATGCAGGCGAAATGATGCGGATATGGGAACAGGTTATGCCATGATAGTTGCCAAAAGGTTCTCTGCCGAATATGCAGGTAAACAGGTGAGGTTCCTAAATCGTGGTGTTTCTGGCGATAAAGTAAAGGATCTAAGAAAACGTTGGCAGAAAGATTGCTTGGATCTGAGACCTGATGTGGTGTCAATTCTCATTGGAATAAATGACATCGTTGGAAAGTATTTCTGGAATAATCCAACCTCAACAAAAAGTTTTGAAGAAGATTATAGGACTATACTGGAGCAGACACACGATGTTTTAGCTGCCAAAATAATTTTGTTGACTCCATTCGTAATTCATATTTCTAAAACAGAGCTCATTCATAAAATAATCCTAAAACAAAAGGGAGAATTAGCGAATTATGTTTCTAAAATAGAGCTTACGAATAAAGCAATCTTAAAACAAAAGATAGGCGTAGTGAATAAGCTATCCAAAGAATTTGGAACGCTTCTGATTCCACTTGACAGCATTTTTGACGAAGCCACAAAAAAGAGAACACCGACCTATTTGTCAACAGACGGAATTCATCTAACGGCAAAGGGGCATTCACTAATCGCACAGTCTTGGCTTAAATCGGTAAGTGCAATTTTAACATAAGACAGTAATTCCCTTTTCAATTTAATACAAGGCGTTAACTTATGCTTTAGTATACTTCGGTTTCTTGAGGCTATTCACATCTATCTAGAATTAAGAAAAAGAAACTAGTAAGGACTACTTGTCGATTATTACTTCTAAAATGAGAAGCACAACACCGACTAAAGCAATCCAAAAAATAAGTCTGATTGGTTGAGGTTGAACTTGTTGTACGGTCTCACTGAGAGTAAGCTCTCCTAATACAGAGCAAAATAAAATAACTACATCTCCTGACCATGAACTTATCAACGATTGAAAAAACCCAAAAAGAAAAACTGCAAACTCAATAGACTATGTGGCTAAGTTCAAAAGTCTTAAATCTGAAAAGCGTAGGCTTAAACTTTAAGAACTAAAAGTAATAGGGGAATTTCCCCTTTCTCTCCTTTCTGAGAAGCTCTCCTTTCTCCTCAAATAACCAAGTTGTCTCTAAGGCTTAAAAGGCATATTTCTAAAGTGGATTATATCAAGTCTATACTCATTTTAGCTGTGGCTTGCAAAAGTCGCAAAGTTTTAAATCTGCATAGCGATGTAAGAGGCTATCATGGCACAAGAAGACAAAATTAAAGAGGTTGATTCCGACAAAAACAAAATTTACCAGCTTTGCGTGAATGTAAAAACGAACAACTCGTTAAGAATAAATTTGTTTACAAGGTACTCAAATAATGAATAAGAGTTAAAAGGCTTGTACAGAATGTTTAGTCTGTCTTACCTTTTCAAAGAAGTGAAAAAAATTTTTAGGTATCCGAAGTCTCTATTTAGAGTGGTTTACGGTTGGGATAGCGTTGGTTCATACATCTCTGAATCCACAAAACGAGATTACGCTAATAATCCAGTCTCAGAAAAGAAAGCCAATGGTTATTTCATTTTTATTAATCCAGAAGATAGAATTGGTGTTTCTCCTTCTATAGGTGTATATGGTAACTACTACGAAGTAGCCGAAACAGAACTTCTAAAGAAAATCGTGAAAAAAGGGTACACCGTTGTTGATGTTGGGGCAAACATAGGTTGGTACACATTATTATCTGCACGTATAGTTGGAAAGAATGGAAAAGTCGTAGCTTTTGAACCAGAACCAGTCAACTATGCCTTATTGAAAAAATCTCTTGAGAAAAATAATTTTGAAAACGTTTTATTATCCGACTACTGTGTTTCAAACATGGCGGGAATACGAAAACTCTGGTTGCACGGTTTAAACTTGGGGGCGCATTCAACTGTTAGAAAAATTAGTGAAAGGGCAATTGATGTAGAAGCTGTTACATTGGATAGTTTCCTTTCAAAACTTGAAATACAAAGAGTCGACTTGCTGAAGGTTGATGTAGAAGGGGCTGAGCCAGAAGTATTTGAGGGGGCACGAGAATACTTGCTAAAACGTAAAATACAAAATATCTTTTTTGAGTGGAATAGAGAAGTTTGGACAGATAAGGAAAAGCTGTTGAAGAAATTATTAGAGTATTACGATCTCTTTCAAATAATCCAATCTCCGTTTCTAATAAGAAAACAGCCCCAAAGTTTTCTATCCCATTGCCAACCCAGACTTGTATCTAAAACTCCGTGAATGACCTTAGTTCACATAAAACGCAAATCTGCGCCTCTGGTTAACACACCTCACAGAAAAACTATCAAGCCCCGAAGAGTTGACAGTACGGTTACTACGACCATTTAGGGGTTAGAAACTTGGTGAAATACCTACCAACGAAATTTTACGTAAATTCTTATTAGGTATTCATGCTTTGACTTTAGGAACATAGGAACTGATCCTCTTGACTGCACATCTAAAGCTGATTGTTTTAAAGGTTATTGGAGAATTTCTTTTCTTGTTCGGCTTGTTAGCATGGATTTACGGAGTGCTCATCCAGCTTATCCATCCAGAATATCTGCCTACTAGTCTATCACATCTTGTACCATGGATTCGTGTAGATACCTTTACAATCATAAGCTTCTTTGTATCTGCAATAGGGTTCATCATTTGGAGATTAGCCAAAGAACTGTCCAATTAATTAGTTTGCTATTGCTATCGGTTACTATTATGGTTAAGTTAGAAACTCTGGAATATCTACCAACGAAATTTAACTAAATGTTTTAAGCACATAGAAACTTGGCAGAATAAGCAAATTCCTTTTTGCTTTAAGATAATATTCTAAGCCATGACATTTCTAAGGAAAACAAATTAGCTAGGGAACTCCAACGATTCAGGGAGAAATTTCAAGAAATATTTCGTTTCTAGGAATATCCTTCTTAAACTACTTAAACGGCTTCTTGTTTGAGGAGAAAGGAGCTTCTCATTTAAGTAAAATCCTATTGAGGTTACAATTATGTCTGTAGATATATCTGAGGAAATCTTTGAAGCAATGTTAGACAGCCAAGATGGCGACTACATTATTGAAGCCCAAGTTCTTGCAAGTATGAAACCTACTGGCTGGTAATGCTTAATTGTCGCACCTAACAAGAACTTGAGCAAAAATCGTAAAGCCAAGAAATAAAGCAGAGAAATAGTAAGCTACTCTGCTACTACTACATTTGGTTGCTGTTGCTGACATACTAAACTATAACATTTCTATTTAAAAAAATCAGCAAAGGGAACAACAACGATTCAGTTCATCTAGAGAAGTTCAAAACAAAAAAAGGATTAAGAAAAATTTATTATTGGTGTCTATTCTCTCAATCAGATATTTTAGGATTTGAGACCTATCATGGTCTCTATCTGCGTTACTCCTTGCCTTACATTGTCAAGCATCGATTTAATGTCTGGTCTAAAGTAATGCTTCTGAAATAAGGATGTTGCAATTTTTCCTTGACACATATCTATTATTTCCGTTGGTATGCCTTGCTCTCTCATTCTAGTTCCCCACAGTTTTCTGCAATCATAGGTTCTGACTGCTAGACCTTTGTATTCCAAGCGTTTAGATAAGCACCCATAATTTACCTTAGTCTTCCATGAATCCAAGACTTTAACCATTTTATCTGTGACTACGCTAAAGAACACTTTTTTGGTTCGTCTAAGAAATAGGTGTCTGTACTTGAAATGTTGTAAAACCATTCTTTCCCTGTCTAGATAGTTTTCTAAGCCATTTTCAGCAATCAGATTAAGAGAGTTAATGGCTTCACCTGTTCTCATGCCTGTAAGTAATTGAAAGGAGAATACCCACCAAGTCTCATATCCTAACTTTGTTTTGATGTCATTCAGCCAATCATAAGTGCTGGTCAAATCACAATTCCATAAATCAAAGAAAGCCCAATCAGCATTTTCTCCACTATTCCAGTGCAGTCCACTATCAGCCAACAAAGTCTTAAACTTGGAATAACAGCCAAGATACTTGCTTAGATTAGATAAACCACGTAAAGCAATCTTTTCATTACCAAGTATCGAACTTAGTCTTCCAGAACGGAAAACATCAATATTTCTTTTAGCTGCACCTACACAATTAGAAATGTACATTGGACTGAAATCTTTAGCAATTAACCAACCCTTAAAGCCAGTCCAATCAATCTCATTACCATTTGTTCCCTGCAGAGCTGTTATATGTGGGTTCAATTCCCATCCCCAGCTCTTTGGCATAAATCCATATACTTTGGACGAATCCGCATACTCATTTGCGCTTTCGGAAAAGCTTGATGTTATCCATTTCAGTGATGTATTCGTAGCCTGCTTCTATTAGCTGAGTAGCTTCTTTGATGTTTGTCGCTGCTTTGCAAACATAGTCATCGTCTTCGAAAGTTACCAATTGTGTGTAAATCAAAGTGTTCTTGATGTTTTTGTGACCTAATAATCGCATGACATGAAGGATATCTTTGGTTTTGTGGTATTCCATTGTGGCTTTCCAGTGTCGAAAAGTGTGGAACGTTATTTGATTGATTCGTGGATTCCCAAGTTTATGCGCTGTTCTTTTGCGTTGTCGAATGAATGAACTTCTATATCCTCTCAGTTCGTATGTGCCAAATACTTTGACCGATTTCTTAGGTTGCATTGCAAGCATTGCCATAAGTTTGCTGGATACTTTGAACATTCGTGCATGGCTGCCTTTTTCTGGAGTTATACTCAAGGTTGAATTTACGAAGTCTATGTCGAGCCATTTCAGATTCCAAGCTTCACCGATTCTCATTCCTGTTTCTTTCAGCGATTGAAGTAGAGTTGTGGTTTTTTCGCCACACCCAGCAATTAGTTGGTCAATTTCTAGCTCAGTTGGAATAAATGGGATTTTTTCGATTCTTGAATATCGCGGTGGATCCCATTTTCCTCCAGCCATTAACAAGAAATTGCTGTATGTTTCAACGACGTATTCTTTTCTGCCTGCACACCAAGTTTGCTTTGTTAGGATTTCTTTTATTGTTTCTGGATCGAACAGGTTGGCTCCGAGCTTTATGAGTCGCTTCATCAGTTTTACTCGATCGAATATTGTTGATTTCGCATACCCGTTTTTTAACAGCCAAAATTCGTATTCAATGATTTTTCCTTTGAATCCTGCGTCATCTGCTGTGGCTCCCGCAAGCCCATTTGTTTGTTCAACTATGGCCAAGTTTTTCGTACCTTCTATGACGCCTACTTGACAAGTTAAGAATGAGCCTGAACGATTAATTAAACGCTTTTCAGGATTACTTTGTAGCTGTTTTGCATCAGTTGAGCGGTGACCACACTCCCTGCATAGCCAACGTTGTACTTTTTCTCCGCTTCGCAACAAACGAAAACCATCTTTGAACAGACGGCTTGAAGCGCAATTGGGACAACAGGTGAGAGGGGTCATCAGATCAACTCAAAAGAGGCTAACAGGTCCTAAACTTCAGGCCTGTCTCCTCAGATACACTTTCCAGAAAATGCCACTCAGCCTCATGTAACGGCTCTTTAAACCAGACGGTGTCAAAGCGGCGATGCATTTGTTCGAGTGAATTGCGCAGCAGAAAATGCATATTGCCCTTTCCTCTTTGCGTCGGAACAGTGAACATGTCGAACACAATATCCTTGCGGCCCATGACAATGTAGCTGGCGATTTCTTCGTCAACGGTCAGCAGAAAAACCTGCATGTCCTTTGTCCACTTGCCTTTGTGCAGAACTGGTTTCGAAATTCCTTTGCAGTCCACCGAAGCTTTCGACATTCGCTGGCAGAGCCGCTTTTCGATGTCGGGACTTTGAGGAGTTATTTGCACTATCAGTCGGTTTAGTTTCTGGAATACCGGGCGAGTGAATCTTGGGTGGCAGTTTTCGATGTGTTTGCTGCCGACGCCACCCTTGAGGCACCTAGGGCAAACGAATCTCGTGCTGCGCGGTTCACATTCAAAAAAGTCGTCAGCACTCATATCGAAAAACCTCGGGTTATGGCCGCGTGTGTAAAGTTGAAAAATCAACCTTTTTGAGATTTTTGAGTTTAACTCACTCGGCCTACCCAGACGGGCGGCAAGATGTGCGCGAGAGAGGACACGGCCTTTCCGTTCAAGCCGGACCAAAACTGAAGGTCAGGACGAGAACAGGCGCCTCGTGAGAGTGAAAAGTTGAAAAATCGAGGTTTCCCCAAAGAGAGAAAAGATCGACGAGCAGAAGAGGACAACCAATGAAGTGTTTGAAGATTGACGACAAGTGGCTCCAACTTATTTTGGCTGGAAAGAAGACCTGGGAAGTCAGGCGCACAAGCACAAATTGTCGAGAGAGGATAGCTCTCGGAAATACAAAGTCCAAGAACTATGAAGGCTACGCCACCATCGCTGAGTGCAGAGAGCTCAGCATCGATGATCTGAAAAAGTTCGGCGACAAGTATCGGGCTAACGAGTTTATCGAAGGATATGCTGGCGAAAGAGAGACATTGTATGCTTGGGGATTTTCGGACATTACGGTTGAGCCTAAGCCAAAGCCATATTCTTATTCTACAGGCTCATGGTGCCAGACTTAACAATCCAGTATATCGATCTGAAATGATATATTCTGAAAATCCTCGATTTTTCAACTTTTCGGCAATCTCAGATTTAGGATGTGACGAGGAATTTGCCTTTGCCCATATGTAGTATGTTGGTGCGTTCGTTTGAAATTTTTCGATCTCTATTTGGTGAAATTGGAGAATTGCATTTTTGCAGCCCTAATGAGAGAACAGCGGACGATTAACTGACAAAATGAAAAACTTTTATTGTTAATAACCAACTAAAGCTGACCTAAAATGTTGTTCAAACTTGATGAGCTAAACAACGAAATAGCCCTTGTTGAACGCGTCCGACTTGGTGATTTCGGGTGGAAAGAAATAGATTTGCAGAAGCTTCTTTTTAAGAATCTGGACAGGGTAATACAAGAAGAAGAATTAATTTTGATCATGCAATCGCGTGATTGGCAAGAAGAGCCAGATTTGATGGCTATTGATGAAAGGGGTGACTTATGGATCTTTGAACTAAAAGCTTGGGAGTCACAACAATCCAATATTCTACAAGCGTTAAGATATGGTCAGAAGTTTGGTCAATATGATTATGATGACCTCAACAAACTCTATTCAAAATTCAGAGAAGGTGACTTGTTAGATGCTTACAAAAAAAGGTTTCCAGGGAACAATTTTCTGCAGGAGCATTTTAACAGAAATCAGCATTTTGTAATAATTACAAACGGATTAGATGCTAGAACTAGAGAAGCCATTGTCTTCTGGAAGAGCAAAGGACTTAGTGTTAACCCGTGGATTTATCGAATCTATAAAACGAAAAACAAAGAATTATTCCTCGAATTCAATACTTTCAGAACAAAAGATGACCCTATGGAGGACATTGAAGAAGGTTATTACATAGTAAATACTAACCGCTCAAACAATAAGGCAGACGATCAGGATATGATTTCTAACAAGAAAGTAGCTGCCTATTTTGAACCATGGAAATTTCAAATTACTAGGATGCAAGCAGGGGACAAAATTTTTCTCTATAGGTTAGGAGCTGGAATAATTGCAGCTGGAATAGCTAAAGGTCGTTATAAGAAGAGAAACTATCAGGACAGTGACAAACCAAAAGACAAAGATCAAGAATATTATGTAGAACTGAAGAGTTTTGTGGAGTGTTCAAAACCAATATCAGCTTCAGAAATAGTCAGCTTAACAGAAGTTAACTATCGCTTTATGAAAACAAGCTTTTCAATAGATAAGGAATCTGGAGAGAAACTTTGGAAAGAAGCTAATCATAGGAATAAAAATCAATAAAGTGAATTCACCAATCATTTTCTAATTTCTGCTTCAAATTTTCTCATTTGACCGCCTGGGTTTCTTGATAAGTTGCAAAGATAGGGTTTTGCAAGTGAATCACGAGCCTGAATTGGGTTCAACTCCTATCCCACTAATTCTTTTTAATAAACAGAAAATTTGGAGGAGTTTAGAGCTTGGGAACGTAACTCAAAAGCAACTATTGGTGTCCATCATTTTGGGGCTGTTTATTCTGGGTCTGCCCATTCTTCACCGCCTTCAAGCTCACCATCAGGTTGTTCACGTTCTTCCGAATTGATCATTTCATTTTTCACCTCCCTTACGTTACCCCCCAAAAAAAATATCGAAAAAGCAATCTTGAATCACTTTTTGGTGTTCCCACGGTCGCCTCCTGATTTATTGCCAGGATGTGTACTGGGGTAGTTTGGATTTCCGCCCTTACCTTTGCCCATTTTTCTCACCTCCTCAATACCTCTGCCTGGAATCGTTGTCTGAATTATCGTTAGAACGTTTTATTTTGGCTATCATCTCAGCCGCAGCAGCTTGAACACTAGCATCAGGATCACTAAGAAGCTTGGCCAAAGCAGGCACAGCTTGCTCTTTGCTTCCTATCAATGCTTTGTCAAACTCTGCATAATTATTGTCATAGCGATTATCTTTTGGGCGATGAAAAGCGATTTTTATCCAATCATCAATCGATCCTGATGTGAGAATTATGTCGGCAAAAACTTTGCACGCATCCTCAGCTCCTCTGAATTCGTCTGAATCGTAATGGTCTTTTTTTCTTGCCGCCATCCAAGAATCTGTTGTCTTATTGAGTTCGTTGATTATCTTCGGCATCACCTCTGCTGTTCCATTGAGTCTTCGAAGGGCTTTTGCCGCCTCAGTCTTAGTTAAAAAGTCACCAGTTTCCAATGCTGATGCGAGAACAGGTATTGACTTGTCATCACCTATTACTGCAAGGGCGCGAGCAATTACGTACTTGCCTTTGAAGTTCTCTGTTGCTAATGCTGTTTCCAGAGCAATTCGTCCTTCCTCCTCAAAGCTACCTAAGGTTTCACGAACAAAACTGTCTATCTCCGGATCATCGGTTTCTTTATTCTGCCAGTAGTGCTCCCCGTAATCTCCTTTTAAATACCATGCATGAAGCGCCGGAACTATGGCATCTAATGCTTGTTTGTTTCCTATCTTGGCTAAAGCTTTGAAAGCCTCAATTCTTGGGAGGGCTTGAGCAATATCAGGAACCGAATTAGGAACGCTAATTATTCCTAGAGTGCGCACTAAACAGGCGATCGCTCTTTCAGGATCTCCTTTTGAATCTGAATACTTGCCCAAGCTTTCAATCTCAGCAAGTGCTGCTGAGAGTGCTGATTTTATGAAAGGAACAGCTTTTGGCCCGAACAAGGATAACTGTACTATGGCTATTTCTTGAATCCCTTTGTCTTCGCTCCGCAACGAACGTATTAGCAATCCTATTTGCTCTCGGAGGCGAGCGTCCTCATTGTATTTCTCTAAAGTTGGCATGGTCAACAAAGCATCTTTCCCTTTATCGGATATGCAATATTTTCCATAATCATCCTTCCCGATCAAGTCGCCCAGCTTTTCCAAATGATGGTTCAGATGACCGCTGCTATCAATGTCTAGGCTCCTTTTCAATTCGGAAAAACCAAGTGGTCCTTCGCTTAACGTTCTTAAGATTTTGATCCGTGTCTGATGTCCTAATGCGTCATGGACCTCTGCACGTTGCTTATCTTTCTCCTCTGCCATTGATATTCCTCAATAGGCGTATTGCTGACTCGATATTTAATCCCTTGTTTCATGACCTTAAACTTGCAAAGATTAGGCTTCTTTGTCTATCTTTTAGCTCTTTGATCTTAAATAAGGGACCAAATTAAACATTGGAGACAAAGAAATAGTCTAATTTTGGCAAGGTTAGTCTATCTCTGTAGACTGAAGCACTATGAAAACCTGCGACCGCATTCAAGGCAGAGGTAGCACTGAATTTCTCCCGAACGTGTGTACCTCAGGCCATCCTTGGCTGCCGAATTTGGGACATTTGGTGTTAGAAGTTTTTTTATAACGTCAATTTTTCAACTTTACGCTACCCGAGTTTTCCGCCGCACATTGGGCATTCTAAAGGCAATTTCTTCTGGGCGCACACATAGCAGAAGTAGATTTGGCATCTCGGGCTCCGCCACTCATTTTGCCGCAAGCATCGCAAGGTCTGGTTAAGTCGATCATAGTAAACCCATAGAATTCAGCGGTTAAAGAAGGGGAACGTTCAAACTCCAGTTCAGTACAGGGGAGGCGTTAATAAAAATGAAGAGTGCACGTTAGTTGAGAATAAAGAAAAATTTGGCTTATGACTTGACCTCCTGAGCAAGATTGCAAAAGCAAGAATTCAAAAGAAGTGAGCACATGCGGAAACATTCTTATCAAGCGCGTAGCATAGAGCAGTATAATTCGTAATGAGTATGGTCAAGAATGCCCGAACAAAGCAAAAAATTCGAAATGGAATTGACAGAGGATGAATTCGCTGAGCTTGAAAAGGAAGCAAAAATTAGACATATAACGATGAAAGAAGTAATTTTTGAGGAAACCCGGAAGGGTCGTATCATGGACGTTAATAGAATTAATATCGACCATAAACATGAGTTTCCGTTTTTTCATGAATTTGGAAACGCTAAGGAGACATCAGTTGATGATATTACTCCAGACGTAAGATTAGCGGTTGATAGTGCTGGTTCTTGGGTTGGCTGGGATTTTGAAAAGGCGGCTCGAGGAATCAAGCTTCTGCATGAATGGGATGGATTGAAGCAAGAGGATTTCGCGTATTTCTTTGGAGTTCTAAAAGACAGAAACGACAGATTAGATTCATCTGAGCTCGAGGAACAGTTTAAAACGATAGCAGATATCTTCAAAGTCGATGTCAAAGACGTAGAAAAACATTACAATATGATCCGAGTTGTTCACAGAAAAATATGGACTATCCCAGAAACAAATGGAAAACCTTAATCCAAAATTCCTCTAAGAAAGAGAATTTAAACTAAAATCTAAATGAATACTTTGTCAAACCCCAAAACGAAAAATGGGGATTTTGCGAGTGATACCTCAAGGGCATTAGGGGTTCAAATCCCACAGCCCCAAAGTTATGAAAACCTGTAACCGCAGTTACTACAGAGGTAACACTGGGTTTTCCCGTTCCGTGTTTGCCTCTTTCCATCTTTGCAGTTTCTCTGACTTCCGCACATTGGGCAGCTCACTATCTTTCTTGTTAATTCACCGTTGATAATATGATGTGGGATGATTTTGCCGCAATGTGGACAATTGACTATTTTGTGTTTTTGTTCCAAATGGGTCATCTTGATTTTTCTCAAATAAATGCGTCGCTCAAAAGAAAAAGAGGGGTGTGCGGGTGAAATCTCTTCTTTGGTGAGGGTTCAATTCCCATCCCCAGCTCCATCTCTTCAAAACAGAAAGCTTAGCTTTCTCTGGACAATAAAAAAAAGCCGTATTCCCCAAGCAGATTCGGCAGAAAATATACTTGTCTTTTGCCTGATTTGAAGAAGGTGCATTGTACTTGGATGTTCTTGTTTTTGCAGTAGTCCCTAAAGTCGTTTAGGCTGAGGAAATGCAGGTTCGGCGTGTTGTACCATTGATATGGGAGCGACGCGGTGACGGGGACGCGTCCTTTGAAAAATATTTCGGCTCTGGCTTTGTAATGTGCGAAGTTGGGGATGCCGACGATGGTTTTTTTGCCTACTCGAAGCGCTTCCTGCAAGGCGAAATCTGGTTTTCTTACTTGTTGCAGAGTCTGGTTTAAGATGACGTAGTCAAAGGAATTGTCCTTGTATTCTGAGAGCCCCGTGTCGATGTCCTGCTGGAAAACGCTTAGCCCTTCGGCGACGCATCGCAGAATAGCTTGTTCGTCGAGTTCGATGCCTTGGGCACGCACATGCCGCTCCCGAATCAGATACGATAAAAGTTCGCCGTCTCCGCAGCCGAGGTCCAGGACGGCTGCGCCGTCAGAAATCCATTCGGCGAAGGCTCGGTACTCGATTCTGTCAGCGGGTTGCGTCATCTTTGCTGTGCTCCTTGCCGTTTTTGTTAAGGCTGTTTAGAAAGTTGCTAATCAGGTGTGCCTCTTGGTCGGTTTCCAGCAGGAAGGCGTCGTGACCGTAAGTTGAGTTTAATTCACAGTAGCTTGCCTCTACACCAGCTAACTTGCAAGCCTTCGCAATCTCCAGAGACTGGTACGCTGGGTAAAGCCAATCCGACTTGAAGGCGAGGACAAGCACTTTTGCCTGCAACCCCCGAAAGATTTCTCCGAGGCTGTGCCCGTTTAAGATGTTAAAATAATCTATTGCTTTGGTAATGTAGAGGTAACTGTTTGCGTCGAACCGTTTAACGAAGGTGTCCCCACGGTTACGCAGGTAACCTTCAACCTCAAAATCAGCGCCAAACTTGAACTGAGCTCTCTCTGACCTGATTTTTCGACCGAACTTCTCTGCCATCGAAGCATCACTCATGTAAGTTATATGCCCAATCATTCTTGCAATGGCCAGTCCTTTGGCGGGGATTCTGTGGCCGTAGTAATCGCCGTTTCGCCAGTCAGGATCAGCCATAACCGCTTGCCTGCCGACCTCGTTGAAAGCGATCTGCTGAGGCGTATGCTTCATGGCCGTGGCAATTGGGATAGCAGCACGGATTCTGTTAGGGTAAGACGTCATCCACTGCAAAACCTGCATGCCGCCCATAGAGCCCCCGACTACCGCCAAAAGCTTCTCGATGCCTAAGTGGTCGATAAGGTGCCGCTGCGCATTAACCATGTCGCCGACAGTGACCAGCGGAAAGCTGATGCCGTAGGGTTTGCCCGTTTTAGGGTTGATTGAAGAAGGAGAGTGCATGCAAAACGAGGATGGCGTTAGATTTGTCTTTGTTGAGTGTGCCGAAAGTTTCGTACGCAAGCGTTATTGGACCAAGAGTTTCGTCTGATTCAAGAATAAGCTCCGCTGGGGGTTTTGCAAAAGTGAAGGTTTGGATTTGTGAATTTTCCAGTTTGCTTATGCTTGTAAACTTGTATGCCTCCAAAAAATGAGGGGGAATGCAGCTATAACGCTGCTATAGATTTAAGGTTTCGTCGATACTTTCAATGCTTGATCCAAATCTTCGATGATGTCTTCTGGGTCTTCGATGCCTATGGATAGTCTGATGTAGTCTTCTGTGACTCCTGTTGCTTCCTGCTCTGCCTTTGTTAGTTGCTGGTGGGTTGTCGACGCTGGGTGAACGATTAGGCTCTTTGTGTCGCCGATGTTTACTAAGTGCGATAGAAGCTTCACTGACTCGATGAGTTTGCGTCCAGAGTCTTTGCCGCCTTTTATTCCGAAGCCAACCAGACCGCCATAGTTACCGTTCAGATACTTTGACGCGATCTTATGGTTTGGATTATCAGGTAAACCAGGGTAGATGACCCAACTTACAAGAGGATGTTGCTTGAGGAACTGCGCTACCTTCAAAGCGTTTTCAGAGTGTTTGCGTTGTCTAAGCGGTAATGTTTCTAGGCCTTGAAGGAATAGGAATGAGTTGAAGGGGCTTAAAGCCGGCCCTAGATCCCTTAGAAGTTGGACACGTACTTTGAATATGAAAGCGACGTTTCCTAACCCCGGGAAGTTTCCAAATGCATCCCAATATTTGACGCCATGATAACTTGGATCAGGTTCTGTGAATTCGGGAAATTTGCCATTATTCCATTTGAAGTTACCGGAGTCTACGATTACGCCTCCGATGCTTGTTCCATGTCCACCAATGTATTTTGTGGCAGAGTTTACAATTATGTCGACACCATATTCAATTGGTCTAACTAAGCCTACGCCAACGGTGTTGTCAACGACAAAAGGTATGCCTGATTCATGTGCAATTTTGGCGAGTGCTTCAAAGTCAGGAACATCAAGTTTTGGGTTGCCTATTGTTTCAGCGTAGATTGCCCGGGTTTTGGAAGTTATGGCTTTTTTAAATTCTTCTGGTTTTTGGGAGTCAACGAACTTCACGGTTCTTCCTAGTTTTGGGAACGTGTAGTGGAAAAGCTGGTATGTTCCGCCGTAAAGGTTGTTTGCTGAGACGATTTCGTCCCCGACGCGGGTTATCGCTAGTAGAGCTAAGGTTGCAGCTGCTTGTCCAGAGGCTACTGCCAATGCGCCTGCGCCGCCTTCAATGGCTGCCATGCGTCTTTCGAAGACATCGGTTGTCGGGTTCATTAATCGAGTGTATATGTTTCCTAGTTCTTTTAGCGCGAAAAGATTCGCCGCATGATCGGTATTTTTAAAGACATATGAAGTCGTCTGGTAGATCGGAACGGCTCTTGAACCAGTGGTTGGATCAGGTATTTCTTGACCTGAGTGGACGGCTACTGTATCTAATCTTCTTTTTGAGGTCATTTTTTTAATGCTCCTTTGAATTTTTTGTTTTTGATTAACAACAACATCTCATAACAGCGTTATATGCGTTCTTGCAAGAAATATTCCAACAAGAATATTTCCCAAGGAAACATCAACCCGTCTCCATTGTAAAGACGATTCCCTTAAACCTTAGGTACCATAGTTTCCCCATTGAGCGCAAAGGTTTTTTAGTGGCTCAGACAAAAAATAACGCTGTTATTATGTGCACTTGGGGATAAATAAGTGAAAGCATTAGGCATGTTATCAGGCGGTTTAGACAGCACCTTAGCAGTAAAACTTATCCAAGAGCAGGGAATAGATGTTGAAGCCATCAATTTCGTAACCCCATTCTGCCAATGTAGAAAAGGCGGATGCGGCGCTGCAGAAGCCGCAAAGACATTCAATATACCCCTCAAAATGGTCAATGCAGGCACAGATTATTTACGTATGGTCAGAAACCCACGGTTCGGCTACGGAAAAAACCTTAACCCCTGCGTAGACTGCAGAATATACATGCTAAAGAAGGCAAAACACTTCGCAAAACAAATCGGAGCAAAATTCATCTTCACCGGTGAAGTCCTTGGGCAACGCCCCATGCCTCAACATAAAGGCGCCCTTGATCTTATCGAACGGGAAGCAGGTTTGCAAGGAAAAATTGTTCGTCCACTGTTGGCTAAGCTTTTGCCGAAAACCGAAGCAGAGACAAAAGGGCTTGTTGAAGAAGGAGCGCTTAGAGGCATATGTGGGCGTTCAAGGAAGAGGCAAATTGAAATGACCAGGGAATTTAACATTGTTAATTATCCTTGCGCGGCAGGCGGATGCCTCCTCACCGACAGACAATTCGCTAAGAGACTCCGAGACCTTTTTCAACACAAAAAGAGAATAACCATTAAACAAGTTAATCTGCTCAAATTGGGTCGACACTTTCGGTTCGGGAAAAACAAGATTATTGTAGGCAGAACCGAAGCCGAAAACGGACTCTTGCTGAGAACTAAGCAAAAAACTGATTATTGCTTTGAGGTGCCCGATTGTGGAAGCCCAATTACTATTCTGCAAGGACCAAAAACAAGAGCGACGATAGAGAAAGCTGCAGCCTTAACTGTCTTTCATTCGGATAAAAAGACGGGAGTAGTTCAAGTAAATTTCGGAAAAAATAAGCCCAGCAGGAAAATAATTATCTCAGCACCGCTTCAAGCAGAAGTTGATGTGCTTAGGATTTAAGCTGCTTTGCAGTTCTTTTCTCGCATTTAGGCGAAAAGACTAATCGTTTGGTGTTCGAAAAAAGGGTGCTCAAAAAAGAACTTACAAAAAACGGTTAAATGTAGTATTCAGGTTTGGAAGATTCGGAGATCGTTTTTTCTTTTTTACAGAAAGTGGCGCAGAGGGTGCAAAAACCAGGCGTAACATCTTCAGCGGTAATCTCTTTATTGATTAGCTTTCTGGCGGTTTCATGTGCCATAGTTTGTAGTTTTGGCATGAACACCTCAACATGCTCAATGCCTTTGTAGGCACGTTTGGAACTAAGGTATTGGCTGACGGCGGCTTGGGTGGTTCCGAGTTTTCTGGCTGCTTCAGTTTGGGAAAGATTGTATTTTTGTACGAGCTCTTTGGCTAGCATTGATCTGAAAATAGGCAGAACGTATTTGCCGACTATTTCACATTGAGGATCCATGAATACCGTACAAATATAACGCACTTATACTTATAAGTAATTTCAAATCAATCAAACACTAACTCTCAAGCAAAGATACAGTGCGTTTTATTCCAAAAAGAATATAATACCGTTAAGACTCAATTATTAAACGAGATGTTTCCCGAATTAGAAGACATTGCCAAACGTCGCAGACAACTGGGTCTGAAGCAATCAGAGTTAGCCAAAGCGGCGGGCGTAAGTCAATCTCTAATCGCCAAACTAGAAGCAGGAACAATAGACTCATCCTACACCAAAGTAAAAACGATCTTCGACGTGCTCGAACGCTTTGAATTCAAAACCAAAGTCCAAGCGGAAAGAATCATCCATACAGAAGTCGTCAGCGTTCAAAAAAGCGAGCCAGTTTCAGAAGTTGTAAAAATCATGAAAGAACATGGTTACTCGCAGATACCAGTTTTTGATGGGAAGCAGCCTGTGGGAAGCATTTCGGAAAAGGCGATTCTTAGGCAGATTTTGGCTGGAAAAGACTTGGAGGAAATCTCCATGCTGCCGACAGAAATGATTATGGAGGAAGCTTTCCCGCAAATCAATGAGGATGCGCCATTGTCTTTGATTACTAGTCTTTTGCAGAATTATTCAGCGGTTTTAGTATCAAAAAAAGGGATAATATTGGGCATTATTACGAAAGCGGATTTGCTACGGATGCTTTGAAGTGAGACGGTTATTTTTAAGTATGAGGCATTTCTTCTGAATTAGTTACGAAGTGCTTTTATTGGTGTGCTGAAGAGCGCCCAAAAAAGCTTTAAGCATCGCTGTAAGTTTATAACAGTGTTATATGGCAGGGATTTGATTGAAAATAAACAATAACGTATTAGAAACAATAGGCAAAACACCACTGGTACGCCTAAACCGATTAACCGAAGGCATAAACGTCACCGTCCTCGGCAAACTAGAATCAAGAAATCCAGGAGGAAGCGTCAAAGACCGCATATGCCAAAGCATGATAGCGGAAGCAGAAAAACAAGGTTTAATCAAACTGGGCACGACCATTATTGAACCCACCAGCGGCAACACAGGGATTGGGTTAGCCATGGTGGCAGCCGTAAAAGGCTACAAACTAATACTTACCATGCCAGAAACCATGAGCATAGAACGACGCAACCTGCTCAAAGCATACGGCGCACAACTTGTCCTCACGCCAGGACCAGAAGGCATGGGCGGAGCCATCAAAAAAGCCGAAGAATTAGCCGCACAAACACCAAACAGCTTTGTGCCGCAGCAATTCAAAAACCTTGCGAACCCGAAAGTTCACAAGGAAACCACAGGGCCAGAAATCTGGGAAGATACTGATGGCAAAGTAGACATTCTGGTTTCTGGTGTAGGCACAGGCGGAACAATAACGGGTATAGCGCAATACATCAAACCGCTCAAATCAGGCTTCACAGCCGTGGCTGTTGAACCATCAGGTTCACCAGTGCTAAGCGGCGGACAGAAAGGACCGCACAAAATTCAAGGCATAGGAGCCGGCTTCAAACCCGATGTGCTGAAACTTGATTTGGTTGATGAAATATTCAAGGTATCAGATGATGACGCCATTAAAACGGCCAGGCAGCTTGTGCAAAAAGAAGGTTTGCTGGTAGGCATATCCTCGGGTGCAGCAACGTACGCGGCGCTAGAAATCGCGAAGCGAGCAGAAAACAAGGGCAAACTCATAGTTGCCATTTTGCCAGACACAGGCGAACGCTACCTCAGCACCGTTTTATTCCAAGAACCGTCAGCAAGCCCAAGCTCCAACATTTGAAATCCTTGACCAGGCGTTTCTCTTATATTGACCATTCTTAAGTTATGAAGGTGGGAAAGAAAAATGGTGACAAAAACTGAAAAGCCCTTCCTTAAAGGGCGCGAGCAAACAAGCCCCAACGCCGAAGCAAATTCCTGGAATCCAGATCGAGTGCTCGACGCGCTTATGAACAATAACGACGAAGTCGAACAGGATTGGGTTGAAAAAGGCTTACCTAAACTAGTCGATGAAATGGTAGCTAATTATGAAAAGTTCGGCGGCATGGATCATCTGACCGGGCGGGATCTTCCTTCTGTTGAAGTGGTTGTTGAAGTATTGGACGATTTGTTCACGATTCTTTTCCCAGGTTACCTAGGCAAAGAAGAAATCACCAAAGCCAACATTAGGTACCATCTTGGCGCCAAGCTGAATTCAGTTTATATCAGACTCACAGGCGAAGTTGAAAAAAGCCTCAAGTACATCTGCAGGAAAGCCGGGACGTGTCCCCAAGACGTGTGCCAATCACGTGCACATATTGTTGTTAAGGAGCTTCTTGAAAAGCTGCCTGAAATAAGGTCCATGTTGAGCGGTGATATTCAATCGGCTTACGCGGGTGACCCAGCCGCTGTGAGCACGGATGAAGTAATTCTAAGTTACCCGTGTGTGCTTGCGATTACAACTTACAGGATAGCGAATGTACTTTACCTTGACGGAATCCCTTTGATTCCCAGAATAATGAGCGAACACATTCACTCCATAACAGGGATTGACATTCATCCAGGCGCTAGGATCGGCAAAAACTTCTTCATAGATCATGGCACAGGCGTGGTTATCGGCGAAACCACCGAAATCGGCGACAACGTCAAACTTTACCAAGGGGTAACATTGGGCGCGCTTAGTTTTCTAAAAGATGAAGAAGGCAACATCATCAAAGGAAGAAAAAGGCACCCGACTATTGGGAATAACGTTATCATCTATTCTGGAGCAACAATTCTTGGGCCTGACGCTGTAGTCGGGAACGACGTGGTGATCGGCGGAAACGTTTGGGTAACATCTCCGATTGCTTCGGGAACAAAGATAGCCATTACAGCCCCACATCAGACCTATAAAAAAGAAAACCACAACAAAGTCCCTCAAGGTTGAGCAAACTCTAATTTGTTTGTTATGCCTGTATATTCGACTTAAGCAAGCTTAAATAAAAGCTTGAGAAAGATTTGAGGGTGCAGGTTCCGCCTAGGTGGCCGAGTCGCATAAGCAATCGCCTGCAGAGCGATTTTACAGGGGTTCAATTCCCCTCCTAGGCTCCATATTCTTTCTCTAACCCTTTTGGGCGGCTTCATTCAAAATTCAGTTTTTAAGCCTCAATATCCGACTTGAAACTCTAAGGTGACTTAGTATAGTGTTTATATTACTTTACCTTGATTTAGTAAAAAAGAAGAGTGAAACCGATGCAAGCCTTGCCTAAAGAATACAACTTCCTCGAAATAGAGCGTAAATGGCAGCAGAAATGGGACGAAACAGGCATTTTCCGCTACGATTGGAACGACGAAAAGCGTGTTCCCTTCAGCATTGATACGCCTCCACCTTATCCGTCAGGCGAGCTGCACATGGGAAACGTCCTTAACTGGACTTACTTTGACATGGTTGCACGCTACAAGCGTATGCAGGGATTCAATGTGCTTTTTCCGCAGGGCTGGGATTGCCACGGTTTAGGAATAGAAATTCAAGTTGAAAAAACAAATAACATACGTAAAAGGGACTTGCCGACCGACAAGTTCCGCGACATGTGCATTGAGCTTGTCGAGAAGTACATTGCCATGATGAAGGAAGGTATCCTTCGGTTGGGTTGTAGCATCGACTGGACAACAGAGTACCGCACAATGGACCCTGACTATTGGCGCCGGACCCAACTCAGCTTCATTCTTCTCCACAAAAAAGGGTACATGTATCAGGGCACGCATCCTGTGAATTGGTGTCCCCGTGACGAAACTGCTATAGCCGACGCTGAAGTCGACTACGTCAAACGAGAGGGCACCCTTCATTACATTCGTTTCCCAATTGCGGGAACGCAGGATTTTTTGATGATTGCCACTTCACGGCCCGAGTTCATACCCGCCTGCGTGGCGATTGAAGTTAATCCCAAAGACGAACGCTACTGCAAGTACATCGGCAAAACAATCACTGTTCCCATCGTGAATCGCCAAGTTACAGTTATCGATGATGAATGCGTGGATCCAGCTTTCGGCACAGGTGTGGTCATGATTTGCACTTACGGCGACAAAGAAGACGTCAAGACAGTCCTCAAACACAAGCTACCAGTTATCACCCTGCTTACTGAGAACGGGCGCATCACCGAAAACGGCGGCAAATACCAAGGCCTTTATACAAATCAGGCCCGCGCCGCCATTGTCCAAGACTTAACGGCTGCTGGGCTAATTGAGAAAACTGAGAAAATCAGCCAGGAAGTAGGCGTTTGCGACCGTTGCAAAGCCCAAGTAGAAATCCTTGAGCGCAAGCAGTGGTTTATGGAAACGCGCAAACTCACTGAGTCGGTTGAAAAAACGGCTAACGAAATTATGTGGTACCCTGATTTCATGAAGAACAGGCTTATCGATTGGGCGAAATCCCTTGATTGGGACTGGGTCATTAGCCGCCAACGGATCTTCGCAACTCCGATTCCAGTTTGGTTCTGCAAAAAATGTGGAGAACTAATCCTCGCCGATGAGCAGTGGGTGCCTATCGACCCCAAACTTGAGGGTCCACGCATCAGCAGCTGCCCCAAATGCGGCGGAAAAGAATTCGCTCCCGAAACGGATGTTTTCGACACTTGGATGGATTCCTCAATAACCTGCGCTGTACATGCTGGTTGGCCAGACCGCTCGGATTGGCACAAGCTTTTCCCAGCTAGCATGCATCCTTCCGGCACGGACATCATCAGAACTTGGGCTTACTACCTTATGGTCAGGCATCTGGCGCTTTTTGGCGAAACGCCATTTCGGAGCGTTCTCATCAACGGTATGGTGCTGGGCCAGGACGGCAGAAAAATGAGCAAATCACTCAAGAACTACATGGCGGCGCCTGAAGCTCTCAACAAGTACGGGGCGGACGCCATACGGCAGTGGGCTGCAGGCGGGGGCGCTACGGGTTCTGATATTCCTTACCGCGTTCAAGACGTCGAGTACGGACGAAGATTCCTGGTTAAGCTGTGGAATGCATCGGGGTTCGCAAGCAAACTCCTCGCGGATTATGATCCGAATAGCGAGGCGCCCATGGATCTTCAGCTTCTTGACCGATGGATGCTCGGCCAAGCCGAAGGCGTCATTAAGCGAGTGACTGAAGCCTTCGAGAAATGTCAATTCAACATCGCAGTCGAAGAAATCCGCAACTTCACTTGGCATATGCTCTGCGACTCCTATCTTGAAGCTGTCAAAGATCGTCTTTACCGTCCTGAACTGGGCGGGCAGCCCCAAAAAGTCGCCGCACAAAGCGTGCTTTACTCCGTCCTCTACCGTGTTCTACAGCTTCTTTCGCCCGTGGTTCCCCACTTGACCGAAGAAATATACCAATGCGTTTATGCTGATGCCAAGGGATACGGAAGCCTTCACGCCTCACCATGGCCCCAATGTGACGAATCAAAGATAGATGCGGAAGCGGAAAAGCAAGGAAATATCATAATGGGGTTAATCAGCGAGGTCCGAAGGGAAAAAGCAGAAAAACGCATGCCTTTGAACACGCCGATCAAAGTCTTGACGGTTTATGCAGGAGAAGAATCGGTTGCTGAAGCAATCAGAAGCGAGCTAGTGGATATTTGCGGCGCGTGCAAAGTGGAAAACCTCAAGGTTCTTCAATCTGAAGGAGAGGGGAGAGCTTTGGCGCAGTTCCCCGCAATACACTTTGTTGCGGAATATGCGCCCCCAATCACCAGCCCAAAAGCCTAAAAACGCCCCATTTTTTCAATATTTTGTGGCTTTTTTCAGTTCAGAAGCACCAGCTTCCAACTCTCTTAGCATGCACACAGGATTGTCTTTGTCTTTTTGGATTAGGTTGATAAAGGCGCTTCCCACGATTACGCCGTCTGCTCCCGCCTCAACGATTCGTTTCACATGCTGCGGTTTTGAAACTCCGAAGCCTACCGCCAAAAAAATCTTTCCCGAAGTGATTGGCAGAACCCGTTTGATGAGATTTATTGTTGAATCTTCCACTTCTTTTTTCACTCCCGTGACGCCGAAATGGGAAACAAGGTAAAGAAAACCCGAAGAAGCCTGAATAATCGCTTTGAGCCGCTCTGTGCTGGTGGAGGGCGCCGCCAAAAAAATTGTGTCCAACCCCAAATCCGACGCTGCCTTCCTGAAGTCGCCTGATTCTTCAACGGGCAAATCGGGAACGATAACACCATCAACCATGCACTGTTTGGCTAAACGGCAAAACTTTTCTAATCCCATCCTGAACACGGGATTATAATAAGTCATTATCACGATTGGCGTCTCATGGGTTTTGCGAATCTCTTTCGCCATTTGCAGCACTTTTGTCGGCGTTGTACCCGCTGTCAAGGCTCGAACGCTCGCAGCCTGAATTGTCGGTCCGTCAGCTATCGGGTCAGAAAACGGTAACCCCAACTCCAAAACGTCGACTCCGCCGCGGATTAAGGCGTCAGCTATTTGGGGCGTCAATTCGGGCATTGGGTCTCCGGCGGTAACATAGCCAATGAGAGCGGCGTTTCCTTGCGCTTTAGTTTTTTGGATTGCTTTAGTAATTGCACTCATATTTTCGCCCCTATGTAGTCAGCTATTGTTTCCACGTCTTTGTCGCCCCTCCCAGAAAGAGTCACGACTATTGACTGAGTTTTCTTCATTTTCGGAGCAAGCTTGATTGCATAGGCTACGGCGTGGGATGACTCCAAAGCAGGAAGAATTCCTTCTTCTTTGCAGAGAGTGAGGAACGCCTCTACCGCTTCCTTGTCTGTGGCTGAAACGTACTTTGCTCTTTTGAGTGTCTTGAGGAACGAGTGTTCAGGTCCGACGCCTGGGTAATCTAAACCTGCTGAAACGCTGCTCGTGTT
>JBEKPM010000013.1:0-17966 GCA_049520735.1 Bathyarchaeia archaeon | reverse complement strand
AAGTAAGTGAACATGTTTTAGGTCGAGTAGAACGGTGGCGCCTTGACGACCAAGACTAGGAGGAAATTCGTCACTCCTTCTTGGTCAAGCGTCAGGTTTCCATTGCCCCCTCTGAAATTCCGAGCAAAACTCAGATTTTAAGCGAGTTAAGAGTAGTTTAAATTGCGATTTCGCTAGTTGATTTTAGAGTTTTTTCTTGAGCTATAGCCTTATCTAGTTTTCCAATCATAACCTCTTTCCATAATCTAAAAAGGGTTTGCGTGGTCATAAAGCCAACAGATATTGATTCGAGATACTTGGTCATTTGAGGGGAAACGTTCATTTTTCCTTTTCTATCGTCAGGCGGTAAGTCCATATATGTGTTGACAATCAATATGACTTTCTCTTGCTTTCGAAAGTTTTGAACGAACACTATAAGCCATCCGTGGCTGATGAATCTCTTGAAATCCCGCCAAGTTTACCATTGATGAACGAGGTCAAGTACCCACCTAATTATACCAACCCAACCTAATCTGCTGACCAATGCCCAATCAATCTTTTCCTTTTTCATTCAACCACCCCTACCTTCTTGATGTAGATTTGTGTGGTGTTTCCCATCAATTTAATTGTGAAGGGAATCTTTGGGGTTTTTGCTTACGGCATCCCTTTCTCATAATGACAGTCCTCGCAAAGATGCAACGGCTGATGTATGAAACTGTAAGTGAAATAAAGATCCCCACGTTTGAAGGGCACCCTGCCTATGTCGCAATTTTTAAGTGAGAGGATGCCTTTGCGCCATAAACAACTGTTTGGTTCCATCTACAGGCACCCTGAGCACAAAAAGAGTTGAATGTTAGCGAATGGGCGTTCAAAAATCTCTTCATCAGGTCCAAACTCCTTGTGGCATTTGTCGCAGTGACCGTTCGGTGGACGCTTAGGTTTGGTTCTGGACGAAGGAAGCTCGAGGAACACCTTTCTTGTTAAGTCTACTTTCGCTGCGTTTGGATCCAAACTGAATTGACGTTGAACCTTATCGTAAATAAGGAAACCCAAGGTAGCAAGCATGAAAAGGTTATCCTGCACCGACCTATATTCATGGCTATATCCTTGCTTACGTAAAGATTCCGTGGCTTCCCTTGCGGTCACGCATATCGTATCATTCTGCTTAAAGAACTCAATTAATTCTTCTTTGACTGGGCGAATGTAAGTCCTACCCCTACCCAAAGTCAACCCAACCCTATTCCAGCCAGACAAGCTGCCATAAAAGATGTTTTGTGCCGTCACCGAATTCAATGCTGACTTTCTCGAGATGTAGATGCGGGTTCTGTCTTACGATTGCCCTTATTTGTTCGTAAGCCCAATCATTACTGATGCCGAAGTGATCCATCATAGCTGCCCGCACGTTCTCTTCTGGGGTAGTGATGTTTGGGGCGGTAAAGTTTCCTTCTTGGTTATCTTTTACATACTGAACTAGCCAATTCGAATAAACGTTTGGGGTTCCCATGCTAAGTCTATTCAAGTTAAGGCGATTTATAATATCTGTAATGAAAGCGAATCAACCTGCCAGGTAAATCTGGTACCAGAAATCAAAAGCCTACCGGAAATCAAGTAAAGATGGGAAATGAAGCACCAGAAACCAGGTAAACTGCACCAGTTTCCGGTTTAAAACGCTGCTAAACTTGCTGTAACCCATCGAAAAGCCCAATGAAACAAGGTTAAAGATGGATTGTACCCCCAAAAGAGGGGTTTTTACGGGTTTTCGAGGTTCATCAAGGTACAACATATCCAATTAAAATTAAATTAAATTAGAAATATATACTCTAACCGGTTCTGTGTGTGTATACACTCCGACCCTATTTATAAAAAAATAATAGACGGTTATTTTGTATCTTTGGCGGGGATCTCCAGAGAACATGCCTCGAAATGGCTCGTGGGTTTCGCCCATACCTCTTTGAACACTGCATCACCGACTGACGGGTGGTTGTAACTTGACCTTTCCGTCAATAAATCCAAGTTTCAACATAACGAGGCGCACACATAGACCTGACATAGACAACCTTTCAAAAGACTTTGTGATCATGGGGGTTTTGTTTTTTGGAAAGAATAAAAATCCCTTGATTTGGAACCCCAGCGATATGGCGATGTTTTTACCCCACGGACTAAATTTTAATCTTTTTCTCTCTCTCAAACTCCTACTCTTGCTCTTCCACGTGCTCCCAGGCACGCGTGTACGTGCCTAATGTCTGTCTGTCTCTGTCAGTCTGTCACTGTCAGTCTCAATGTTTGTAAGACTGAATCCCAAACCCACTTCTACTGTGTACTCTCGATACTGGTTACTGGCGCACGCTTTCATTGAATTGCCAGCGTTTGTGAAAGGTTTTTATTCGTTAGGTCTTGAATAATCATTAGTTGTAATTCAGAAATTCAGCAAGTAAGGTCTTGTCTGGATGGCAAAAAAGCAAAATAAATACTTTGGAACAATTGTCCTTTTTCTATCAGGCTTACTTTTCACCGCAATAGGCGTTTACACCATATTGAACGCGCAATGGTTTGGGACGATTATAGCCCTACCATTTGGCATATTTATGATGGCCATTGCCATAGTTGATCGTGGAAAAATACAGACGGTGAGCGCGAACACTTGCCAAGACTGCGGCGCCAAGGATTCCACCGTTCAATTATACATGAGATACGGAAACCGCACTTTGTTGGGCACCAACATTCCCACCATGGCGCGCTACCTTTGCGCAAAATGCAGAACAAAGTATGAACTTGAAGACAAAGGTCTTAGGATATGTGACCACTGCGGTGAGACCATTCCACTTGAAGGAAAGTGCCCCAACTGCGGCGCAACATAGAACATGTAGAGTGCGTCGCCTACAAACTATATTGTTTTCAGTATTTTAGAGATGTACGGATGAGTCGTTGGTAAATGTAGATGAAGTAGGTGAGTGTGAAGGCTGTTAGGGTTATTTCTGATGCGAGGATTGTTGGGTTTGTTTCCACTGCTCTGAAGTATCCTTGCTGCAAGATGCTTGAGAAGACAAGAATCTGGATGAAGATGGCTCCGCCTAAACAACTTAAGCCTAGACTGTGGATAACCAGGCTGATTCGTTGGCTTAGCTTTTGAGTGGCAGTCATTGCATTCAAGAAAAAACTATGTCTTTAGTGCGACTTAAGATTTATGAAACCTGAAGTATGATTCGAAATTAACAAAGCCTAGCTATTTGTTTTTTCTTTTTATCAGGACGATGGCTGTTGCTGTTATGGCTGCTAATGCCACGACTACGACTGCATAGATCATCAAAGTGGTGGTGCCTCCCGCTTGAGTTGACGATGAAGAGAGTGTAGGTGAAGGTGTTGGTGTAACTGTAACGGTGGGATTAGGTGTGGGGGTTGGTGTAGGCGTAGGAGTCGATCCTTGTTGAGCAGGCGAGGGTGAAGGAGATGGACTAGGCGAAGGAGATGGTGATGGACTCGGAGTTGGAGATGGACTGGGTGATGGAGACGGAGAAGGACTGGGTGATGGAGACGGAGAAGGACTGGGCGAAGGTGAAGGAGATGGACTTGATGATGGACTTGGAGAAGGCGAGGGTGAAAGAGAAGGGCTAGGCGAAGGTGAAGGAGTTGGAGTGGGTTCTCCAGTTGGGGTAGGAGCTGGAGTAGGCGTTGTAGTTGGAGTGGGTTTAGGCGTTGGGGTTGGAGTGGTGGTGGGATTCACTGTAATTGAGACGGTGTTAGAAGCGGGAGAGGTAACTGGGGTAGAAGCGCTGTCCGTCACCATGCAGGTGACTGAATGCGAAGTTCCCGATGCAGTATAAGAGTAGCTGGCGCTGTTAGAGCCAACTGCTGTGCCGTCCAAGTACCATTGGTAAGATAGAGTGTCTGAACCGCCAGAAGTAGAAGCTGTAAACGTCTGAGCCTGACCAGCATCCATCGTAAGTGGACCGACAGGAGCGATGCTCACAGTTGGCGAAGCGTTCACGGTGACCGTTGCAGCAGCAGACTTTGGTGAAGTGGTGTCTGAACTATCAGTAACCGTCACAGTGATCGAATGGGAGCCTGTGGACGCTGGAGCATAATTTAACGTTGAAGAGGTTGCGCCGCCTTGAGCTGCGTTATCCACGTACCACTGGTAACTTGAGTAACTTCCTGAACCGCCACTAGCAGAAGCAGTAAACGTTTCAGACTGACCCATATCCATAGTCCAGGAACCAGGCGTTACAGAAACAGACGGAACAGGAGGAGGAGCATTCACCGTGACAGAAGCCGCATTTGAACTCACAGTCGCCGGCAAAGAAGCGCTGTCCGTGACAACAACCTTAAAACTCCAACTGCCCGTAGCCGTAGAAGTAGAAGTTAGGAAAGGATACGAGTCTGACGTTGCACCACTTATTGGCGAGTAAAAACCAGAACCTGGACTTTCACTCCACCATTGGTAACTGTACGGTGTAGTACCACCACCAAGACCTATAAACGACAAGGTGGAAGATTGACCTTGATTAATCGTACTAGGCGAGGCCAAAGCAGAAGGCAGACTCAAGGCCGAATTCACTGTAATGTAAACATTATTTGAACCACTGGTAATTGAATCGTCAGTGGTTGCGAAGCAGTAAATATTATATACGCCTAAGATCGAGGGGGAAAAAGTGTAATATGGGCTTGTCGCGCCAGAAACAGGTCTTAATTGAAGATACCATTCATAGGTAAAGGGTAAAAAACCGCCGGAAGCAGAAGCAGTAAGCATTACACCACCCTGGGGCAAATCCACAGTCCAAGAACTAGGCGTTACAGAAACAGTCGGAGATTCGTAGTATGCAATGTGGTTTCCATCTGAACTGACTGATAAGGTCGTGCTGTCACGAGCAAAGTTGTTGGAATTGTCCCAATATACGAAATCATAAAAATTTGGATCCTGACTTGGAACTAGGATATTGTGAGGCCCAACTAAACCTGTTATCGTGCACGGAGTGGTGTAGTATTGACCACTTGTTGTATCCTCAATTACAGCTGACTGCCCGCCGTTCGGGTCGAGAACTCCAATATAAACCCAATAAGACCCGTAATCAGCAGTATACGTTCCAGCTGCAGTAACCGTTATGTACTGGGTCGTCTCACCCGTGCTCCAAGAGTCAAACGGATATCCATTAGAGGTTTTTGGAACCATGAAAGTGTCACCAATACTCACACCATTGAAATGGCTTACGCCAGCAGGTTGAAGAACACCATTCCAATAAATGGCGGTTGTTGTTGTTATCCATCCTGTAGGGCACCAAGCCCAAATATCAACAGAGAAAGTTGCATGCACCCGCTGGATACAAACCCCCACAAATAGAGATGCAGAAAGCAGAAACAAGAAAACAAAAACCACACAACGATGAAAACCTCTATTCATCTCTTTTTCGCCCTCAAACTGCCCCTCGATTCGCGAACCAATAACTTTCGAATAGTTCGCAATTGATTCCTATGTGAGGCATAAATATATAAAATTTGTGCAAAAATGAACAAAGGCTTCTCAAATCAAAAACAAAAAATTTCTTGAAATCTCCAGTTTTCCTCACAGTGTCTACCAACCCTACAATTTTCGCTGTCTCCACTACCCTTTCAGACCGAAAAAATATATAGTGATTTTTACGCATTTTTTCGAAAAAACAGAAACAGAAGTTCCACTCAGGCACTTTCTAGCCGTGGAATCCAGTCTTTCCTTTCATTTCTCAGATATTTCGCGAACAAAAGAGCATCTTCATCAATCAATGTATCAATCATTTGCCGGGATACTCCAAACGCAGTATACCATACAGCCTTATGGAGAGAATAAAAACCCCTTGATTATGTAACCCGTCAACGCCCTACACCCCCGCTCACAGCGGGGTTAACCCCCCTTCGAAGCCTCCCCCGCTGGGGACTCCGACCTAACCCTGGAAGTAGAAAATGTTAAATTCTAAACACTTTCAATAAATCTGTTATGGATAACTCAGAAAATCAAATAGCCCTTGTTAAGGTCTTTACAACAGGTGTGTTGACAAATCAATTCTACAACTTTTACCTCACAGATTCAAGAATTGTTTTGATTTCGATTTCCAAGGCATCATCAGTTTTGACGGATCCATTTGTGATGGGTCTAGCTGGAGCGGCTATTGCAAAATCTATACAAGTGGGGATAAAATCAATGGAAAAACAAAAAGCAAAAACAGAAAACCCAATCTTAAATGATTTATTAGCTAAAGACAAAAAGAACTTTGCAGTAACATTTAGCAATCTTGAGAGGTTGCAGTTAGGGCAACGTGGGTTTAGCTACTTTGTATCGGTCAAGGCTGACAGTTTGCAAAAAGAATTTTGGTTAGACAACAAATCATTCAATTCTCTAGCGTCTGTACTGGGAACAGTTGATGGTCTTAACGGAAAATATGAAATCCAGAAAAGAAAGTAACACAACATACGAAAGTTGACATGGAGAGTCAACAGACGAAGACTTGACAGAACCATATTTCCATTACTTCCATTACTTATTTTCTATTAATTAATATAAAGTAAAATTTATAATAAGGGGGTAGAGAAAAAGACAAGGAAGTCATGATTTCTCTGCTCAGGAGTCCATTTTAATAACATTAATATCTTTTTCTTTACAACAAAAAAAATATAAATATAATAAAAAGAGATGTAAAAAAAAACCTATTAATCCTATTAACTAATGTCTTCTGCTTCATAGCTAGCAGGTACAAATTTCTCAGCTTTCTTCAAACCGTCAGCATACCAATCAAGATATCTTTTCTGCCTTTCTTCATCCGCAAACTTACAATATAGCCAGACATATGCCCGTGGCTGATCCTCAACTGTTCTCTGTCCCTGTTTGACATACATGAAGCTGTGTTTCAATATCCCAGCTACCTGTCTTTTTGTAACCGACTTCAGCAACTGTTTCTCATCACAATATCTTTCAATTTCAGCCATCAAATAATCCTTAGGTATGAAGTCAGCAATATCCTCTGTTTCAACTACATTTTCCGTGATAAATGCATTCGCAGGACTGACCAATTGTTCATATCTAGCTTTGGTGTCTTCCACTGAGAGTTTCCCTGTAAATTCTTCCTGTTCATGCAATCTTTTTAGACCTTCAAGTGCCCAATTTAGGATGCCGCTCATTTCTTCTGGGGTTGTAATTTTCTCGAGTATATGTTTGTCAACTTTTGGATGACCTGGTGTGTTAAATTTAACAAGAAAAGGCACAAGTACCCATCTCCTGTAGTAAGCGAAAGTTTTATCATATGACTCTGGCATTTCATTGGTACCAAAGATTAATTTTGCAAAGTTAACAAAATTAAATGGATGACCGTACAATTTTCTGGTAGTAATTGAGGTTCCGCCTGTCAGAGATTTGAAGATACTGCTATCTTTTAGTTTGCTTTTTGGTAATTCAGCCATGATGTTAGCCATTTTCAGGTACAGATCTGCAAGCATGACTTTGTCTTCACATAGAGTTTGCAACGGTACATTAGAGTAATTACCTTCACCTAATAACTTTATCAACACACTGAGCAGTGTATCCTTACCGTTATTTCCTTCACCAAAAAGCATGAACACATCTTGTAAATGATAATCTCGCCACAGACTCCAACCGAACATTTCCTGTATTTGCATTCTTGAAGTTTCATTAGGTAACATTTGTTCCAAAGCCTTCAGAAACTTCGGGCATACAGCATTAGAGTCGTAAACGACTGGTAATTTCCACGTGAAGTGGTATTTTGGGTTATGTGGTAACAACTCTTCTGGTGGTAACTTACTTATGTCCAGCACTCCATTCAGAATATTTATGAATTGAATTGGAGCCTGAAATTCTTCTCTATTTACAAAGGTACGAACTTTAATGTCATCAATTGTTAGCTTTGCTCGATACTCCAAGTAATCACAGCCCAAATAATACACAACCTTTTCTTTCAACACTGAGTCCTTCACTGTGTGTTCATAAACACCTGTTTCAGGATTGTAAATGTAAACTTCTTCATTGTCCCGTAAAGTAATGATAGAGTTGTGCTTTCGCATTACTGCACTAAGATTAGCAGGTAGAAAATCACCTTTGTCTGAAAAAAATGTACTTCTTGGATAACAATTCTTAAACTCTGGTACATCTTGCGCTGTTTTCGGTGTTTCTATTTCCGTTGGCTCTACTTTCTTTTCTCCTTCGCCAAAAAACTCCTGAAATGGCGGTTCATTCATATCTCCAGGTTCATCTTCAGTCATCTTAATTTCACTTCCACCTTTGCATTCTTCGGGCATTTTTCAGGATGAACTGTGAAGTCATCTCCCAATCTGCAGCCAAGCCAATGCCGTTCCCAATTTTCATAGACGTGATTTCCATACTCATCATAGTGCCACCAACAACCAAACTCTTCACAGTCCTTGCAGTTCATTCTTGCCTTGTCACCTTAACCCAAGCACGGGTGTTCATTATCCGTAGCGCCAAGAAGATTTCAATTAAGAATTTTTGGTTAGCCATTCTCGTTTAGCCCCCAATCCCTCAATTGGTTTTGTGAGTTTTATTGGCTCAATGCTTTCCTTGCCTTCTTCAGGAATGCCATAGCGACGTCCGTAAACCTTTTCCCCCACTTTCATGATCAGCCCATTTTGCACTAGCCATTTATTCGTCAAAGAAATGGAAGAATCAACATGGAACCATCCATGCCGCATAAGCTCGTACTTGACATCTGCGAAACACAAACCCTTGCCCCTATGTTCTTTTAGAACGGTCAAAATATGTTCTGCCACTGGCCTGTTTTGAAGTTGTGACATTTCTTCATCCTCCTTAATTTTTAAAAATTTTATTTCTATTTGTTTCCTAATAACATATCTGTTTGAATGAAAGCTCAAAAAACATGCTTCAATATGAATGATTGAACAGATTTGTGCCGATGTTTAAACCGCTAACTTTAGCTTCTTTAGTCATTAAAGTTACTAAAGAAGAAGAATAAGTGTTTGATGAAAATGGTCATAACGGGCATCACTTAACGCTATATTCTCCCTGTCTTTCTTAAAGTGCATCCAGAACGGGCCATATATTAGATTCGTTTTTTGCTGAGCGCGCGGATAGAGAATTGTATCAAGCGCTTCCAAGTCACAGTGAGCTTTTGCATCTCCTCTCTTCCCCTCGGCAAAAGAGTTTATTGTTACCTGCTGAGTACACTGATAGTCGTGTTTACAGGTGAAGTCCAAGAACATTTTGTTATCTTTTACTTCAATCCCGAGAGTGCCCACTTCGTTATGTGGAAAATTTCCAGGTGAAACTTTAAGGGATACGTCAGGGTCAAAGTTGTCAAGCTTAAGGTACGGCAAGGGGTCGGCCAGCGGCTCAATCTTGTTCGTTCTAAAATTCACTGAGCCTCGGGCATTCTCATATGCATCTCTAAACAGCGCAGTTTGGCTAAAGGTGTTTTCTTCTTTAAATGAGACATCTATTCGATCGACATCTAACTTTTCAATTCCTTCAAGCATTTCTTTCTTCACATAGCCCATGAACCCTTGCTGATTTACCCGGTAATCGATAAAAAATTCCTTGCTGAATCTTGCTATCACCGCAAACTTGTCGCTGAAATTTCTTATATCTATGTGGTCGCTCCAAAACTGGATGAAGCCAGCGCGGAAAAGCCCGTTTAAGAGAACAGTGTTAATTATCTGTTTAGTATGAATAGGTTCCAGTGTGAAGGTTACGGCAGCATTTTCGTGCCAATCTGCTTCTACCTTCCTGATCTGGGAAACTCTTCCTTCAGTAATCCCAAACTCCTTCGCTATTTCAGATTGTGTGATCCCTTCATTGATTTTTTTCAACACTTCAACCTTGCTAACTTTCTCTCTCAAATCAACTTTGACTTCTTTGGCAGTTATTTGATCAACGAGATCTAAGGCTTGAGTCTCGCGGTAACTATACTCAATTCGCTCTAGAATTTGGCTTACCCTTGACTCTGTTATGCCGAAGATTTGTCCAATTTCTTTCAGGCTTTTCTTATCTGAATGTCTCGCACGAAAAATAAGTGCGTTACGTGCAGATGAATTGACTGCTTGCCCTTGCTCGTCGTTTAGACGATATGCAAGGTAAATCAGGTCCTTATCATTAACCTCCCAAAGTTTAACTTTGACTTGTTCCTTTCCTAAATTTTTGAGAGCTTGGTAACGGTGGTATCCATTAATCAACGCGTATGTGCCTTTCTGAACGTCTAATGGAGGAAGCTCCACACCGTTTTCATACTTTTCCAAGTAACGCATGGCAAGGGAAGGGTCAATTTCACGTCTTATAGCTAAAACAATTTCTTCTTTTAGCTCAACCTGGGTGAATCTAACTGTTTCTTCCGAGATAGATTTTCTAAACATCCTTTGCATCACTAATTCTTAGCTTTTGATTCGCTATATATAATATTTGTGCAATTATATAACATTATTATTTAAAAAATTTTAAATAACAAGCAAAATTACTTAAAAAATTAGCGCGGGCGTTCTTCTGCTTGCTTTTTGTCTTCCAACTCTTTCAAACGCGTCTGCAAAGCCTCTATCACAGCCTTTATGACATCCTTTTCGTCGGGGGCTTTCAATGCTTCAAACTCCTCTTTGCCCCAGTCAATTTTGTCAAGCTCGTTTTGGAAATTGCTTGCTTCCTCATCATTTTCCGCCGCGCTATTGACTTCTCCTTGCAAGTCATCGTGCTGTTCTTGCAAATTCTTTTGTCCTTGTCGGACATCTCCTTCATAGTGTTTGATTTGGTCATTTATTTCTTGTAGTTCATCTTCAAAATCTGGGACATATTCACGGGCAAAACCTTGTGTGTATTTTTCAATCAAGGCTTTAAAATCATCACTGACAAGAGCCCTCTCTGGAACATTCCAATTTTCCCCGCTTATTTCAATTGTCCAATGTTCTGATGTGAGCTCAATTTTGTGTTTTCCCGCCAGTGCAAAGTAGTCATGGAGAAAAACATTAGATGAATTATCAACAAATTTCTTCATTGAGTCAATCGGACTTTGGATTTTAGTGAGTAATTCGTTTTGTTTGACTGTAAGATCATACTTGAAACTATCTAAGGCATCCTTGAACGGATTGTCTGGTTCAACCAAACTAAACTCTGATACATCTATTCGGCTCAAGTCCCAAAGTTTGCATTCCTTTTCTATTTTGTCCATGATGTACTTGACGAAAGGGTCAATGCCATATTGGACATGAATTGCATCAATCTCAACGCGTTTACCTGTCCAAGTTTCACCACTTTTCTCTCCCTGTAGGTAATTGAAGTCTTCATCATCATAGTTGTCCGAGTCATCAATGTACTCTTTAAGTTTTGGATGTTGATTTTTGATTTTAACCTGTTCTTCCACGAGTCTTGGGTCATAATTCAGATATTTGAAAAAATCACGATTGACTCCAACATCAATGACTCCAGCATACCGTTTCTTCAAGTTGAAGTAAATTTCAAGCCCGGAAAGATCATAATCGTGTAATGACAAGAAGTAAAAGGTCGGTTCATCCCCGTCAAATTTTTCAACAGCAGACAAAACCGCTTCTATAACATCTGTCGGGTTTTGACCACCCGTCCCAACAATGTTAAGCTTGTAGCCTTCACCATGCAGTCGGTCAACCAACTCCTTACTGACTGTTTTCTTTTCACATAATAGGACAAAGCTACATCCTTCCGACATTCTATCTCTTGTTTCTTTGTCGATCAAAAATTTGCCGTCTTCGCCTTCACAGACCGCTCTAGCTTCAGCCCAGATGTTACACATTTCGCGGACCCGCCACCAAAATTCTTTTGGCATGCCCATTTCTACAGCTTTTTTTTCACACCAACTTGATATGCATCCTCCAGTGCTCCAACTGGCGTAAAATGACTTCAGGTCTGCTTTTGTATCAATTTCAGTTAAAGTTGGATTGTCCCGCAGGAATTTGTTTCTGCATTGATAAAAGAAATGTCGTACATCAGTCCATTGTGGGGTGGTTCCGCTTTGGGCAAGTTGAAGTCTTTCATCAAGAAGTTGTTTTGTGAGAGTATTAAATTTGACCATGGCAGATCACTCGGCTGATTTTTTGTCTTTTTCTTGCTGTTCAATCCTGCTAACTTTTTGCCTTAACTCATGCAATTCTTCTTGGCTACTCGTCACTACCGGCATTGATTGTTTCTCTTGCTCTTTCTGTTGGGCAAACTTTCGGCGGCTGACCTCTTGCATAAGCTCCCTTAACTCCTCTGGGCTAACCTCAAACAACTTGTTGTATAAAGTTTCCAATGACTCGACTTTTGCCTTAAGATACTTGACTTCCGCAATTTTTTCATTAAATGACTTTACCTCTGTCTCAAGTGCTTTGACTCCCGCCTCAAGTGCAGGTGAAACTCCACTTTTTGCGGTTGCAATTTCGGTTTGCACTTCACGGGAAGTTTTCTCAATTTTCAAGGACTCTTCCGCAGACATGTACATTTGGCACATATCATCATCAGGCATGTTCAAATAAGCCCTTGCAACCCCTCCAACACAATGCCCCATCCAGAAATTTCTTAAATCTTCTGGGATTTTGCTTATGAGTCTGCTGTTAAAAGCAGCTCTCAATGAGTGCGGTCTTGCAGGATTGTAAGCATCATCCTTGAGTTTGATGAAGTCCAATTTTTTGGCTATTTCGCTAAAGCTTTGCTCGATAATTTCCGGGCTAAGTCTTGGACCGTCGCCCCTTTCCCTTTCCTTTGCAAACAGCGGGTCGCCAGGTAACAATTTGCCTCTTGTTTCCAGGTACAACTTCAAATATTTGACTGCATCATGCCCGAAAAATGTCTTAAAATGAACCTGGGTCTTTTGCCTCACCAACTCAAGACAAATTGGTAAGATTCCTGCTTCAAGCTGATCTTGGACATCTCCATAATTCAACTCACAAAGTTCATTGACTCCGAGTCCGCTCTGGAATGCACACAAAATTATTGCTTTTTCCCTGTAAGATGACGCTGCGTCCACGAATGCTTTGATCTGCTCAATTTTCCATTTATGCTTGCCATTTCCATCTTTGCCATTTGCAGCGGGAATCTTGATGAAACATGATGAAACAGGTATGTGTTTCCATTTCAAAAGGTTTTGTATGGCTGCAAAATACAACCTGATTAGGTTGGCTGATAACTCCTCACCTTTTTGGGTTTTTTGCTGTTTAAGCCAATTGATGAAATCCGTCAGTTCAATATCGACAAGATCCTCTTGCTCACTAATTGGTTTTTTCAAGTCATCATAGACCCTCTTGAAGAAATGGGGGAAGCTTGCATCTTTGCCATATTTTGCTCGATAAAAGATTAGGAATTTTGTGTATGCTGAAGCATAAACTTGACCCGTGGCTTTGCCCTTCAGCACCAAATATTTCTCGACTTCATCATCAAATTTTTCCCTTAACATCCTCAAATCCCCTAAGACCCATATCTGGGATGACTTAAATAAGGATTATGGGATATTACTTAGGTAAAACATATTTATCCCTTCGTAACCTGCGCAGATATTGAACCCTTCTTAATCGCCTTCAAAATCGCCTCAACACTTAGCGCGCAATCGATTTTTGAGTTGACCTTGAACAACTCCGACACTTGATGAGCGTCACTGCCTGCGGTGCCAGGCAAACCCATGCTTTTAGCAAGTGCCTTAGCTTCACTGTTTGCTTGAGCAGAGGAGTTGCCGTTTAGAACCTCGATTGCGTCGAACTTGTAGTTTCGTGCTAACTCGCCCATTCCGTACTCGCGGAAGGGATGAGCCACTGATGTTACTGCGCCGATGCTTTTTGCGTAGTCAACCACGCATTCAGGGCTCCAGGGTTTCGGCGGCAATTCATCCGTGCCCAAAACCAAAACGTCCCCGTGTACCGTGCTGATTTCAACGCCTGGAATAATGAGGATGTCAGAGTAAGCCTTTGCTAACTCGACTGTGGCTTTGACGCCTCTTACGCTATCATGGTCGGTCACCGCTGCAACCTTGATGAAGCCATGTACGGAAAGCATGTCTACAAGGGTTTTAGGTTGAACGAACGAGTCGGAAGAGTAAACGGTGTGAATATGCAGGTCGGCATACAGAGGTTCTATGAAGACATCCCCTTTAGCATTCCAAGAATTCTTTTAGCGTTCATCTCGGGGTTAAAGGTCGAACGTGGTAAAAAGCCTTGCTTACAGAGCGGTAAAATCAAATGTAAGTGCTCAGATTGAGACTCAACTCGCTTGTAGTAAGAAAAGACAAGACCATCCTGAAAGTTTAGCGAACGAGATTTTGCTAATTTAGCCTTCTGACCTTCGCTATTTGGCGATGTTATTGGAAACTTGGTGAATCCTGCTTCTCAAAAAAGTTTATTTCAAAAACAAGAGCATACTCCAAAGGGAGATAGGCAGAAGAGTTGGTCACTCTCCTTAGAATTAGACCATAAAACGCACAGTGGAGAGCGCTTAAAAATGAAAAGTCAACGCGAATTAATCAAGGAAGGCAAAACAAGCTTCTACGGTGGAATCTACAACTGCTTGCGCAATCTACAAAAAGCCCCAGATAAAGCGAAGGGCTCATAGCAAAATGAAACCTTCCAAGAAGGATCTTCTAAAACAAAGCAACAAGCCATCCTCGATTCCGAAGTCTAAGATGTTCGATTTACTTCTGCTTCAGTTCCGGTAAATCGTTTAGCCTCCCCGAACAACATAGGAGATCCGTTTACATGCCAGAGTTTAGCGAATTAGAGAAAAGCCTCACCAGCGTAGAGCAGCTCAAGAAATATGTAGACTTGGTCCCTGACGAAGCACAGCTGCTAGAAAAAATAATCAGAGTCCACCCCATGCGCATAAGCCCCTACTACCTGTCACTAATTGACTGGAGCAACCCTGATGATCCAATAAGAAAAATGGCTGTACCCTCTGTTGAGGAACTAAGTCTTGAAGGGTCCTATGACACAAGTGGAGAGACAGAAAACACTATAGTGCCCGGGTTGCAGCATAAATATTCTGAAACAGCTTTGATCCTAGCTACAAACCAATGCGCAATGTACTGCAGACACTGTTTTAGGAAACGCCTAGTTGGCCTGCCAAATGAAGAAATCCTGAGGCGCTTTGAGGATGCAGCAGCTTATGTTTCAGAACACCAGGAAATAAACAATGTCTTAATCAGCGGCGGAGACCCACTTGTGCTTGACAGTACAATCATCAAGAAATTCCTTGAACTTCTGGATAGAATAAAACACGTCCGATTCATCAGAATCGGAAGCAGGGTTCCAGTCACCCATCCAGCCAGGCTTTCTGACCCAAAGCTCCTGGCCGTTCTAAAGAAATATTCGAAGAGTGACAAAAGACTGAATATTGTGACCCATTTTAATCACCCTAAAGAAATAACCCCTCAGTCCATTGGCGCTGTGAACAATCTGCTCGAGGCGGGCGTTTTGGTCAACAATCAGACCGTTCTATTACGCGGCGTTAACGATAATCCAAACACGCTTGCAACCTTAATGAATAGACTCGTGGGTATTGGTGTGGCGCCTTACTACGTCTTTCAATGTCGCCCAGTAAAAAGGGTTAAGCACCATTTTCAAGTCCCATTATGCGTTGGATCTAGAATCGTAGAAAAAGCCCAAGCGAGCTGCAATGGTCTCAGCAAGCGCTTCAAGTATATCATGTCGCACGTAACCGGGAAAATAGAGATACTTGGCATAATGCAGGGGGAGATCTACTTTAAGTATCATGAAGCCAAAGACAGGGAAAACTTGGGCGCCATGTTCAAGTGCAACGTAGATGAAAATGCAGGATGGTTGGATGACTTCAGAGATGCAAATTGGACTTCAGTCTTAACCGACGCAATTTAGCTACTCGCGCTGGAAAATCAAATCTGCTCACTCAACTGTTTTCGCAGAACGGTGCCTAAACGACCTAAAATCTCTTTAGTTGCTGACGCATCTGCCTCAACCGAATCAAACGCCAACCCCTTGGCAGCACAAGCACTCGCAGCCGCGCTTTTGACGGTGGCCCTCCAAAGTTTAGTGTCATTGAGCAAAACGACACCTGCATAGGACGAACGTTTGATGTACTCAGCCGTTTGGCTCGCCACGTAATCCACGGTTTCTAAGTCAAGCGGCAACGCGACTTCATGCTGGCTCAGCGGGTAAACCTCGTCAAGCTCAAGAGGAATGACCCCGAACGGGGCAGCGTAAACGCACAAATGAATCTTCCCTACCAGTTCATCGCCCAGAACTCGGAAGAGCTGCCTAATCTTCTTGAATTCAGGCGCCTTATGGAAAGGTTTGTTCCTTGTCTGGGGTACGAGGAAAAGGACTTCGGCGTCTTTCGGTGGGGTATAGCGTTCGGTTAATCGTTTGCGGTAATGTGTGATTTCTGGACGCACTATCCCGACTGAATCGAAATAGAAGAATCCGCTGCATTTAACCGAAGGGCTATAGGTTTCGAGAAAGTCAGCGTGGTCGCGGAGTTTTTTGAGCGCTGAAAGCAGTGCGGGGTGACCGTGAACTCGCATCTCCGTATGCTCCCATAGCCTGCCGTCCCTGATGGCTTGCTTGATGCTCTTAAGTTCAGCCATGCAAACGTAAAGGTTATGTTCAGCCAAAAACACTTCCCGCTCCTCCTTCGGCTTCTTCATCAAACCCTTCGGAGTCTCCGCTACGCATCGAGGGCAGCAACAGGGGAAATAATCAAGCTCCGCAAGCCGCCACGTGCCAGTTTCAGTCATGTAGCGGTCTTCGCGAGCGTAAAGGACATAGGCTGCTGAATCAAAAAAGTCGCATCCCAAAGCCACTGCCAACGAGAACATGGATGGATGTCCCGCGCCGAACAGGTGCAGCGGGCGGTCGATGGGTAAGCCTTTTTTGGCCGTTAATACCATGTCTGCCAACACATCGTAACGGTAGCTTTCCATCACTTCAGTAGGACTTCCCAACGCGTGAATTTGGAACGGAAGCTTTCCCATTTCAACAGCTGACTTAGCTACCAGGTCAAGGTGTCTTCCTCCCTGCACTGGTCCAACCCACAAGATGTCATCACGCATCATAATTTTGAAGAAGTCTTTTGCTCTTCGGAGAGTCTCCTCGACCGTTGCTTGGGCTTGTTCTTTGGTTATCTTCCAGCCTGTCGGTATGTCAAGCATGACGCCTATGTCGCTGCCGATGCCTTCCTGATAAGCAAACGGTTTCTGAGTATGTAAGAGTTAGTTATGACTGCTTCAAACCCGAAAGTTTCCTTGAGCTTCTTGGGGGTCACCAATTGAATGCTAGGGTTAATGACTGGGTACAAGAGTGGAGTTTCCACTGTTGCAGTCTTGGTTTTCAATTTGCCTATTCTTCCCAGCAGGTCCTTCTGTTTTATTTCGAAACTCAACTTTGAAGCCTAAACAAGAATCACGGCTCGCCTAAAAAAACACTAGCCCGCACGCGCGCAGGCTCTGAGTCATTTTTTCCGTTTCAGGCCCGTTATTCGGCGCATAGCAAGCGGATTGGATGTCAGCATCCTTATATCGAATTGTTTGTCTATACTTGACAAAAGAGATGCTAAACCATGGTTATCTCAATCGACATCAGCGAAAAACCAAAACTAAACAACCCAATCCTCATTGAAGGCTTGCCCGGCATCGGATTCGTAGCAAACATCGCAGCATTGCACCTGATAAAAGAACTTAAGGCTACAAGGTTCATCCAATTGTTTTCTTCCTCCTTCCAAGATTTTGCCGTGACAACCGGAAACGGCAGAGCGCTCTCACCCACAAATGAGCTCTACTACGTCAAGCTAGGACATGGCGGACGCGACTTGATAATCTGGTATGGCAACACTCAGGCGTTGACAACTGTTGGGCAATATGAGTTGGTCGGCAAAGTGCTTGATTTGGCTCAGGAATTCGGCTGCCACTTCGTAATTTCCATCGGCGGCTTCAAGAAAGACGAAGCTCAACCCGTGCCTGGAATCTACAGCACAGCCACAGACTTGGAAACGATGCAGGAAGCGCTTAATTTGGGAACAAAAGTGATGG
>JBEKPM010000012.1:0-17805 GCA_049520735.1 Bathyarchaeia archaeon | reverse complement strand
TATTTGCCGTGACTGTGCTTATTGCATTGTCTGTGGCGTCATGGATGTTTCTCGCATCGCGCAGAAGACGCTAAGTCGCCCATTTTTCTTTTAGGTGCTATTGAATGCAAAAGAAACTACTCACGTTAATTTTCCTAATCTGCCTATTGTCGTCACCTTTCTTGTTGCGTGTTCCAGCGGTAAAAGCGACTACAACTTCGCAAACCATCACTATAGACATTGGAACTGGCACAATCGATCATTATTACCTCGATTCGCCTGGCTACAGCAACTTCCTTATGACCATTGATTGTAGCAACGCCACGTTCGGTTCTGGGTACGGCACTATACTTCAGTTTGTTGATGTTTATGACTTGTACGGTTTTATGATGGCGTCTGATGGCAACGGTGGCATGAGTTTCTCTGATTCGTACAACACGGGTGAATCAATTATGAGTTACTACCCAGGAAACTACGCTAATTACACGATGGTCTTCAATGGTGCTAACGTGGAAGTTCAAGCCCTAAATAATGGCTATGAAATAGCAACCACAACAAGTTGCACTCACATATCCGATAGTAATCCAATAACACAGTTCATTTTTAACCCAACGAACGTGTATAACCCATCGCATGGCACGGTGAAAATCACGATAGATTACTATCTCCCGCCATCTCCGAGTCCGACACCAACACCTTCCCCGACTCCTACACCTTCGTCTTCCCCGACGCCTTCCCCGACTCCTGAACCATCCTTTAACGACCAATACACAACTGTTTACAGCGACTTCACCGCAGACAACAGTTACGAAACAATCCACGCTCTTGACCACTCTTTTTCTGTACAACAGCCTTTCACAGTTAGTGTTCATTTTCACAATGTACCCAGCCCAAGTAACCTGTCCGAAGGAACTTTCGTTCAATACGATGTCAGGATAAGTGATGGGGAATCTACGATTTTTGACCTTGGAATAATCGTTGTAAATGCACCAAATGACCCAGAACAACCCATGTACGGAAATTTCAGCCAGATTAACAATGGTGATAACATCTTCTTTGACAGCACTGAGTTCGTCAATAACACTTTCACGTTCAATGATACATTAACGATCACGGGTGACGGAACAACCGAATCGACATATTTTGGAACTACTTTAGTTGATTCGTTCCAGATTCCAGTTGATGCCACAGCATCATCCATCTCAGTAGACTATTCGTTAGGCTTGATGGGAGGTGATGGTCAAGCTCAACCAACAGTAGGTTCAGAAACAACAACCGTAATGAGTGCTGCATGGACACCTGGTTCTCCAACTCCGACTCCAACTACTCATCATGGTGGTGGCGGTGACACAACGCAATTCACGAATCCAACCACTACGCCTTATCAGTCTTCATCCCCTGTTCCTATTGTGGCACCCACGAAGTTATCGACAGTTGAGATTATCGGTGGAATGGCTGCAGCAGTCATAGCCGTGTTGGCTACGATGTTGCTTCTCAGAAGAAAACGATAGCCATCGCCAACTCCTTATTTTTCTATTGGCGAAAAGATATGAAGTCCAAGTTATTGTCCAGCCTCTTCGTTACGGTTCTGCTGTTCAAGACCCGAAAGTAGCAATCCATTTTTCTATTAGGCGCAGACCGAAATGGTTTATCAGAAGAAGGCGAAGCCCCAAAGCCGTTTTCCCAAAAAGAAACAAAGACAAGCGAACCCCTTGAGAGTTACTCCAAAAAATCAGGTTTCCTTGATGCCTGCTGAAAAGTATTCCCTGAAAGGTTTGCAGGGTTACGACGCTTCGAGGTCGCTGGAGAAGCAGAACGCTACGGTCAAGGCGAAGCTGATTCGGCAACGCCTTGCTGAAAAGTTTCCAGGAGTAGATTTTCGGGTGAAGACTAAAAGGTACTCGATGGGCGAGTCGGTGGATGTTTATTGGACTGACGGCCCTGCATTGGATAAAGTCGAGCCTCTTTTGACGCCTTTCGAAGACCTAAACATAGATTCTAGCACAGGCGAAATTCTCTGCGGTGGCAACTCGCACGTTTTTGCCCAGCGTACGATCCGGCCTGAAACTCAGAAGAAGATTGATGATGGCGTTCGGGCGAAGTACGGTCAAGAGTTAAAGGATTGGGATCAGGTCTTTCAGTCGCAGCGGTGGCAGGTTTCAAGGTCAACGGATTTTCCGAATCAGCCTGTTCCTAATTGGAGTAAGCCAAAACCGAACCCAGCGAAGAAGAACGATTTTCGTTCGATGTCAACTGCGGAAGCGGTGAAACTCGTAAGGCGATTAAAGAAGTGAGAGTTTATTGAGTAGTGCAACAAGGGCGTCATTTGACAGTAGGATTCAAGAGTACTTGATTAAGTTGAAGCCTTCAACTAAAGCGGTTTCCGAGGCTGCCCTGATTCAGTTCCGTGAGTTCTACGGTTCTCAGGGTTCAATCATCGACTTCTACAGGCGCGTGTACGAGGACAGCAAACTTCATCCATTAGACCAGAAGCGTGTGGACACGAACACGGTAGCTGCTTTCGTGGCTTGGCTCACTCCGAAATATCAGAACAAAACGGTCAGGACTTATGTGGGCGTTCTCCAAAGCTTAGGCCAATACCTGCGGATTCCATTCTCAGCTCGCTTCACAAATATGCCTCCTGCACTTGTCGCCACTAAGAAGCATTCTTGGGAACTCGATGAAGTCGCCAAGTTCGTCGAATCTTTCGACGCGCCCCTCTACCAGTCGCTTGCCACAGCCTATTTCCAGAGTGGATGCGATATTAGCACGCTTGGTTGCCTTCACTACTCGGACATTCAAGGCGAGTTCGAGGCAGGAATTGTTCCTATCCTTCTTGACATGGCACGTTACAAAACCAAGGTTCCCTACCTGACTTTCATAGGTGAATGGGCAACAAAGTATCTTCGGGTCTGGCTGGAAAGCCGTGGCAGCGTGAAGCCTGAGGACCGATTGTGGCCAGTTACGAAGCAGGCTATTGACGCCTACTTCCACAGCAGAGCTTTAAGCTACGCTGAAACCGCGTCTTTTGAGTTCAGGAATCCCTACTCTCCCCACACGCTGCGGGCTGGCTGCAACACTCACCTCCGTAATCACAAGGCTGACCCGATCTACACGGCTTTCTGGATGGGACATGATGTTCCCGAACAGGAGAAAGTGTACGTCAGCAAGACGCATGAAGGCTGGCGAAAAACCTATATCCTGATGGCCGAGGCCTGGGTTACTCCACCCGAATTCCGTAGAAAAGAACTCAAAGACATCGCTAAAGCTTGGGCAAAGGCAAACGGGCTGTTCGAGTAGCTCCCGTAAGCGTCGATGGGACTGCTGGGGTCCGAGCCCAAAATGTGTTCGGAACCGCTAATACTTGGGTGTGACTGTAAATGGAATAATTCCTGTGGGCGCTGGGAGGGGAATTCTAGCCCCAATTTACCAGTAAAAAAGAATTTTTGATAAGTTTCTCTCGCCCGCTGGGATTCGCCTAAAAATGAGACTGGGTAAAAACTATTTTCAACTTCAGAAACTTGCTTAGTTAGTTTAAATTAATGGAGATCCAGCCAATGTTTTTGAACTGAAAGGAGCAATTTCTAAAACTAAATTTGAGTTTTTACACAGTCTGAAATTTAAGCGAACCCTAACGTGAATACGAAATGAGGAGTAGGCGGGGATGTTGAGCCCTCGGGTGCCAATTCGCATCTTAGTGTTTGGCATAATAGTCAGCAACTGCTCGGAATGATTCTTTTGGTTCCCAAGGCATATCTGGATAGGCGCTTCCGTGCTTGCCGATCACGTTGGCGAACTTAGCCGACAGATCTGGCATTGACTCTATGCCGGCGAATTCCTTTCCCTGCTTTGCGCTCTCAGATATAATCTGTTCGAATGTGTCTTTCTCTGGGTAGCTTTTCACAAGGCTGAAGCTGCCCAAATCCATATCGAACCTTGGATCATCATTATAGGCGGAGGTCGGAGAAACAAACGTGAAGACGAACGCGCCCTCCACGCCAACTGCGTCGAATGCGGCGAGCTCTTCAATAATTTCTTTTGCCTGCAAACCTTCGTCTCGAATGTAGTGACCGTCAACCTTCGGAATGATCTTGAGCATTTCAGCAAACGGCGTAGGTACAGATAGTTTCTCCCCAAGATAATCGTTCATCATGCCAAATACGACGATGAAGCCGCTTCCTCCAAGCAAATCTGCTCCCCGATAAGTGCAGCAACCAAACTCCCCAATTACAACAGGCTTGTTGTAAGCCAGGCAACCCTTGACCACTTTGTCAAAAACGTTCTTTATCCTGACGTCTCGGTAAAGATCAACGCCGACAAAATCGAATGAGCCCCAATCAACCTTTTCAAACGGCAATGAAAAATACGTCACTTCGCCCTTGAAGGTCTGCCTGACAGCGCGGTATGCCCTAGCCAGAAATGCGTTGAGCGGTTCATTGTGCTTTCCCGCTTGGATGTTCATCCAAAACGAAGGATTATTCAATCTTTGCATGAAATTTTCACCTTCAACAATTCCTTGCGTGAAAAGTGTCGCTTCTGATCCAACGCTCAAAGCCACCTTGCCCGGGAACTTCTGCCGCAGGGCTTCCGCAACTTGCGCCGCCTTCTCGAGGTACGATAGGTTTTCTTCTTGGCTTCTGTCCCACATCTCAGGCGACAGCCAAACCTCCAAGCCCCGAGTGAGCGCTTCCTCCGCCGCGATTTCGAGTCTTTTCAGGTCTAAGCCGCAGATTCTGACTGTGTTGCAGTGTAGGTCGTTTTTGATTATTTCAAGCTCACAGTGTACTTGTTTGAGGTCGAATTTGGGGCGCCATTGGCTTCCCATCATCACCCGTCCAACATCATAGCAAACTCCTTTTCGATTCATTTTTCAGTTTTCTCCTTGATTTTCAGGTCTGAGCATTCGCAAGATTATCTTGGCCCTATGCGCGCTAGTTTCGCTACGGTTGTTTCTCACCGAAAATTTCCAAGAATCCTTTCATTTTCCAGTAAATGTCAAGGAATTCTAGCCCTCGAGGGGTGACGAAGTAGAGGTTTTGTTCATCTGTCATGCATTTTCTGGCTAGCCCATAATTGCTCAGTGCCTCTATGATAGTTCGGAGGCGGTCGACGGGGACGCCTACACCGTAGGAGATACGAGTGATTTTTCCACCTTCAGGGTAGCGAATAAGTACTTCCAGGACTTGAGCATACAGGTCAGTTCTGGAACGCTTAGTTTCTCGATCCCTAATGCGCATCTCTCAATGCCTCAGAATGGTTGTTTTGGCAGGGTGTTTACCTTTTGGGGTTGTTGGCTTATGGCGGCGCCGAAATCTATCTTAAGTTCAGTTGTGTAAGTTACTTGTTCCACAAAGGAACCCTTCTCTAACTTTACTATATCAGCGAATATGTGTCCTGCTCTACACATTGGTCCTATTACAACTTCGGTCGCATAAATGTCGTCGACTCGCGCCATCGCTCCAGCAGCCCACTTTGTTGCCCAATTAATTCCCAAACCGCCATAACTTAAATCTGAGCTTTTTCCAACTTCCACTCGTTCACCAATTAAAACTCCCTCACATCGGCTGCCACTGCGCACAATCAACAACTTTGCTTTTAGTCCCTGTTTTGTTTCTATTTTACCGCTAATATCTGCCTCTTCCCTGACAAGCATCTTGTTTGCAACGAATTTTCCACTAATTCGAAGAGTACCACTTTCAAAGTTGCCGCCTATCTCTGTCACGCCGTAGCCCTCAAGTTTATCCGAAACAAACAGTGAACCATTAACCTCCAGTTTTCCGCCAACCTCAACACGTTTTGAATGACAATCGCCCAGTATCTCGATGACTCCGCCGACTTCGATATAGTCGCAAGCTATGTTTCCGTCAACGTTAAGTTTGCCGAACGTTGAAACTTTGCGTCCTATGCAGCCTGCCGGTAGGAAGCCTCTGCCATAGACTAACAATTCGCCGAACTCTATTGGGGATTTGCTGCTAAATTTTCCACCGACTCGAATGTTGCCTGTTATGGATCCACCGCCCACTTCAATTTCGCCGCCTACATGCAGGTCTCCTATTTTGACTGTGCCAGGCGCGACTACTTTTCCGCCCACATCAACGCTTGTGGCTTCAAACGAGTTTTGGATGTCTGCTCGTCCGCCAACTCGCATTCTGCCACATTTAACAGCATCCGCTTGTATTCTTCCGCCAACATCGATGTCTCCAGCGTTGATTGTTCCCGTGACTTGCACTGAATGGCTAACATTGAGCTGTTTATGAACTGTCAAGTTGCCGTTTACTTCCAGATGGCCTATGTGTCTGGCTGTTAATTCAAGCCTTGCCCTGTTATTTTTGGAGCTGATTTGCCCCGTTCTAGAAAAGAGAATTTTTGATTCCAGTGAGTCGCATTCAAGGTCGCATTTGACGTATGCTTTGCCTTCTATGTAGACTCCTCTGGTGACGATTACGTTTTTGCCGTTCACAGCTTCGATTGTTGCGTTGTAACCTACTTCGACTTGGCCTTCCACTTTGTCAAGCTTGACGGTTTGTCCACGCGGAATATGTACATCTGACATGGTTTCTAGTTTGCCTCCTGTGCTTTTAAGGGTAATTCACTTTGCGTTACTACGACCATTCCGCTTTGTCTCATTTTATTCAGCCCTCAAAGCTTTCCGCGAAATCAAGTATCCAATTGTTGCAAAGATGACGGCGAAGACGACGAGGTATAGCATATTTCCAGCGAATGTTGACAATTGTGCTGCAGTAAGGTTCCCGTTTACTATGAGTAGTCTGGCAGTTTCGCAGGCTTTTGTGATTGGGTTAACCTGCGCTATAGCTTTGAGCCAGGATGGAAAATTTCCCAGGGGAAATATGGCGCTGCTCATAAAGATCAAGGGAAAAGCCAGGAAGTTAACGATTGCAACCAGCGAATCAACTTGTCTCACTGAATAGGCTAGTGAAGTGAAGAGACAGCCGAATCCAAACGTTAAGAGTCCGAAGGCAACAAAGATGCCGATGAAGTTAAGTACTCCAAAACCCATGCCAACTTGTAGCCCGTTTGGAAGAAGAAACCCGACTATGAACGTCAGCAAAGCTATGAACATGGCTTTCACAAAGTTCTGCATAACGCCGGAAAAAAATATTGATGCTCTTGATATCGGCGCGCTCAGCAAAGAGTTAAGGTATCCTAGTTGCCTATCAAGCACTATGTCGATTCCACCGTAGGCAGCGTTGATTATAACTACGAACGAGATTATACCTGCCGTGAGAAACGTTATGTAGTTCGCTGCACCGCCAAACACCGAGGTCATAGCAGCCCTTATCTGTTCAACCAAACCAGGCGCCAACGCGGTGCCACCGATTTGAGTGGGCACAAGATTGGCGGGGTTAAATGAACTGCCAAACAATGCTAGCCAAAAAACAGCCATGAATAATCCAGGCATCATAGCGGCGGGGTTACGAATCCACTTCTTTAGGAAACGATTTGTTAAGGCTAAAGTATCGCCGAACATTTTACTTCAACCTCTCAATCTGAATACGCTGACCATAAGAATCCTCATTTGCCGCGCTATCACGCATGGTGCTGCCTGTGATTTGCAGGAAAACCTGGTCCAACGTTGGCTTGGATAGTGTGATGTCAGAGATTTGTTGTCCTTTCTTGGTTATGGTTTCAACTATTGCTGGTAAAGCTGTTTCAGTTCTTGTTAGCTTAATTTTGTATGTTGCGCCTTCTTTTTTCACTTCGGAAACGTCTTGCATTGCCTCCAGAATGCCAGATATGTCAGCGCCATCTGTAAGTTGTAAGGTTAAAATGGTGCCGCCGAGTTTGGTTTTCAGCTCTGAGGGCGAACCTGCCAACTTGATAACTCCGCCATCTATGATTGCGATTCTGTCGCATAGCGAGTCAGCTTCCTCTAAGTAATGAGTGGTCATAAACACGGTGATACCTTTTTCGCGGTTAAGGTCTCGAATGTAGGTCCACATGTTCTGCCTTGTCTGAATGTCCAGCCCCAATGTGGGCTCATCCAAAAAAAGTATTTTCGGGTCATGAATAAGCCCCATTGCAAGTTGCAGCCGCCTCCGCATGCCGCCTGAAAAGGTTTTAACTTGTCTTTGAGCGGCGCCTTCAAGCTCCAAAAGCTCAAGCAGCTCTTTTGCTTTCTTGCGCGCTTTGTCGTTTGCAACGTGATGGAGCTTAGCCGAGAGAAGCAGATTTTCAACGCCTTTCAATTCGTCATCTGCCGTGAGTTCTTGAGGCACTATTCCGATGTTTTTGCGGACATCAGCGGGATTTTTGCAGACGTCGTAACCTGCTACTGACGCCTTCCCATCGGTTACGGATGCCAGAGTAGTGAGCATTTTGATTGTTGTGGTTTTCCCCGCGCCGTTGGGTCCTATGAAACCGAACAGTTCACCTTCTTCCACTGAAAAAGAAATATGGTCGACAGCCTTGATGGTTTTCTTGTAGATTTTTGTGAGGTTTTCAGCCTCAATTATGTTGGTTTTCATGTTAATCTGTTTCCTTTTAGGGAACGTTGCCTGCGGATAATAAATAGTCAGTTCACTTTGGGTAATTACAAAAAGTAATCACATTAAGTGACTACCTATTTGAGATCAAACGAACATTTCGCAGTGTCTTTGCGACTTCTTTCGAGGTGCTGGCTACCGCTCTATAGCGAGACCCATAAACAATCAGTACTTTACTTACGTTTACCTCTAAAATCCAAAACTGGCTAAGAAAACATCCTAACTGAAATCGGGAGCCAGACGAAGCCAGTTGAATCACCCGACATTAATCAAAAACAACCGCGCTTGAGACGACTCCTATAGCTTATCAATTAATATTGCACGATACCCTTCAGAAAGCGGAAAAGACTCAATGATAACGTCGCACCTTGATAAGTCACGTTTTTTTCAAAAGTCATTTTGATTTTAAGATAGTCGCCGCATGCAAGATATGACCGCCTTTCTCTGGAATAGAACTGGCAAAGTCTGGAAAGAAACGTAAAAACATTTGCGGTGGTCCCTCATCTTCGATCACAACAAAGCCAATATCCGTCAATTGGCCGCGGAGCTTCTCCGTTTCAAAGTAGGTGATGAAAGTTTCGCCAAGTTTGGCTACTTGTGCGGCGCGTCCCTCGTGAACGATACGCATTTTCGGTGAGAACGAAGCCGGCGGATTGCTGTAGTCGAACACTACATGTGCCCCATTGGGCAAACTAGCGATGAAGCCGAGGGTCGACCATATAGCCGGCTCGGTTAGGTACGGTACAACTCCAAGCCATGTAAAGAACGTCTGTTGCTTAGGATCAAAGCCCGCGGCCCTCAGACCCTCAGATAGAGACTCGCGTTCAAAATCAACTGGCACAAAAACCAGCGAATCAGGCAACTTGATTGCCGCTTCGGCGAGAAGTTGGCGTTTCCAGACCTGCGTTGCCGGATGATCCACTTCAAAGATACGCAAGCGGCCGCCAGACGGGTTGCGGTAGGCATAGGTATCTAGACCCGCGCCGAGTACCACAAGTTGACGGACACCGTGTTCCACGGCGGCAGCCAGAGCATCCTCCGCGAACCTTGTCCTCATTGCGATGAAGATGCGCATCCTGTATTTAGATGGGTGCTCTGTAGCCTCGCGGACCACAGATTTGGCGTCTTCCCCCAGAATACGCAGGGCCAGTGGATCAGCGAAGATGCATCCTCCCTCCAAGATTTGATGGGCAGCACGGTGGGCAGCCGCCGCTAGAGCCGTCCGGCTTGGCAGCCCCGACTGCATCAATTTATGTTTAACCAAAAGCAACGACACGGTCCCCCAAACGTCACTCCAGATAAACACTACGTAAATGCACATTTAAGAGTTAATGTAACTCAGCGCGCCCCAAAGGTGATATCATTCACAAACTCTTTTTTTACTTTCAAGAAAATCCGCGATAATATAGATGGAGTTAGCTTCAGATTAGCATTGTACCGCTTATGGTAGATCCGATATAGAGCGGCAGCCAGCACGGCGTTTAACTGCCAGGCTTTTGGCTTCCTCCCGAACCCAAGAACCGTGAACGGCTGTAGAGTCTTCTTTGACTGCAGGTTGATTGCCTTTGTCATCACCGAAGAGCATGGACTTTTTCCATCAAAAAAGTTCCCTTATAGTGAAAAACTCTGGCTGAAAAAATTTTTTGCACAACATATCAATTCGATGAACTTTCCTTAGTTGGAACTAAGGAAACCTAAAAGTCCATAGGGAAAAAGGGAAACGGGGGTTTGCACAATTCGCGCGTGCGAAAAAAGCTAGAATCCGACGGATAGTATAGTAGAAGTTAGTTTTTGGCAGGGGGGAAAGCAAATGTATGCACAATAATACAAGTGTAATCATCTTTATGCATTTTTCTTTTAGTGACTGCGATGAGGAAGAAGTCAGAGGATTTGATACCAGGAATCAAGGGCAGCACAAAGCATCGGCCCCCCAAGTTTGGGGTTGCGACGTCTGTTTATCTTTCGCCATTGTTTTCGAGTGAGTATCGTCAGCTCTGCGAGGAAAGATACGGTGTCAGCGGTAGTTTCCGCCTGAACGAGTTTATGTTGAAGGACCTTGCGGAGATGAAGGGGCAGACGCTTCCAAGCTATACGAACATTTCGGCCTTGGAGATGCGGGTTGCTAACCTGATTGCGCGTGGCAAGAAGTATAAGGCGTTTCTGGTCAAGCTTGGCGTCTACAGCGACCTTGAAGACTTGGCGATCAAGTGGCGCTTGGATGTTGAGTCATTCGGCAACATGGACAGCATCATCGACAAGTTCCTAAGCTACAGGCTTCTGCCGACTGACCATTTCACCAAGGATGATATTGAACTCTTTGTTCAATTACTTAGCTTGGTTAAAGAGAAAACTCTCAAGAAGGCAGAGTTGGACAAGCTACGCTTGAACCGAATCAGGGGTACGCCTGCCCCAGTTCCGCTTAGTTCTCCGCCTGAGCCGACTACCGTTAAGGCTGATGAGGCTGTTTCGGCGTCCGCCGCTCCACCTTCGGTTGTTACAACCGAGGCTCCTATGCAATCTCAGTCTGAGACTACAGGGGCGATCAAATTCACCTTGGATTCGTCTCAGCTTGAGACACTTTGTGCGACTAACCCGACGGCTAAGAACCCCTTGTATGATAAGAAAGCCCAACAGACTGATGTGGATCGGGTTGCTGAGTTGCTGGAATCCGCTGAGGACGGGGATGAAACTCTGGCGAGTGTGGGCTGATGCAAGCAGCGAAAGCGTTTCTGATGAGGGGCTTCATTTCGTTTGTGTCCTTCGTGGTTATGCTTGTGCTGTTGCTTTTTCCTAACATCGATTATGACTCGGCTTTCAGACTGCACGTAGCGTTGGATTTCCGCTACGCCTTCTACATTAATGGCGTCAATTTCCTTCCAGCCTACCAACTTGTTGCTAGTGCTTTAGCGAACCTGTTCCTTCTGCGCTTGTTCTCGATATTCTGCGTCTTGATTTCTGGATGGCTACTCTGGAAGATCATGGCTCACTTGACTGACTCGAAGCGGGCAATTATCGTGACGGCTCTGTTTCTCTGGAATCCGCTGGTATTGTTGTATGGGTCTTTGGCGATGAGTGAAAGTTTCGCTACGCTTCTGATGCTATTGATGCTTTTCTTTTACCTGCGTGGTCGCCACCGCTGGTCTGCCCTGACACTAACTATTGGCGTTTTCACTTCGTATTGGCTTTGGGTTTTCACTCCCTTCTTCATGGGCAAATTGGTTGCGGAAACGAGGGTTAGCCGGTGGCTTTGGAAGCGGTGGCTCTGGTACTTGTTGCCTGTGCTGGCTTTGGTCTCTTGGTGTGTGGCAAGCTGCCTAGCTGAGAAGAACCCGTTGAGTTTCCTGTCGATTTCTCAGTCCATCTATGCCAACACGGCTTCGAAGAACCTGTTGGGAGCGCTAAATCCAATCAGCAAATTGTCACTTTACACGGTGGAGTATCCGCTGTTGTTCCTTACGATGACGCCTGTGGCATTGTGGTTTGGAAAGCAGAATAAGCTTCGTGACATCCTGCGGTACTTCGGCACATCCCTAACAGTTATTTTGACGGCTGGCTTGTTGCTGAACGTGATTTTCGGCTGGGCAAGGTACTTCATTCCCTTGATTCCCGTCTGCCTTATTCTGGTCGGTCCCATGGTGCTGAGGTCGAAGTATTGGCCTGTGTGGGCAATCCTCTACTTTGCGTTGGGCGTTTACGGCACATTTCTGCAGGCTCAGCTTGTCATGTCTTTCCAGAGGAGTATGACGCCCTAATGGATGCTGACCTCAAAACTGACGCAAGAGAACGCGTGTCAAATCCGAAGATCGCGAAATTGGAAGAGCCTTTCTTGAACGGGATTGCTAACCAATCCTACCGTCACTTGCACCCCGACTTAGCTACTTCTCTGGCTTTGCTTTCGAGCGGGTTAGCATTCTACGCTTACATTCAGGCACACTCGAATCCCCTTTTCCTTCCGGTAGCTTGTTTGGGCATTGGTAGCCACTACCTCTTCGATGGCATAGACGGAAAAATCGCCAAGATGAGAGGAATGGACACGCCTGGCAATCCACTTTACAGGTCTTACGGGTGGCAGATCGACAAGTCGGCTGACTTTGTTGCAAGCTTCCTATTCATCTCGGGCTTCTTCTGGGCCGTCACCCAAAGTTTTCCAATCACGGCTTTGCACCTGTCGATGTTCGTAGGCTTCTACATCTGGCTGATGCGATTCAGTTCCCGTAACCATGTGGATGTGACGATGGGTGGTACGGAAAGCCGACTCCTGCTAGTTGCCCTAACGCTGGGTTTCTTTCTTATTATTCTGTTGAGGATCTGAATGCGAAAACAAATCTTAGGAAGCATCTGCTTTGCTATATTATTAATCTCAATAGTTTCCCTCTTAGTCCCAAATTCACCCATGAAAGTCTCCACCGTGAAAGCTGACTTAACGGACAACTGGCTTATCGCAAGTTCGCAGGCTGTCTACGGCTATGGCGGTTCAGGCACAACCTTTACGAACCTCAGCTTGGCTGTTCCAGGAGGCTTCAATCTAACCAGCGAAATCGGTGGTACGCCACCAATCACCGTTGACAATGCTTTAACCATTACCAGTGTCGCAAGCGGAAACGGCTACTACCTCGTTGGCCTAGATCAACCGACAGATTCACAGCATTGGCCTGAATACACAAGTGACGTTTCAACACCACATCTCTACAAGTTTGACGGAAGCAATTGGTCGCCCGTTGGTGAAGGTGCTTTAGATGATGTTCAGATTGTTGGCATTCACAAGTACCTGAACGAGTTCATCATCTGTGGCTGGTACATGAGTTTCGGCTGGAGTACCTGTTACGGCAGAGTTTACACTTATGACGGAACAACCCTCACGGACATCACAACACAGGTTCTCGGTGGCAGTTACGGTCCAATCGTTACGGCTGTCTGCAACTGCGGAAGCTACATTCTCTTCGGAGAATATGATGCTGGTTCAACTGGACATCCATCACTCGTCAAGTGGGACGGTTCACAGGCTACAACCATCTTCCAGAATCCCTCAACAGTCTATTACGGCTTCGTCGGCTACTACCCAAGATTAACTTCAATCGCTTACAACGGGCAATATGCTTTGTTCGGCACAAGCGTGGACGACGGCATTCTTGAAAGATACTGCGACAACGGTACAATCGACGCTTTATCTTGGACAGGCACGGTTGACAGTATGGGCTGGAACGGAACAGACTTCCTGATCTCTGGTAGCGGTGGCACAAAACTCTACAATGGTCAAAGTTTCACTTCTATTGACGCTGGCGACTACAATACTATAGGGTGGAACGGTGGCTTCTGGCTTCTTGGAAGCGGAACTAAACTCGCAAAATGCGATGACTTTTCAACAATCAGCTCGAACGTGGGCTTCTCAATTGTTGACCTCTGCCCAAACGTTATGCAACTCTACGTGACTTCTGACCCTAACTCGGTGACTTTCCAAGCGTTAGGCGGAAACATGAGAACTCCTGTCTCGTTTCCGATGAGTCTTGGTGGCGAAGTTAACTTCGTAGTCCCAGACAGCTTCACAAATAATGCACCAGCAGGTATGTCATACAATTTTGACCATGCCATCTTCAGCCACGACGGAATAAACGAAACGATCCCTGACCCCGTTAGCTTTAATCTTAAAATCGGTTCAGACTCAAACGTAACGCTATTCTACGATCTTGCACCAATCCCGACGCCAACTCACGGTGGAGGCGGTGTCATTGGACAAGAGAACACCACTTACACGGTTGATGTGACCGTGTTGGCTAACAAGACGGCGGCTTACGGTGCACTGGTTCTGTTCGGGCAGCAATCGGCAACTACCGATTACATTGGGCATTGTGATTTCCACAATGTTCAAGCAGGAACTTATCATCTGACCGCAACCTACTACGATCCCATAACCAGCCAGAACCTTAGATACGACAACGACGTTATCGTGAACAAGAATACGCAGTTAACCGTTGACCTCATACTACAGACGCCGAACCAGAAGAACACGTACTACTTCCCGTGGTGGCTGATTCTGCTTCTAATAATCATAGCGATGATAGTGGCCTACGTTGCCTACCGCATCCGCAGTCGCCACAATCACCATTCTTTTGCTATACGAAGAAGACGCTGATTTCTCTTCTCTCTTTTTCTATTGGGGACAAACTTGGCGAAACACAGTTTAGCCTACAGGATATTTATAGTTGTAATATTTCCCGGCATAATCCTGGTGTTCGCTGTCGGCTGGATGCTTTATGTTACTGGCAAAAAATATGAAAAACCACCCTCACCAGTACCCGTGGAGAACTGACTTGAATACGCCCAACACGCTTTTTGAGACACCGGAGAGACGAATTTGTCTGTTCAATAGCTCGAAAGGGTCGAGGAAACTGCGAATTTAGACCACCACAAATTGGGTAAACGGTATATACTCAGCTTCACGCTAATCGGCGAGCCCGCTGGGACTCGCTTAAACATTTAAGCGAATCCCTGCTAGAGGAAATTAGCTTAATGGAAAAGGCAAAGGAAACACAAAGAGCCATACCTCAAAGCCGATGTCTTCATCTGTAATCTCACATTGCTTAAATCTTGATTTGTCGACGATGTCTTGGATTTCGGTTCGAGTGTAAGCCGATTTCGCTAACCCTTTGAAAGTTTGCTTGGTAAAGTACGAGTCAAACAAGTTCAATTTCATGCGATCAACAAATTCGTTGAGTTTGTCTTTGGGAACATCCTTATTCATATCGATGATCAGCGCCTTACCGTTTGCCTTTAAAACCCTAAATATTTCGTCTAAGACCTTAATCGGGTCTGGAAAGTTTTTGAAAGCAGAAGTACAAACTGCAAAATCAAATGTTCCATCCAGAAAAGGCATTTCAGCAGCATCACCCTGACGGAAATCAACCTTTACTCCTGCTTTCGTAGCTTTGTTTTGTGCAATTTCCACAAAGGTTTTGCTTAGGTCTAATCCAGTTATGTTATAGTTACCAAGCTTTGCGAGTTCGATTGACAAGTATCCTGGACCTGGAGCAACTTCAAGCACGTTACCGCCAATTGTTATTTTATCCCTTACAAGTTTAGCCCATGATGTGTATTCTTCAATCATGTGCTTTTGAATCCTGTCATATTGCTTGGCTATAACGCCCTCCATTGCTATGCCTTTGTAGGCTTTCCTTTTCCCTTGTTCGTTAGTTGGCATATTTACTCCAAGAGGTATTTTCCTCTTAAATAGTTAGTTCATTTGCCGTAATCACGATAAGTTCTGGTGATTTTAGCGCGGAGCGTCATTAAATGTCTGCTTTAGCTCTAGCCATGATTCATAGCTTTTGAGTGAGACAAGAGCACCGAGAACTATGTATAGAGCAGTGACGCCTACTGGCAGTCCACCACCCACCTCAAGACTCGGTTGAGTGCTCACTGCTACCCGAAGAATGACACCTAATGCTCCCAAAATTGAAGCTCCTGCGTAACTCCAAACCTTTTTTCTTCGACAATAGTAGATAAAAACTATACTCAGGATAGTAATTGGAGTAATGAAAGCTACCGATAGAAGTCGCATTTCAGTTGTGCCCGTCGCAAAAGTAGCTAAGAAGGCAAGAATGATTGCTACAAGAAATAACTCTAGTAAACCAACTGCAGTTTTCATGTTGATGCTTAGCGATTCATTAACAATCTTCAAAGTTATTCACCGCCTGCATCAACTAGTTGTTGAATACATACTCATTAAAGTTCAGTATAACTGATATTCAAAAAAACCTGAAATGGAACTTCAACCCCTGGTAATTTAGACAGGACATGAGTTTTGAACCCCTTCATTCTGCCTTGAGTGAATAGTATGACAATTTGAACCTGCGACAGAGTAGAGTAAAGCGCCATAGTGGAGAACCGAACCCTAAATATCCATATTAGTAATTGTTCTGGGGATGGGCTCTTGAGTTGAATTTCGATTCCCTTCCCCGCTTGGGGTTAATAGAAGTGGTCTGTATGCTTGATTAGCTTGAATTCTCCAGTGCCCGTACTGGCTTACAAAAATGAGCATAAAAAGCGGCAAGCCAAGATGGACTTACCTACAAATATGTATATACTTAATGTATAGATAGCATCACCGTGGAGTCTCTGCTTTCTTTTGAGGTTTCCAAATAAGACCCACAGTAGCTAACACTATTCCTATAACTAGTAATCCAATCAAAGGTAATGAGAAGCCTCTTACAACAAGAAGAATGACACCTAACACAATAAGAATGCAGCCCATTAAGATGAGTCTTAATTTCATAGAATTCATATTTTCCACCTCACTACTTCCATTTCGTCAATATTTCCTCCCTTTGGAACGTAGCCTTGGCGACGTAGAGGAGAAGCAAATCAACCGCTAAAATAACGCCAGCGGTAATGAGAAGGGTGATAGTGCTACCGAGCTGTATTAAACCAAGTTCACCTGCGACATAGATCCCCCCGAAGGGGAGAATTAAGAGAATTCCAACCTGTTGCGCAATCCGCACATCGCTCACTCTGGCCGAGACAATGACGTTCCATTCGACACTCATTATGACCGCTAGAGGAACCATAAGAAAAAGTACAATGGCTGCATTCCAGTTAGGGAAAAAATAGTAGCCCAATGTGCCACGTGTCACCAAGTCCAAAAGAACCATGAAGATTGCAGCGCTTCCTAAGATAGCGCCTATGGGAGGCAGGAACGCTGCGATTCCTTTTCCGAGCAAGATTTCGCTATCGGTCGTGGGAGTGACCAAGAGCGGCTCGAGACTCTTTTCGACTTTCTCTCCGACCAGGCTGTAGGAGGCAATAGTTGTTGGAATAAGACCTGCGAGGATGAGGTAGAAGAAAGAAAATGTTGGCAGAAGTATCGTGAGTTCCGGCGCTGGAATTCCGTTTCCGCCATTACTATGCCCTGCAAGCACTATCACAATCGGAAAAAGAATTGAGACAATGAGTGGGACAACGATGATTGAATAGATAATGCTTTTCTTCTTTCGGAATATCTTGAAGTCCTTCGAGGCGATGATCCATGATCTTTTGAGTCTCATTTGGTTTGCCTCACGAGTTTAAGATAAGTATCCTCCAATGTTGAGCCTACGATGGTGGCGGATTGAACGTGACCGCCGGCACGGAATATCGTGTCCAAAATAGTGACATTCTCTTTTTCAGGATTTTTAACATCGATAGTCAGTTTTTTGCCATCGACAACCAAGTTTCGAAGGGTCAGCTTTCTCAAAGCAGCTAATATCACATCGCTTGTCTGCTCTAGCTGAATCACTGTTTTCCTTCCTTGAACAGACTTCTCAAGTTCCTCAGGTGTGCCAATCGCCAT
>JBEKPM010000011.1:0-18147 GCA_049520735.1 Bathyarchaeia archaeon | reverse complement strand
GTAGAATTGTATCGTTAACATAGGGAGACACCAAGAACGAGGGCAAACTGTTCTCATAACTTTGTGAGTACGGGTTATAGGTATAGCCGGTCAATGTTTCTCCTCCGAACACCATCTGGAAGTTGTAGGTGCCAACTTGGTCGGGTGTAAAGCGGGTACTTGTTCCACCAGTGTCATCTGAGACGAATGGACCTAGAGTTTCTTTTTGGCCATTAGGCTCGGTAACGGTAACTGTCATGTTGCCATATCTGTCGCCGTAGGGGCCTGATGCTGTTATGGGCGGTAGATTGAGCCAGAAGCCAACTGTAGCTGTTTGACCGATACCGATGGGGTTAGGACCGACGTTGCAAAAAGCGAATAGCTGAATCTGCTGAGGGGGAGTATGAGCGTTAGCATTATGTATCAGTGTTGTTGAAGCTGCAATTGAAAGTATAAAGAGTGTACAAATCGTTATTGCTGCAATTTTGTTTTTTAGAATTTTCATGTTCTTTTTCTCCATTTCTAACGCGAGAGCAATATAGCCCTCGCCTAATTCCTCAATATTGCAAAAATTACCTATAAAGATTGTGATCACCATCAAACTTGAACCGCGAAATTACCAAGCCCCGAGAACTTAATGAGAAAAACAGAAGAAAAAGTTGTGGGGGGGACCGCGTTTCTGCTACTCGCCGAGGATTCTTCTGAAGGCTGGGTACATTTCTGCGGCGCGTTCTTGCATTAGCAATTCATAGTATTGGTAGATGATGCCTACTGACAGCAATATGCCTGTTCCGGTGCCGAATGTTCCAAAGAAGTCTGCGCCTCCTGCCACAAGTCCAACTATGATGCCGCCAAGTACGGTGACTACTGGTATGTAGCGTTTAAGTACGGCTTCGATGGGTCTTCCTGATCTACGGTAACCTGGGATCTGCATGCCGGAATCCATGAGTTGCTGGGCAACTTTTGCTGGTCCTAAGCCGCCGACTTCGAGCCATATTAGTGAGAAGACGGCGCAGAAGGCGACTAGGATGCCCATGTAGCATGCGGCTCTTATGGGGTCGCCGGCTACTTGTTGGATGTTGGCGGGTGCGGTGACTAGGTATGAGAGACCGCTTACGGGTGCAACGCTGGTGCTGCCGCTTGAGCTAACTGTCGCGTTGAATTGTCCTATTATCGAGAATAGGAGATTGTGTGCCGAGGGTGGCGGGCTGCCTAGTTGGCTCCAGAGAAGTTGGGTGAAGAAGTATACGTTTGCGAATAGTGCTGATGCAAATATGACTGGCAAGTTAGAGACATACAGTAGTTTGATTGGGTATCTGCTTCGGAACCCCTTGTAGCCTGCGTAACTCATTGGAAGCTCAATTCTTACGCCGTTAAGGTAGATGACAATTAGGAAGGCTGATACGGTGGCGAAGAACCCGAGTAATGAGGGGTATACTCCTGATCGCAGACCAACTATCCAAGTTACTAGTGAGATGCCGTGGTTAAGGTAGGCGTTGAGTGAGCCGACGAACAATCCTGTTGCTGGTGAAAACATGTCCCAGACTACTGATTGCGCTACTCCTGCCATGATGAAAAGGCTGATTCCGCTGCCTAGTCCCCAGCCTTTCTGGATAAGCTCATCCATGAGCATAACCATGAGTCCGGCAGCTAAAAGCTGGAAAAAGATGACTAGCCCAGTTGATCCTGAGAGAGAGCCAAACATGCCGCTTATGATGTATGCTGCAGCTTGGATTCCCGTTAGAAGGATGCTGAAGACTTTGCTGGCGGATGTGAAAAGACCTCTGTCCTCCGAGTTTGACATGTCGCATTGGATAATTGAGGAGCCTGCGAGTAACTGCAGAATCAAGCCAGCAGTGACGATTGGTCCAATGCCTAACTGCATCAGAGTTCCATTGTTAGATGCGAAGATAACTCTTAATTGACTGAATGAACTTGATACTGATGATGAAATCCCGTAGAGTGGGATTTGTGACATAACAAGGAAAATAACTAAGGTTAAACCTGTCCAGAAGATTTTCTCGTTAAAACTTACTTTTCGCTCAGGCTTCTTGATTTCGGGTAGGACCCGTCCAATAGGCTTGAAGAGGCTGAGGAATCTTCCAGGCATTTAGCAGCTTTACTCTCCGTTGACTAGGAAGCCTACGATTTCTCCGCCTGCTTTTTGGATTTTTTCAGCCGCAGATTTCGAGTAAGAGGACACTTGCACTGTTAAGGCCTTTGTGAGTTTGCCAGTTCCTAAAAGTTTTGTGTAGCCCAAAGCTGCAAGGTTAATTTGCGGTTTTTCTTGCTGGCTTACCCGCGCTAATTCTTCAAGTTTTTTGAGGTTAATTGTGTTTTCGCGGCGATGAACACTTTGGGGTGAAGTAAAGCCATTCTTGCCGAAGTAGTCAGGTTCATGGGTTACGACGTAGCTCCACAAATGTTTGTGTCGCCCAACTTTCCGATGTCCTTTAGAACCTGCGTCTCGGTGCTGGCCTATCCTACCGTAGCCTTGCGTTCTTGAGCCTCTAAATTTCCGTATTTTTCTAAGTTTATGCGGCATTTTGGTCAGCTTCTTTGTTTATTGCTGTTTCAGCTTTTCTTAACTTTATTTCCAGCACACCGTTCTTGAATTTGGTGTACATGACGTCAGGAATCACTACCTTCGGAAGATTTAAACTTTTATAGTATCTTCGATCTTTCGATTTTGCCGACAGCGTGATTTTCTGGTCTTTCACATGAATTTTGAGGCTATCCTTATTAAACCCTGTTATTTCCGCTACAACAGTTATGAAATTGTTTTCTTGAAAAATGTCTATCAACGGCTTCGGCTCTTGGAATTTACGTTCAGCAAAGTTTTTGGATGGCCGAAAGCTTGCGGGAACAGAAATTGATTTTATGCGGTAAGCATGTTCAGGCTGGATCATCCTTGATTTGTTACCTTTAGATGTCTCGTTGCTAAAATCTAGCCATTTACGGTTTTTTGCGCTTCTACGCCATTTTGCGCTCATGTCTTCCCCCTCCAATACCTAACGGATTTCAGACTCGTAACTATAAAAGATATCGCACATAAAGGAAGAGAAAGCACCCAGTTTGCCCGATGAAGTTTTCAATTAAAAATGATGGTTACATGCTTATTCAGCGTTCAAGACCATAGCAAGAAAATGAGTTCCGAAATAGTAGCTGCGCAGAATTGATGATTTTGCCGTTAAAAATCTAAAATTTAAAAAGAAGCAAAGGTTGACGCAGATTAAATCATGCGTTTTACTAAGTCGTTTATTGCTTCTCCGCGGTAGCCTGCTTCGCCGCCTGCTCTGAAGCTTTTCTTGGTTTTACCTTTGTAGCCTTTGCTTGGCGGGTGAAGTCTGAATCGTGGCTGTACATCTGGCAGTTTTTGGAAGGCAACTTTGCAAGTTACTATGGCTTCGGCTAAGTCGTCAAAGGATTTGTAGCCAGCTTTTTGGATGTACTCGTCGGTGAGTTTTTTGCCTCCAGTTTGTTTTGCGCGTTCCTGCAGCATCTTTAAGACAATTTCTTTTGTGGGTTCGCCCCAGGTTACATAGTTGTTTACGCGTTGTAGCATTCCAAGGTAGGCTGGTCGGCTGTCAAGAAGCAAACCATGGTTAGTATGGGTAAGATGGAGCAGCTCAAGGGTTTCGCGTACTTCTCGTTGGGCGCTTACTGTTCCTCGGACTCTAACGGCTACGAGGCATTTGCATTCTTCAGTTTTCTGTGCCATTTTACCTCACCCAGTCCGCTTGAGTAATCAAGTTGTATGTTTTTCTTAATCCGTCGAAGATTGCGCATGCGTATGATGGTACTGTTCTTGTTGATCCGTAACTTCTCATCCAGAGATCTTTGACTCCTGCTAAGCCCAAGATAACTTTGGCTACTTCGCTTGAAACTAAGCCTAAGCCTCTGGGTCCTGGAACTATGACTACTCTCACGCCGCCGCATTTTCCTTCTACTTGGAATGGAACTGAATGTGGTTTTCCGCATCCGCATTCCCAACTTCCGCATCCACGCTTCACAGGGATAATGTTTAAGCGGGCGTTTGCGGCTGCTTTTTCGATGGCGTTTCGTACTTGACTGGCTTTTCCTGAGCCTAAACCTATGTATCCGTCTCTGTTTCCGACTGCGACGATTGCTTTGAATCGAGATTTTTCGCCGGCGTCAGTTTGTTTCTGAACTAGGTTAACGTTTATGACTTCTTCTTGCAAGTCAGGAATTAGGGAGTCTACGATTTGGGGTTCTGAAATTTTTATTCCGCTTAGGAAGACATCTTCTATTGTTGTTATTTTGCCTTCCTGGATCATTTTGCCCAATCGGGTTTTCGGTACCCATGTTTCCAGGTTGCTTTTACTGTCTCGTCTTTGCATTTGGCTCATGCTTTCTTTCCACCTTTCTTAGTTGCCTTTTCTTTTGGGGCTTTTAGAGCCTTTTCTTTTGGCGATTTAGCTGTTTTCGCTGCTTTTGCTTTGGGTGCAGCTTCAACCGCCGCGGGTTTGCCGCCTTTGAAGGCTGCTGTAATTTCGCCCTTTACCTTGGTAAAGTGTTCTGGAAGTTTCTCAGGTGCAACACCTTGGGCGATGTACTTTGAGAATTTTGCGTTGTATTCTTCCGAGCCCACGCCTAAGCTTTTAGCATACTTTGCTATGTGCTCGCCTTTCATGCGTTCCTTCACGATTTTTTCCTCGCTGTGTGGAACATCAACTCCGGCATCCACAACTCCGCTTAATGCGGCGAAGATTTTGGCACCTTTCGTTGGGGCAATCAAGCCGATGTCTAAGATAGCTTCTTTTATGCCATCGGCTTTCGCCTTTAGACCGCAAAGGTAGCCTGTAAGGTAGGCTGCTGAAATGTTGCCGCTTGGAGCTTTCCACCCATAGGTTTTGGTTAATTCGTGGCTGTTTGCTGAGGCTAACACTTCGTCGCCGTGCGGTTTAGCAAGTGCTATTTGCACTGTCATGTTTTTCAATGATGGGCGTGTAATGAGCCGGGGTCTTCCGGAAGTAACCAGAGCCTTACGTGCTTGATAATCAGTTTTTCCTTCCCGTCTACGCCTTAATTTTACTCTATAATGGCCGGTTTTTGCCAACTTAACGTTTCCTCCATAAATCGTTAGCTTTTAGATTTCGTTCCAGTTCAGCTATTGACTGGAATCTGCCGCTGCCAGCCATTCTGTAATATTGGCTATATGTTTCTTCTGTTATTGTTCGGGCTGCCTTTAACTCGCGGAGTTTGCGTCTTAGAGACCGGATTCTTATCATCCAAGCCTGTTTCTGGGTTACTTTTGCGTAGTGCGCTCCGGTTATGCTGCCGGGTCCGCTTCGTCTCCCTTTGACCTTTTTGGCTCTGATGGTTTTTGCTCGTGCTCTGCTAACGCCTTTCTCAGGCGTAGAAACGATAACTCTTTCGTGGATCAGTTTTCTGACTTCCTCCCGCGTTATTGCGCCTTCAACGTCATCGAGGAATTCAGGGTTAATCCATACGCGGTTTTGCCCAATCTTTAGAATTTGAGCTGCTAAACGCCGCTGGCTGGTTAGATTAGTCATTGTTTTTCTTCTCCTTCTTTATCTTCTATTGTGTCTTGTTTGGGCTTGGATTTTTGGGGTTTCTTTGCCTTCTTAGGCTTTTCTTCTTCCGCTACCTTTTCTTCGGCTTCTTCAGCGTGCTCCTCACCCTCAGGCGCTTCTTCCGCTTCGGCTTCTGCTTCTTCAACCTGCTCTATCTCTTCGCCTTCAGCGTCTTCTCCGCCCTCTTTCTTTTCAGGCGCTGCAGAAACTTTCACGTTTAGGATTTTAATGTTAAGTTTCTTGGCTTCTGCGATGATGGTAGCGCGTTTTCTTTTGCCCACTGTGTGTGCTATGCGTGCGGCTTGAGTGTTAAGGTCGATCGCAGACAGGCCCTCAACGTTGTAAACTATTACTTCGCGGTAGCCTGAAGGATGCAGTCCTCTGGCGATTTTCGGTCCCTTGTAGCCTGTGCTACAACCTGGCGGCCAACCCTTAATTTTTCGGCGGATCTTATTGTCCAATCCTCTGGGTCTTCGCCAGCTTAAGCCGAATCTGTCATATTTCCAGCTTTCAGCTCTCACAAATGATGGTTTCTTGTTTCTTGTGCGTGCTCTAAGTCTGAGAGCTTCGCGTGAAGGTTTAAGTTTCTTTCCAGTTTTTTCTGCGGCCATTAAGCAACTCCCTCGTTTCTTTCATAAACGTATATCCCGTCAAGGAAAACTCGTGGGTCTTTTCGTCTTACTCGGGTAGCTTGCTCAATGTTGGCGGCAGTTTGGCTTACGTCTTCTAAATTGGCGCCTTCGACGATGATATCGTCAGGTTCAATCTTGATTTTGACGTCGCCTAAAGTTTTTACTCTGCGTTCTCTTCGTTCGCCGGTGAAGTTTTCGATCAGAATTTCTTTGCCTTGAACTTTCACTGAGATCGGAAAGTGTGAGAAAACGATTTTCAGCTTGTACTGGTAGCCTTTTGTTACCCCAGTTATCATGTTCTGAATGTGTGAATGTATTGTTCCTACAAGAGCAGCTTCCTTCTTGCGAGGCCACTTTGCCCAAACGCGGATTTTTTTGCCTTCGCCTTCTATTGAGATTGGAGCAAACGAGAAGTCGCGGGTCAAAGATCCCTTTTCGCCCTTGAAGCTTATCTTTTTGCCGTCCATAGTGACGTCTACGTTATCGGGAACCTGAATGGTTTTGGATATTTCTGGAAGCCGCATAAATTACACCTCTAATATACGAAGGCTAGCAGCCTTCCTCCAAGATTCTTTTCCTCTGCATCCCTGTGGGCTATTACGCCTTTGGATGTGGAAACAACCATTATTCCAACGTCTCTAGATGGCAGGAACTTCTTTTCCCAATCTTCGAATTCGCCTACCTTCGCAGGGTAACGTGGCTTTATTGGTCCACACTTGTTAATTCTGCCGAGCAATTGGACTTTGAATTTTCCTGATCGCCCATCGTCGATAAACTCGAATTCGCCTATGTAGCCGTTTAGCTGCATTATGCGAAGGACACGCCCCAAAAGTTTAGAAGCAGGGGTAATTATGCATTCACGTTTGTTTCGCATCTCGTTGTTTATGATGGTTATCAAACCATTCGTTAAAGTATCCATTTTTTTAGCTCCTACTCATATTTTTTAAATCCAAGTTTCGGGGCTGCTTCCCTGAAACAGTGCCTACATAAATATAAATCGTACCTTCGAATAACCGGTCCATACGAGCCGCATCTTACGCAGGGTCTTGAGCCTTTGCCGAATTTTCGCACTTTCTTAACTTGCTGTTTTCCCATACATTCATCCTCTGTCCTAAACGATTTCTACTCCTAATGTTTGTCTGATGAAAACGATTGATTCTTCAGGTGTCAGCGTGTGGCTTGCGCCGATCGGATGATTCTCTTTCCTTCGGTTCTTTACCCGTTGACCAGGACGATTCACCGTCACACAAATGTCCATGCCGAATATTCCTATTTCTGGGTCATATTTCACGCCTGGAATTTCAATGTGCTCCTTCAGTCCGAACGCAAAGTTGCCGCGAACATCAAAGGCTGATTTGGAGACTTTATTATCAACGACAGGTAGAACTTTCTTAAGGAAATCGATTGCCGCTTGCTTTCGTAGCGTTACGACAACAGCTATTGATTCGCCTTCGCGGATGCCAAAATCCCTGATGGTTTTCTTCGCCTTCTTCTTAACGGGAGTTTGACCTGTAATTTCTTTAAGCACCTTGTTTGCTTTTTCTAGGGGTTCACCTGATTTCCCAACGTTAAGGTTAACCACGACTTTTTCGACACGTGGCTGAAGCATCGGATGCTCTTTCCAATTCTTAATGACTGCTTCCTCAGACAACTGCGTTTACCTCCATTAAGCCTATGAGTGGTTCGTTTTCGCCTATGGAAAAGATGAAGTCCAAAATTGTTTGGTATCGAACGCCGTTCGTATCTTCGATGACAACTAGCGCTTGGCGGCGTTTTTTGGCTTCAGTTTTTTCTATCTCGACGATTTTGCCCTGTTTGCCGATGTTTTTTCCGCCTGTAATTATAGCCAAGTTTCCTTCCTTGGTTTTCAGGGTGGAGACAACTTGTTTCTCTGGGTAAGTGACTTTGAGAATGTCGAAGGTCTCGTAAGTTACTTCAATGGGCTTCTTTACGTCTGCAACCTTCACGAGCATGTTTGATCCGTCATGCAAGGCGATTTGTACGCCGTTTTTAACGGTCGATTTGTCTTCGACGCGGAGCAGCTTGAAGTTTGATTCTTCCTTGCTTATTGGGTGCAAAACGAGCCCTTTGTGAGATGGCATTACACGGTAGTATTTGTCAGCTTCAGGCATCGAGATGACATCCATCAAGCCGACCGGGAAATCGTCTTTCGGACAGATTTTTCCGTCTACTAGTACTTTGCCTTCTGCCAGGATCATTTTGGCTTCTTTGCGGGTCTGTGCAACGCCGAGAATATCGCGTAGAACAAGCGTTAAGGGCAAGCAGCTTTCAAGTGAGTGCGAACCCGATGAGGGCTTCACTATCCACGGCTTCTCTTTCCTGTGAATTGGCCAGAATCTTGGAGCTGGCTTACGTTTCAATCTTGCAGTTTTTCCTTTTTTACCCAAATTATTGTCCTCCTTCAGCTTCTTCGGAAGCTTTACGTTTGGCGCGCGGTTTAGCCGCCGTCTTCTTAGCCGATGCTTTTTTGGCAGATGCTTCTTTGGCTTCAGCGGTTTTCTTCGCTGCCGCCTTCGGTTTTGCTGCTTTCTTTGAAGATGTTTTTTCTTCTTTCTCGGTTATTTTTTCTTCTGGAACTTCTTCTTTCGCAACGGATTTCTTGGAAGTTTTGGCTGCGGGCTTCTTTGCGCGCGGTTTCTTTGCCTGTGCTTCTTTGGGTGCTTCCTCAACTTCTGCGATTTCTTCGGCGGGAGCTTGTTCCTTCGCGATTTCAGGTGCTGCTTCTTGGGGTTTTTCTTCTACGACTTCTTCGACTTCTTCTGTTGGTTTCGCAGGTGCCTTTTTGGCTGGCTTCGGCGCTGCGGCTTTCGGCTTTGCTTCTTTCACGGGTTTCTCTGCTTCTTTCTTCCGAGTAAGAATGTCTTTCCGCCATTTGTCGTCTAAGTTAAGGTTTCTTATCTGAACTTTAGATGGATGAATAGGAAGGAAAATGTTGGTTCCATCAACTTTTTCCCGTGTTAATCCTTCCATGTAAATTCGGTATTCTTTTAGGGCGACGCGTGAAACTTTGCCTTCGAAGCCCTTGTTGTCTCCGCGCATGATGCGCACGGTATCGCCTTTTCTGACTGGAAGAGTTTTGGCGCCTCGTGAAGCAGCAAGCTCGCGTGAAAGCGGAGCTGACATGATCTTGTGGCGAATATGGGCAGGAGCGTTAAAAAGCCTCTTGCGTTGTTTGCCCGGATTTTTTACACGTTTTGTCTTCTGCATAATCTTGCACCTATACTATGATACTTGAGGCACTTGCGATTCTTGGCCATCTCTCGGCTGCCTCTCTTGCTACTGGACCCCTGATTTCTGAGCCTTTCATTTCGCCTTCAGGAGTTATGATTACTGCTGCGTTGTCTTCAAACTGTACCCAGACACCGTCGACGCGTCGGTAAGTTTTTCTTTGACGGACAACGACTGCTTGAAAAATCTTTTTCCTCATGTCGGGTGAACCTTGCCTAACTGAAACTGTAACTTTGTCGCCTACTGTGGCTGATGGATAACGTCTGAGTCTTCCTTTGTAGCCCATAGCTTGGATTAAACGTAGAACTCGTGCACCGGTGTTGTCGGCGCATTTCATTTCTGAACCTGCCAGTAAGCCTCGGCTGATTTTGTTTCCGTGTGAAAGCATGCCTTTTGCGGTCAGGGCTCTCTGTTTTGCTTTCGCCGCCATTTTACTTTTCCTCCCCTAGTTTTTCTACTACGACAAACGACACGGTTTTGCTGATTGGTCTGCACTCTGCGATTCTAACTCGGTCGCCTTCTTTGACATCGATGCAAGGTGGATTGTGTGATGGAATGTGACCGTGCCTTCGTTCGTACCTTTGAAATTTTGAGCTGAATTGCAAGAATTCCCTGTCAACTATGACTGTCTTATCCATTTTTGATGTGTGAACAATGCCGTCAAGTACACGTCCTCGTATTGCGAGAGTTCCGTGGAACGGGCAGTTTCGGTCTTCACATGTTTTTTTAGGTTGCTTAAAAGTCATTGACATTACCATAACCTCTTAACGCTTTTTTTAAGTCGATCCTCTGTTCTGCCAACTAAAAGTTTACCGTCAATCTGTACAATTGTGCCGTCTTCAAAATTGAAGTTGAAGAGGGCTAATTCCTTAATTACGCTTCGCCTTTGGCCTTCACCAAGGAAAGTGAAGGTGTTTCTTGTTTCTTCAATTACTTTGCCGCCGAGGCCGACATAATCCACGTGTGGGCTTCCGGCGACTATGCCTTGAAGGCCGATGAATTCGTGATTGATAATGTCCGGGGTTATTTTCATTAAGCCTCGGTCTCCGCAGTTTCTTTCTTAGCTTTAGGCTTCTTCTCTGCTTTCTCGGCGTTCTCTGTCTTCTCGGCTTTCGGCTTTGGCTTTTCCTTTTCTGCCACAGACCCTTTTCTTATTCCGAGTTTAATTTCGTTCTCCACAGTGAGTATTTGGGCGATTGTTCTGCGAATCTCTCTGACCCTTGTTGGGTTCTCAACGGCGCCGCCTGCCTTAACCATCGTTTTGATGCGGGCGTGTTCAGCGCGCAAATCAATAAGCCGCTTTGCACGATCCTCAGATGACATACCTTGAATTTCTTTAAGACGAATTATCGCCATTACTCTTTTGCCTCCTCAGCTTTTGGCTCGGTTTTCGCCTTAGGTTTCGGTTCATCCTGAACCTCTTTCGCCTGCACAGCTGGCTCTTCCGCGACCTCTTCTTCTTTTTCCGCCTGAACTTCTGTCTGCGCTTCTACTGGCGGTACCTCCTCTGTAACTGGTAAGGTTTCTTCTGGCGGAGCCGCCTCGGAAATCTTTATTCTGTCAGGGAAAATTGCATCCGGCGGCATGATTTTTACTCTTACACCAATAATTCCTGGTTTAAGTTGAACGTGAGCTTCAGCTTTCTTCATAGCTACAAGTGCTGGTTCTCCGCATCTTGGGAAGTAACCTGCGCGGAACTTTTCGAAGCGTGCCCGTTCAGTTGTGAGTTTTCCGCTTATTACTATTTCAGCTCCAAGTGCTCCTGCTTCCATAACTTGGTTGAGCGCCCAAAAGCCAGCGCGCCTAAAGTGAACACCGCGTTGAAGTGCTGAGGCAACTCGTGATGCAATAACGTAGGCGTTGAATTCAGGAACCTCAATTTCAGAGACTGAAATTTGAGGATTAGCAACTTTGAAGTTTGCTTCCAGCGAAGAGGCAAGTTCCTTAATGGTTTCTCCGCCTCTGCCGATGACTAAGCCTGGACGCATCGCGTAGATAACCACGTGGGTTCCTAGCGGGGTTTTCGAAATGTTTACTCCGCCGTATCCAGCTCGGTCGAGTTTTTTCTGTAAAAACTCATCAATTTCAGTTTTCTTAATTGCTTCTGTGATAAAACGTTTGACTATACTCATTTACTTTTCTCCTGAAGTAGGTTTCTCATCAAGCACTATTTCGACATGCGTTGTCGTGTCGAATTTCGGCGAAGACCTGCCCTGTGCTCTCGGCTTGTACCGTTTAAGTTTAATGCCTTGATACGCAGCTGCATGGATTATTCGTAAACGGTCAACATCTAAACTCTTGTTTTCAGCGTTAGCTTGAGCAGACTGCAAAACATTCAAAATTACACCGCATGCTTTAATCGGATATCTACCGGAAAAACTGTTCACTTGCCCATGTCTGTGAGGCAGTTTCTTGTTATATCTCATATAAGGGATTGATTTCCTTTTGGCTTGAACATCCCGCAAATATTGTCTTGCATCGGTCAACATCATGCCTTTTATGGCGTGGCAAACCTCACGCGACGCTTTATGGGATACTTTAAGTTCTCTACCGCTGGCTTTCGCTGTTTTTTCTTGATTAAGCATTTCGTCGATTACTGAGTATCCCCATTTTGGCATTTTTACATCTCCGATGCGCATTCAAACACGTAAAAGCAATTTATATGGCTTTCCGTATCAAAACAAAAGTTTTCGACCGAGTCGACTACTTTAGTTAGCCCTTGAATCAGGGCGTGTTCGTCTGTGAGGTGTGCAAGTTTTTGATAACGCTTTTGCCTTTTATAGTTTTCCCAAAGAACACCGCTACTCTAAAGACACAGAAAAAGACTGGGACCTTCCTCGCAGGTACAACAAAAACCCGTTTTAGACTGCGATCGGTTTATGTTTCACTTAATTGCTATTGCATCTGTTAATCGGGAAGCAACTGAAATGTCAACCAAAAACGAGAAGATCACAATGCTGCATGGCGCGGGCGGCACAGTCATGCACAACTTAGTAAAAAACTACATTGTGAAATATTTCGGCGGCTTAGACAACGACGCTGAAGTTCCGCTGGAAGCCATGGATGACGCAGCAGTAATTGGCGACATCGTCTTCAAAAGCGATTCCCACGCTGTTAAACCCATATTTTTCCCAGGCGGCGACATCGGGCGCTTGGCGGTTTCAGGCACCGTTAACGACATTTCAGCCATGGGCGCGACGCCTTATGCGTTGGCTTGCGGCTTCATTTTGGAAGAAGGCTTATTGCTGATGGATTTTGAGAGGATTTTGAAGAGCATGCATGACACATGCGTTGAGGCAGGCGTCGGCATAGTGACGGGTGACACAAAGGTTGTTGAGAAGGGCACGCTGGGCGGTTTAGTCATGAACCTATCGGGCATAGGCAAGCGCACCCCTGCGTTGGACAGCAACTTCCGCGTGGCAAATCAATACCGCAAAGTTGCCAGCCGCTGGACGCTGGATTCCAACCTTGCGGTAGACGATAAAATCATCCTCACGGGCACGATTGGTGACCATGGACTAGCAGTGCTTTCCGCGCAGCAAGGACTCAAGTTCGGAAGCGAAATAAAATCCGACGTTAGACCATTAAACCGCATGCTACAGCAATTATTTGCACAAATAGGGGGGGTTATTTCAGTAAAAGATCCGACTCGGGGCGGCTTGGCTGACGCCCTTAACGAGTGGACCGAAAAATCCAAAGTCGGCGTACTAATCCATGAAGAGAAGGTTCCCATCCGCGAGGACGTTCAAACGGCTTGCGACATGCTTGGGCTTGACCCTCTGGAAGTTGGGAACGAGGGAAAATACATCATCGGCGTCGTCAAAGAAAAAGCGCAGGAAGCCCTTGAGTTTTTGAAGAAGACGGATGAGGGGAAGAACGCGCAGATAATTGGGGAAGCCACAAATCAATTCAAAGGCGTCGCGATGCAAACACAGATCGGCGGCAAAAGAATAATCGCCAGGCCCATCGGGGACCCTGTACCAAGAATCTGCTAAGCCTGAACCGCTACGTTTTTCGCCCAGACCCTGCAGGTTCCTTCGTTGCTAACCATGCATGCGCCGACAGGTTTCTCAGGCGTACAGCCTTTTAGAAACATGGGGCACTCGTTGGGTCTGATTTTTCCAATGATGACAAGGTGACATTCGCAGCCCAAAAGGATGTCTTTGCCCTGCTCAACGTGAACGCCGTGCTTGAGTCTAGCATCATAATCTGCAAACGCCTCGCGCAGCTGCAAGGCTGAATCTGGAAGCCTGCCAATGCCACGCCAGTTCCCACCGATAACCGTGAACGCCGCCTTCATCATTTCCAGCGCTTTGAGGTTGCCTTCAGGCTTAACGACACGGGGATACTCATTCTCCAACCGCGCGGTTCCCTCGGCCTGCTGTTTAACAATCATGTAAATCGACATCAAAACATCAATCGGCTCAAAACCAGCCACAACCGTAGGCATCCGGTAAACCCTTGGAAAGAGCTCGTAAGGCTTAAGACCGATAATGGCGCTCACATGACCAGGTGCAATGAACCCATCAATCTGAAGGTCACCAACGCCGAGAAGCAGCTCCATGGCTGGTGGAATCAAACGATGAGAAACAAGAAAGCTAAGGTTCTTAGGCGGGTTATTTAGTGCTTCAACCGCCGTTGACGGAGCCGTGGTTTCAAAGCCTACAGCGAAAAAGGCAAATTGCTTGTTGGGTTCCCTGTTAGCCATTTCAACAGCGTCGCTAACGGCATAGACTATTCGAACGTCCGCTCCAGCGGCTTTAGCTTCCAAAAGAGACATCTGGCTACCAGGCACTCGTAAAACGTCTCCAAAACATGTGACCACAACGCCCATTTTCGCCAGTTGCACAGCTTCATCTATTTCAGCAGCTGGCACAATGCATACAGGGCAGCCTGGGCCAGCGATAACTTCAACACTATCCGGTAAAAGGCTGCGTAACCCAAAATGCGTGATTGTCCACTCGTGTGTACCGCATACATGGCAGATTTTTGTTTTTCCAGCCTTTGGCGCTAAGCTTTTGATTTTTGCAGCAATGTTTTGGGCTAATTGGGGGTTTCTGAACTTCAGGTTTTCAACCATGCCGACGCCTCAAATTAGCTTTTTATTGTCCTGCTTCTAGAATGCTGTTCCATAAGCTGATGGTTTCTTTTGCGTCTTCTTCTTCAATAATCTGAATAGCGTAGCCTGCGTGGACTAGAACGTAGTCGCCGACTTTAGCTTCAACAAGCGACACGTTGACCTCTCTTAGGACGCCTTGGCCAAAATCCACGTTGGCTTTTTCGCCTTGGAGATTCATGATTTTAGCGGGAATAGCTAAACACATAACTATCAACTAATAGAGCGTTTGAAACGGCGATAAAAAGAGATTGGTTTAAAACCGCGAAAATCCGCCTACAACAGCCTGACCGAAAGAAATACCGCCGTCGCCCGCCGGAACCGCCTCATGAACCAGAAAACGAAGCCCTGCATCCTCAATCGTTTTGCGCATCACATTGGCAAGGATCTGATTGCAGGCGGCGCCTCCTGAAAAACCGATGCTCTCAACATCCAAAACCATCGCTTTCTCAGCCGCCAACGAACCGAGACCTCTGGCAAGGTAAGCGTGGGCGGAATAAGCCAAATCAGCGGTGGAGAAATCGGCCTTCTTCTCGAAAATTGACCTAAGCAGGTTTGTCGTCTCCAAAGTTTCGCCATGCAGAACGGGCTTCATCTTCAAAACGTCTTTGCCGCCCCACGCGGCGGATTCCAGTTTCATTGCGGGTTCGCCCTCATAGCTGCGCTCGTAACAAACACCCAAAACGGCTGCCACCGCATCCAAAACCCTTCCGCAACTCGTGGTTTCAATCACTCCAGAGCCCTTCCCGAGTTGGTTTAGGACGAGGTTGGCTTCGGTTTCGCCGAAAAGCAAATGTGACTTGTTTTCCATCAGCCAAGGCTCAACGTCGACGCCTGCCTTCGCAAGCATTCCAGCAGCTACACGAAGCGGGAAACGGCTCGCCACGTCTCCTCCAAGGAGTGGCTGAGACTCCAGATGCCCTAATCGCTTGAACTTTGACGACTCGCGCCTGCAAAACAAGATCTCGCCTCCCCAAGCGCATCCGTCTAAGCCGTAACCATACCCATCGCAAACTACGCTAACAGCTTCCTCCAAATTGTGCTCAGCCATTAATGCTGCAGCGTGAGCATGATGATGCTGAACTTGGATGAGGGGCGAGCCATCTGCCTCCGCCATTTCTTTCGCAAGAGCAGTTGTGGTGAATTTAGGGTGCAAATCGCAAACCACAGCTTCAGCGTGGCAATTGGTCAAATGATAAAGATGGTTTGTTGCTTCCTGCAGAAAGTTGCGGGTTTCCACATTTTCAACGTCGCCGATGTGTTGGCTGATGAAGGCTTTGTCGTCAAGTAAAACGCAGGCTGTGTTGTTGAGTTCGCCGCCTAAGCCGACGACGCAACGCTTTGACTTCGACTTAAGCCTCACGGGAGCGGGAGCGTAACCTCTGCTTCGCCTAAGAAAAACTTGGCGGTTTTCATGGACACGCATGACGGAGTCGTCGCATCGATGGGCAATTTTGCGGTTATGAAACAAAAAATAATCCACTGTGCCGCCCAAAGTCTTGAGAGCTTCTTCATTGTCGTATACGATGGGTTGGTTCGGGGGATTGGCGCTGGTCATCACAAACGCCGGATCATCCACTCTGTCGAAAAGCATATAGTGCAATCCAGTGTAGGGCAACATGACACCGACGTTACGCAGGTTCGGGGCTGTCAAAGGTGAAAGATTGTATTCTTTGCTTTTATTGAGCAGCACAATTGGTCGCATCGGGGATTGCAACAGTTCCTGTTCCTTCGAACCCACTTCGGCGAAGGTTTTTGCCGCCTCCAAACCTTTTGCCATTACTGCGAAGGGCTTTTCGCGTCTATGCTTCGTTGCTCGAAGCATCTGCAGAGGCTTGTCCAACATGACTGAGCAAGCAATGTGGAATCCGCCGTACCCCTTTATCGCCAAAATATTGCCTTCAGAAAGCAGCTTTCCCGCTTCCCGCACAGGGTCTTTAGTGTCGACGGGTTTGCCGCTGCGTGTTGTCAGGTAAGCTTTTGGACCGCGGGGCGGGCAAGCCACGGTTTGCGCATGAAACCGCCTGTTCGCTGGGTCATCGTATTCTCGCTGGCAGAAACCGCAAAGCGGAAACTCTCGCATAGTAGTGTTTTCGCGGTCGTAAGGCAACCGCTCGATTATCGTGAAACGTGGTCCACAGTTGGTGCAGGTGATAAAGAAGTATTCGTACCGTAGGTTTTTAGGGTCGCGAAGTTCGGCTAGGCATTCGTTGCAGATTGCAATGTCAGGTGGGATGATTGAACCTGAAAGCTCTGCCTCATCGGAACTTTTCCATATCGTGAATTCGCTGAATTGGTTCGCGCCTGAAAGCTCAAATGACTTGACTCTTTCAATCTGTGCGTTCAGCGGCTTCTTCTTGATTAGTTCACGCGTGAAAGTCTTGACGTTTTTCGCTTCACCCTCCAGCAGAATTTCAACGCCTGCATCGCCCCTGTTCCGAACGTACCCTGCTAAACTGTTTGCAACTGCAATTCGGTAAACAAAGGGGCGGAACCCAACTCCTTGAACGATACCAGTGACTTTGAGTTTTACGCGCACAGATAAACCTGCCATAACTCAAAACAGGGGTTTTCTCTTATACATTTCGACAAACACAGAATAAAAAACCGAGTCAATCGAAGTCCTGCCCCAACAGACTAACCGCAATCCCCGGGCAGCCTTGAAACCTTGGTCAAAGCAAGGAGTCGTTCCCCGTTGGTTTAAGCCATCGCTGTGACAAAATTACCAAATTGGCCAATCAGTTTTCCATGTTTTTCTGGTCGCGGTAAATTCAGGCAGTTACCTGCGGCGCTGGTCTTAAAGTGCCCTTTTCAGTACTTTTCCCGCCGGGCTCAAAGGCAAGTCTTCGCAAAACTCAATTTCCCGTAAGGCTTTGTAAGGAGCAACTTTGCCGCTAACAAACATTTTTAGCTCTGCTTCAGATAACGAGAACCCGTTTTTCAAAACTACAAAAGCTTTCGGGATTTCTCCTGCGGAAATGTCTATTTTTCCAACTACCGCACAAAGTTTCACAGCTGGGTGTTCGTAGAGAATGTCTTCGAGTTCCCTTGGGTAAACGCTATAATCCTTATATTTTATGAGGTCTTTTTTCCGGTCTGTGATGTAGAAGTAGCCGTCGCAGTCCATGTGCGCGATGTCACCCGTTAACAACCAACCGTCATGTATCACTAAGGCGGTTTCCTCAGGCTTTCGCCAGTAACCCTTCATCACTTGCGGACCCCGAACAGCCAACTCGCCTGTCTCGCCTTGCGCCAGCGGTTTACCCGTTTCCAAATCAATTATTCGCGCTTCGGTGTCGGGCAGGGGCAAGCCAATTGAGCCAACCCGGACAGTTCGCATAGTTCTGTCGACAGGGTTGCAGTGTGTGACTGGAGATGCCTCGGTCAAACCGTAGCCCTCGGCGAGAATCCCGCCTGTGACTTCCATGAACCGTTTCTGGACGTTGGGCGGCAACGGAGAGGCTCCGCTGATGCAGACGCGAATCGATCTTAAATCATGCTTTGAAAGTTCGGGGCTGGCTAATAGCGCCTGATACATTGTTGGAACGCCGCAAAAAACTGTGACCTTGTGCCTCTCAATGGCGTCTAAGGCGTTGGCCGACTCAAACCTCGG
>JBEKPM010000010.1:0-22066 GCA_049520735.1 Bathyarchaeia archaeon | reverse complement strand
CTGGTTAAGAAAAACATTGTCAAGACACGGCAGGAAGCCTTCGACAGGTACCTTGTCAAGTGTGATGTGCCCAAGTACCCACTTTATTTGGAAGAAGCGTCAAAAATAGTTCGGGATGCAGGTGGAATGCTGATTTTAGCTCACCCCAATGACCCTCACGGAACCTCGCTGACGACATTAACTAAATCTTTGGCGGAGCAAACGGGCATCATCCAAGAAAAAATGTTGGAGCATATTGACGGCATCGAATGCTGGCACTCCAGAAGCTCACTGGAAACAACAAGTCATTACGTCGCATTCGCAAAGCAGCAAGGGTTAAAGATGACTGGTGGAAGTGATTGCCACCAAAAGCCGATCATCATGGGCACGGTTCAAATTCCTGAATGGGTAACTGGCCAATTCGCTTAGGAGCTTACAGTTTTTTCGCGTATTTAGCGGCTAATTTGAAGTAGGCTTTTGCGTCTTTGGATGCCTCTGTTTTTTCTTTTTCATTAACGCTTGGGTCGTCAAGTTTGAAGCTGATAACTTTGCCGCGAACATACGCCCTATAACACTTGTAGAACGCAAGCACCTTTGTCAACTCCTTGTCTTTTGAGTAGGCAACGTATCTGTCTATGAGGTAATTGGCTAGGTCTGGTCTTTGTTGAAAGTCAAGATCCATGGCCAAAAAGGCGATGTCTGAAGCTACATCTGAGTACCTGAAGCGGTCGTTGAATTCTATAGCGTCGAAGATGCAGATTTTGTCAGTTATGAAGATGTTTCCCGAATGTAAATCGCCGTGGCAATCCCTGATTTTGCCTTTTTTTATTCTGCCTTCGAATAGTGCATTGTTCGCTTTCATGAAGTTTCCAACTTGGTTCTCGAGAAATTTGTATTCCGCCGCCGGGATTGTTTGGTCAACGTATTTTTTGGTTTGATCGAAGTTTTCGTCCCAGTTAAGCTTTATAATTTGTGACGAACCAAACTCGTTTATTGTTTCGTTGCACTGAGCGTTTTGATGGAACCGGGCGATTGTCCGTGCCAACTCGTCAATCGTTTTGTTGTTCACTTTGTTCTCACTGAGAAGGCGGGTCATTATTGCTTCTTGAGGGAGGCGCTTCATTTTGAGGGCGTACTCAACGGTTTCGCCTTCGCCGCCTATCTTGATTCCTCTTGATTTGTTGATTGAGACGACTTTGAGGTAGATTTCTGGGCAAAGACGCCTGTTTAGCTCTAACTCTTTTTCGCAGAAAATTCGACGCTTCTGCAGCGTGGAAAAATCCAGAAACCCAAAGTTTACTGCTTTCTTGACTTTGTAAACAAATTTTTCAGTTAGGAAGACAAATGAGATGTGGGTTTGGATGAGCTCGATTTCCCCTGTGTCTTCAGAGTAAGCTTCGGGAGTCATCAGAGCATCGATTGTTTCTTTTTGGGTTTGCATCGTGAGAGGCTTCCTTTAAGGATTATATTTAATCAGCTAGCCAATAAATGTAGAGTGGTTTTTTCGTTGGTTATTTGCTTGATGCCGTATTGCAGGGCTGAAAGCAAAGAAGGAAAGGGTATTCAAAAAACTAAAGAAAGCAGTCTTAGAGTGTGGCTATTCATTTGGGTTGTAAAGCAGATTCTCAATTGGTATTCTTAGCCGCTTGAAATTCTTTCACGTAATTTAAAACCTCGTCTGCCTGCTCTTTAGATATATGTCTGCCGCAGAGCGAATTCACAAGGTCAGACACTTTAGCCAAAGCGTGCACCTTGAAGCCACGTTTCTCCAAGTTCTCCTTGCCGCCTTGCTCCCGGTTGACGACAACAAGGAAGTGGTTTACGACGCCGCCGAGTTCCTGCAGAGGCTTGATTCCTTCAATTTTTGATAATCCTTCGCTTATTACATCGTCGAAGAAAAGAATCCTATCGCCTTTTTCAACGTCTGCGCCGGCAATTCTTCCCGTTACCCCATAGGCTTTTTCTTCTTTACGCACTATGATGCAGGGCAGATTAAGTTTGCAAGCAATGCTAGGCGCAATCAACGCGCCCTTAAGCTCGATGGTAGCCAACTTATCTATTTCGTCGGCAACAACTATCTTGGTAGCTTGCTCAGCAGCCGTGTCCGCTATAACGCAGAGTTGTTCCGGGGCAGATAGAAGCCGGGCAAGGTCAATGTAGTAGGGGCTGATTGCTCCAGACTTTATTTTGAAGCTGCCAAATTTTAGGCATCCTGACAAGTAAAGAGCGTTAGCCACTTTATCGATAGTGCTTGACATATCCTTATTCCCTGTTGTGAATGTAAAAATGGAAATTTAACCCTTATCCAACATTTAAGGGCAAACAAGTTAAGCTACAAGGTCAGCGATGTCTACGCTGTGCTCATAAATCTGTCTTAGAAAAGACGTTGCAGCTAAAATTTGAGGCATCAAATCCACCGAAGACCCTTTCGCAACCTGTTCAATTCTTGTTGCGGTAACATCAACTTTCTCGTGCAAGCTACGCACGCTTGCTGCTAAGGAAATATCCTTAGTTACAAAAGATTTCAAAGCTTGTTCATGAGCAGCATAACAGATAGTTTCCAATTCGACCAGCAAGTTTTGCAGTTCGCCTGAAAACTTTTGCCCGTTCAGATCAATGGTTTTTGTCGCCACCTGCACACATGCGTCGCCTATCCCTTCAATCAAGCTTGCGGCCAAACGGTAATCCAAGCATTCAATCGGGGTAAGTCCAAGCTTCTCGTTTAACCGTGGATTCTGAATTATGGTCCGCAAAATTCTAACAAGCAGAAAATATAGCCTGTTGCTTTCATCATCTCTTGCAATGACATTCTTCGCCAACTCAACGTCGCCGTAGACGAACGAGTTGGCAGCATCCCGAATCATGCCCGCTACAATGGCGTAATTGCGTTGCAGGATCTTTTGGGGCGAAGTGGAAGGCTGCTGCTGCATTAAACTGTGAAGTGAAATTTTCGAGCTGGTTTCCTCAAAAATTTCCAGCCCGGAAAGAGAACTGGCGGTTGACTTAACAATGCTTCTTGCAGCGGAGTCAATTCGGTCTTTAGCTTCAATATCTATGGTGTCGTAACCCAAAAGGTAACGACCTACGATTTCTCGACTAAGGTTGGGGCCGACGGTTAACGAAGTGGTTCGGGTTGGAGGTTCAGCGTTGTATTCGGGGTCGACAATAAGTTTGCCGTCGCTGGTTACGTTTAAACAAACTAGGGTGCCTTTTTTGAGCCCTCTTGTTTTGGCCCATTCTCTTGGTAAACAAACAAAAAATGTGCCTGTTGGCGTTTGTTGAATCTTGCGTAGGTCTGCCATACGGATGCCTCAAGCATGATATGACACATCTAAACAGTGGTTCACTCATATAAATTAAATTGGCTTTGATTAATTAATTGTTGACAAAATAAACCGTTAAGCCTCTGCTATGCAACGTATGGGTAATCTTGGAAGATCAGAATTACGAAGCACTTAAAATTGTCTTCGAACGAAAAACGGTAAATAAGTCATAGACATAAGAGGGTAAGCATAAAGCGATTCAAGCTGATGGCAGCGAAGCATAAATGAGCGAGCAAGAAAGACTTCAAAGAGCAATTCAGGCAACAATCGCGGCTGGGTACCAATTGGACAGCGAAGCGTTTCAATTTCTGAGCCAAAACGCAGACGCAGCTGACCCACTCGACGTCATGGACTTAGCGCTTCAAAGAATAGCCGACCTGCAGGAGAAACCATTTTTCATAGACAAAGTTTTCCTGGAAACACTGGTACAACAACTAACCGTTCCGTCAGCTCCAATCAGGGAACACGAACCTGAGCCGCAACAAAACCCGATTGAGGAACCGTCACCGCCGATAATAGATCAAACTGCGGTCGAAGGCGTCTTTTACCCTTATGCCAAGGACATCAGAGCTGAAGTTTCCATTCTCGAGGATGCAACCGGGAAACTCAGCTCCAACGGGACCATTGAAGAATACTTTTCATATTTTCAAGACAGGTTTAGACGGATCGAGCGTTTGTTTAGACAAAGAATCGACGTCAGAGCCGCAACACCAATACTTGAAGCCCTTAAGTCCCAGCCTAAAACAAAACTAAAAATAATCTGCATGTTAACCGAAAAAAGAGATTCAAAAAACCACATAGTCCTCTCTGTAGAAGACCTACAAGGAACCGCCACCGTGTTGGTGCCTCAAAAAGCACCCGAAGACGTCCGGAAAAAAGCCCTCATGCTAATGCCCGACCAAGTTATCTGCTTGGCAGTAATCAAAACTCGAACCAATCTCTTCCTCGCCGAAGACATCATTTTCCCAGAAATCGGCCGAAAAACTCAGCAGCGAGCCCAAGAACCAGTCTACGCCGTGTTAACGTCGGATCTTCATATTGGCAGCAACAAATTCGATAAGGAAGCTTTCAAACGGTTCATACTGTGGCTCAGAGGCAAATATGGGAACGAGCAGATGAGAGAGATAGCGGGCAGAGTAAAGTACCTCTTGATAGCAGGCGACATAGTTGACGGGGTTGGAGTGTACCCAGGTCAAGCAAAGGAATTATCGATAAGAGACGTCCACAAACAATACGACTTCGCGTTTAAGTACCTCGAAAAGATCCCCAGCTACATCGAAGTAATAATTTCCCCAGGCAACCACGACGCCGCCCGAAAAGCCCTTCCGCAGCCAGCTATACCTGAAGGTTACTTGAAGGGAATGCAGGGAAAAAGCAACATCCGCTCAGTCGGAAGCCCCTGTCTACTTAGCCTTCATGGCGTCGAAGTGCTGATGTACCACGGCCGAAGCTTGGATGACATCATAGGAGTGGTGCCCGGGATGGATCATGATCATCCAGAAAAAGCAATGAGGCTACTGATGCAAAGCCGGCATTTGGCTCCCTTTTATGGAGGAAAAACCATGCTTTCACCCGAAAACCGCGATTACCTTGTCATCGATCGGGTGCCAGACATTTTTCACGCGGGCCACATTCACGTGTTAGGCTTCTGCAATTACCGTGGTGTTCTCGTGGTGAATTCCGGCGGATGGCAAAAACAAACGGACTACATGGAAAAACTGGGGTTGGTTCCCACGCCGGGAAAGGTTCCAGTGGTTAACCTACAAACACTTGAAACCACCATACTCTCATTTCTCTAAGCAGCTTATTTCAAGTTACGCTTCAGCCGTGTTTTTGCGGAAAGCTTGAGGCGAATAGTTGATCAGTTGACTGAACCGGGGATCTTCTGCGAACACGTCTCGAATGATGCCTCTTGAGATTTCAAGCCTGATCTTTTTGGTTCTGCCGTACCTGCCCATACTTACAACTTTGGCGTTTACAAGACCCATTGAATCAAGCTCATTAATCAAGGTGCCTAGCCTACGTTGCGTCAGAAGACCAGCGCCGAATTCGCCACATAACTCGTTGTAAACATCGTATATTTCGCCTGTGTTAGCGCTTGGTTTGTTCAGGTGGAAAACGCTTAGAAGCACGAGTTTTGAATGAAGCGTCAAATTTTTGAGTGCTTCAACCACACGATTATGCTCAATATGCTTCTCAGCCAAACGCACATGCTCCTCCGTAATGGATTGGGCACCTTGGCGTTCAGCGACTTCTCCTGCCACACGCAACAGGTCCAGAGCTCGGCGTGCATCTCCATGTTCTGCTGCGGCCAAAGCGGAGCAAATACTTAGTGCAGGTTCAGACAAGACTCCTTCTCTGAAGGACAACTTGGAACGTTCTGAGAGGATGTTTCGGAGCTCTGCTGCGTCGTATGGCCTGAAAACCAGTTCTTCCTCGCTGAGCGAGCTGAAAACCCGCGGGTCCAAGAATTCCTTCAGGCGAAGATCGTTGGAAATCCCGATTATCGAAACCTTGCTTTGGGTCAGCGTTTCATTTATTCTAGTCAACTCGTACATGAAAGCATCTCCACGATCTTTTATGAGGGCGTCGATCTCGTCGAGGACAATAATGAAAATGATTCGGGAAGAATCAAGGCCAGCTCGGAACCTGTCAAAAACCTCCCCAACTGATAATCCTGTGAAAGGGATTGTCATGCCGACGCTTTGACTTAGACTTGCGAAAACCCGATATTCCGACCCTGTCATTCGGCAGTTAATGTAACAAAACCTTACTTTGGCGCCGTATTCTTTTGCTTTGAATTCAAGGTGGCTCAAAACATATTTTGCGACTGCCGTTTTCCCAGTGCCTGTTTTTCCGTAGATGAAGATGTTTGAGCATCTTGCATCCTTCAGAACCGGAGCGACTGTTTGGCCTAGTAGTTTTATTTGTTCTTCTCTGTGGGGCAGCTTGTCGGGAATATAATCATGCCTAAGAACCTCCCGATCTTTGAAAAGTTTAACGCCATTAACGAAGCTTTCGAACACTTTATCTAACACATTTGGATTCGCCATTCGCCCACGCCCTCTCATTTTAGAGGTTCTACCGATATTTCGAGTGGAACAGATAAAGGATGTAGTACAAAAAAATAATTGTGAAACACAACAATCTTATAGATCAATGAATAGCCATCATGTTAAGTAAGCAAATCAACGTGAACACACACCCCAAAGTTTCTACTGGAAAAAATAGTGTGATAAAGAAAAACCAATTATTATATTATTAGTTATATATACTCTGAGTAATTAGTGATAAATTAGTATATTAAATATGTTGATCTACGATTTTAGATAAGAAATCTTCAAAGTTTTTTGCAAGATTTCTGATATCCTTTTCTACCTGAAGGCTTCGAGAGGAAACGTAGGGGTGCCTGTGTGTAGTCTTTTTAATGGAAAAATCTTGCGAAAAATGCAAATACCTACCATTTGATGACGCGTCTTCACGAATTTTCGTCCAATAGCCTTTTGAAAAGTCTTCTTCATTTCACAAATCCTGTTTTCCGTTCACAAAACTGTGAATACATGTGAAATAGCATTGTAGTTGTCGCTTAATTGCCTCTGTTTTCTGTAAAATTACCTTATTCCTGTCTTTTTACAGTGAACAAGGCACCCCTATGCTTCCGCTGGAAAAGCAGAACCAAGCAATAACAACAAGCTTTCAGCCTTTCCAAATTCATGTGAAGTAAGTTATGCCAAATAGAATGAAAATGTAGCTCCTTTACATAAAACAAGCTCACCAAAGCTTTTCTATTTTTTCCCGTTTCACCATAACAGCTATAAGGTGTGAAGTGTAGAGGTGTGAACCCTTAAGGTGCACGCTGATGCCCGCTCGAAAAATGCGTGTGGAGCTGTTCGACAACGATGGCAACCGATACACCATCGCTTTTGAGGGTCAAGTGACCCGGGACAAAGCTCTACGGCTACTAGACTTAGTTGAGTTGCTGGGAGGTGCACCAAGCGAAAACCCGAACTCGAGTCCAAATTCAGCTTTAACAAACAGTTTAGTTTCTCGTTTTGAGAAACTCCAAGTTGTTATCCAGAAGAGTTTTCCTCTGATTTGGTTCTCCTCTAAGGATCTTCAATCGATCTACGAGCAGGACCTCAAAGAGCCGATAGGCCTGAGTACCGTGTCAACTTACCTTTCAAGAATGACCAGCAAGGGCATGCTACTGAGAACTGGCGGGCCTAACAATCTCAAATACAGAACCGCGCCTAACATTCCACAAGCAAGCATAAGACAAATCATAAAGTAAACCGTCGCCCAAACAACGATCAAGTTGCAGGGGCGTTTTCGGTTTTCTTTAGCAGCTTTTCCATTTCTGCCTTGATGGTGTATTTGAAAGGTATTTTCCCTGCTTCCCTCTCCACGTAGCCGCCCTCATAGAGTTTCTTCATAAGCCTCGCCGTGTGCTCTCGGCTTAAGTGCACCTGCTCTTTAATTTCAGGAGCCGTTTTGGGTCCCTCAGAAGCCAGCTTTTCCAGCACCACTATCTCCGTTTCTGTCAATGCAGCCATCGCTTTATCCCGTTTGATTGGCATCACCGGCATAAACGGTTCAGCCTGAATTTCTGGAGCTGCACTCATCTTTTGGATCTGTTCCTCAAACCCGCCGATCTTATTTCTCATTACATTTTGAGCCGTTTCGATATCCAGGATTTTTGTTTCCAACCCTGATAAACCCGACAGAATGCTTGTACTGGTTTGTCTGAGGCTTTGTGATACGTTGTTAATTTGATCTTCCATTGGCGAAAACTTTTTTTCTAAAGAATCTGCTTTCTTAACTGCTTCGTCAGCTCTTGCAAAGTTCCCTTCGATCTTGAAGGCAACAAGATCCAGTTTTTCAGCTTCCCGCTTGAGCTCTCGATGAAAACTCAGGACAATGTCTTCTACAGTGTTCTTCGCTTTCTCATATTCCCTTTGAGCCTTACGTATCTGGCTGTAATATTCAGCTGACGTGGCAACTGTAACTGCTGCCAAAACTGCCAATACTACAAACGTGAGGTCAATCGTGATTTGCCATCCCCGTGACGCAGGCGTGACTTAGTCAGTTGCATCACACATCACAGTGTTCCATGGACTTTTTAAGGTTTTTGGTGATGTCAAGCTGTGTTAAGCATGACGTCACATATCACAAATAACTCCTCGCATTACAGCAGTTGCTAACATCTTTGCAAATCTCTATAATTTAGGCTTATTTTCTTCTTTTAGACGTGATTGTGCCTGATTAATTTAGCTCTTTTGTCCTTGCATATTCTTCTTAAATGTCCCCTGTTTAGCCGTGATTTGTGACGTCACATTGCCTCATTTGATGGACTAGAAAGCCGTTTTAGGCTCGTTTCTAGCTCTTGACGTATGATTTCTATTACTTTTAGATGGTCTTTTAGTTCTTCTTCCTTCCCGGGCATGTCTTGGTGTGCCTCCACATATTCGTGAAGTTTATTGGCGATTTCGAGGTACGGGTCGAGAGTTGTGCTCTCAAATACACCTAAATAACCTAGAAGTAGCACGGTGTAGATCGATTTTATGACGTTTTCTTTAGACTGTTTTAGTGTCCTGTTAAAGGATCCGCGGCTTATTTTTGCCTTAGTTAACCTTAAGTTCGCTTTTTCATCGTATTTTAGTTGTTTGCCTGATAAATTCTCAGCCAATACGTCTATTAGTAGTGTTTCAAGCTGTGTTTTTGTTAATTGGCTGTTTTTGGCGAGTATTTGTACAATAGGGTCGTTTAGAGCTCCGTTTAACCAGGTTTGTACTCCGTCTTTTAGCTTCAAACTTCATGTTCCTCCGTATATCTCCACGAATACAGTTTTGTATACTAGCTCAAGTTTTTAAGCCTTATTGATGGAAGAACACTCTATTCTTGCTCTAAAAGGCGTTGAATACGGGCATTAACAGCTAAATGAGCGATGAGAGAGAGTCTTTTGGTGATTTGACGTCAAAGGCAGCGCATTTACTAAAAAGCGGCAAAACTCTTGAATCATGGAAAAGGCTTTCCATTGAACTTTAGACACGAACTAGTGGTTTTTGATTGCGGGTTTTGCTTTCTACATTCATGCGGAACGGCTTGTTATAGCGATCTAGTTAGCGTGCACACACTTTTTAGTTCCCTTCCCGTAAGCTTTCCAGAATCAATTATCCTGCGTCAAACGTGACGTCATCAATCACGTTGTATCACTGTGATTTCTCATCTAAACGTGTAATATCACATGACGTGATGGACTTGTGATGTGTACGTGATTCTGAAAATTCCCGTAACAGAATCTATAGACGTTCCGCGTATTCTTTTAACTTGTCGAAAAGTTCGGGTCTTAGGTCCCTTAGGGCAGGAATAAAGGTCTCAGCGGTTCTCAGGTCGCTGAAATCCACTTCGCATGTCAAAAAGTCTTCTTCGTCATACTTTGCCTTGGCTAAAACGTCGCCGTTTGGGCTGACAAGTCTGCTTCCTCCCCAGAACTGCAAGCCATCCTGGACACCTGCAAGGTTCACATAAGCCACGTAGGCTGTATTCTCAATTGCTCTGGCGCAGGTTAACGTTTCGAAGTAGCTTCTGCGCACTGCAGGAGAGGCGGAAATACAAACGATCAGTTGAGCGCCCTTCAAACGGATGAGTCTGAGGACTTCTGGAAAGAAAATGTCATAACAGATGCATAAGCCAACGTTGCCAAGATCGGTTTGGAAGACCGCTGCTTGGTAACCCGGGCGGAAATATCTTTTCTCTTCAAAGACGCTGTGGGTTGGCAGGTACATTTTGCGGTATTTACCGATTAGGCCTTGTGGACCTACGAAGACGGCGGTGTTGAAAACTGTTGCTTGGGTTTTCTCGCTTAACTCTGGCATCCCAAAAATGATGTGCACCCCTGTCTTCTTCGCCAACATTTCCGCCTTCTCGACGGTTGGTCCGGGAATAGTTTCTGCCAACTCGTAGACCTGGTCATGAACGACGTAACCTGTCAATGACATTTCTGGGAAAATAACTAGGTCTGCTCCTTGTTCTTTGGCTTTAATTGTCAGTTTCTCAATTTTCTGGAAGTTTGCTTCTTTGCTCTCTCGTTTGCTGCTTATCTGGGCAAGGGCGATCTCTATTTTATCTTTCATTTCCTTTTCCCTTTCAGTACGTGTGTCTTGGAAGCCTAAAATCTATTCCTACAGTTCTGTAGCCGAGCTTGAGCGCAATAGGCATTCTTCTCTTATGCTCATTACTTAGCCATCTACGTTTGACGGTTTCAACAGTGGATTTTTCGATTTTTAGTTGGTTAGCAATTTCTCCTGTGGTCATGAATCGTTCTAAGCCGTAGAGAATGAGGTCTAAGGTTTCGTATTTGATGCCAAGTTCCGTCTCAGCCATTTGAGCAGGCCACAGCGCTGGAGTGGATGGTTTTAGTGCAAGCTCTTCCGGGATTCCTAAGTGAAGGGCAAGCTTGCGCACCTGAGTCTTGTACAAATCCAAAATCGGTGTTATGTCGGCGGCGGCGTCTCCCCACTTCGTGAAGTAACCCATCATCGTTTCAGATTTATCAGAGCTGCCGCAGACGATCCTGTTGAATTTGTTCGCATAATAGTAGAGATAGACCATTCGGGTTCTTGCCTTAACGTTTCCCTTGCATAACCTGTCTTTTGGGTCGAAAACTGGAATCTGCTTATAGAAGCATTTCATGACCTCGGTCGTGTCACAGATACTGGTTTCCAATTGAAAGCGGTCCGCCACCGCCTTTGCATCGTCAATGTCTTTTTGGCTGAAGTTTTCTTCCTCTGGAAGCATAAGGGCTAAGACGTTTTTGCCGCCGATTGCAAGGCTTGAAAGGGCCGCTATGGTGGCGCTGTCGATTCCACCCGATAAGCCCAGTACTATTCCTTTTGCTCCTGCATTTTCAACGTATTCTTTGATGAAGCGGCAGATTCTTTGTTGTGTTTCTGAAAAGTCTACTTCGAAGACAAAAGGCGTCAATTTCAATAGGCTTCACGCAGACCTATAATCTTGACTTGTAGGCAAGTATTTAAGGACAAGGATAAATATTACTCAACAATATCGTCGATTTGAAGGCTGTTATAGTTGGGTCGAAGAAGAAAGAAAGTTGTTCATATTCCAAAGAAACGCTTGCCAAAGTTCTTTTCCTGCCCCAGATGCGGGAAGGAAACAGTTAAGGTTGAAATTTCCAGAGAAGAAGGCGGGCACGCAGTGGCGCAATGCAGTGGTTGCGGTCTTAAAGAAGAGTTCCCGATTAAACAAGCCCAAGGTGAAGTTGACGTTTACTGCATGCTAACCGACAAAGTTTACGGTTCCGGCAAGAGAGCGCCATTACCGAACGTAAAGAAAGAGTAATTGAAGGATTATTGGCATGCTAGGGCCTATCGAAAAATACTTGCTTGAAAAGATAAACACTGAAGGCTCCATTCATCTAACCCTTATTGATCCCGAAGAAGTGACGACCCAAGATGCCTCGCGGATAGCTGAGAACTCCAAGAACAGCGGGACAGCCGGCATCATGATTGGAGGCTCAACCTTTGTCTCGCAAGCACATCTTGACGACGTCGTCAAAGCGATCAAATCCAGTGTTACTCTTCCTACAATACTTTTCCCTAACAACGTAACGGGCATAAGCAGCCACGCAGACGCGATCTGGTTCATGTCTCTTCTTAACTCGGTTGACCCATACTTTCTTATCGGCGCCCAAATCCTCGGGGCACCACTTGTCAAGAAATATCATTTGGAACCTTTGTCCATGGGGTACATTATCGTTGGAAACGGTGGAACCGCCGGCATCGTGGGGAAAGCAATATCCGTGCCATACGCCAAGCCCGAACTTGCGGCGGCTCATGCGTTGGCCGGTCAATATCTAGGTATGCGGTTCATTTATCTTGAAGGAGGCTCGGGCGCCAAAGACCCCGTCCCTTCAGAGATGATTCAGGCAGTTAAGCATGTCTTGGAAATACCGCTGATAGTCGGCGGTGGAATAAGAACGAAGGAACAAGCTGTAGCCGCTGCCTCTGCAGGAGCTGACATCATAGTCACGGGCAATGTCTGCGAAACAACAGATTCCAAGCAGAGAGTGGCTGAAATCATCGCGGCAATCAAAAACATCAAAACCTAAACGTGCACGGTTCTGGTTTCTGAGTTTTGTTTTTAGTTTTTAGAAAGGCAAAATAACCCATCACTACATATCTTGCCGTGGGAAGCTGCGCTTTGAACATCAGCAAAGGCTATCGAAACTACGTTGACACATTGGAAAACGAGTTGAAGCATCTTTATTCGATAAGCGACAGCGCAAGGTCTGCTGGTTTAGATCCAGCGTTGAAGACAGAATGCATTATTGCCCAAGACATCGCTGATCTGGTGGAGGGGTTGGTTGGACCCAAGAACGTGGCTCTGAGCATCAGAGAACTCAGCACAAAGATGCAGCGTGAGGAAATAGCCTTCAAAGTCGCTGAAGAAATAATTTTGGGCAAATTCGGTACAGGCGACCCCGAGAAGATGGCTGAGCAGGCGATTAGAACCGCCCTTGCAATCTTCACTGAAGGCTTAACGGCGGCGCCGATTCAAGGCATAGCCCAAGTAAAAATAAAAACAAACGCTGACAGAACCCGTTACTTGGCCATTTACTTCGCAGGTCCGATAAGGTCTGCGGGCGGAACAGACCAAGCATTGACTTTGGTTGTAGGCGATTTCGTGAGGCAGCAACTGGCATTGGATAGGTATAAGCCCACGGAGGAAGAAGTTGCCCGATTCACAGAAGAGCTAAGGCTCTACGAACGGTCCGTGGGGCGCTTCCAGTACCACATTCCAGATGACGAGTTGAAGAAAGCGCTTTACCTGATTCCAGTCGAATGCACGGGCACAGAATCCGACCCAGTTGAGGTTTCTTCTTACCGGAACCTTCCCCGAGTGGAAACGAACCGTGTAAGAGGCGGCGCTCTAAGGGTTGTTAACGACGGCATTGTCGGGCGTGCTCAAAAGGTCTTCGTGATTATCAATAAGATTGGTTTTCAAGGTTGGGATTGGCTCAAGGAGTTCAAAAAGAAATCTGAGAAGAAGTCGGGCGGCTTCATGGATGACGTGATAGCTGGACGGCCCATCTTTGCTTTCCCTTCAAGACGCGGCGGCTTCAGGCTTCGCTATGGCCGGTCACGGAACACTGGGTTGTCAGCTGTCGGCATTCATCCTGCTACTATGCTTGTTCTTGAAAACTTTCTTGCTGCAGGCACGCAAATGCGTTTGGAGCTTCCCGGGAAAGGCTGCGTTACTCTTCCAGTGGATTCGATTGAACCCCCCGTTGTTCTAATGAAAGACAATTCGATTGTCAGGGTTACAATGCAGAATTATCCCGATGTTAAGGGTAAAATTCAGAAAATTCTATTTCTAGGAGACATCCTGATCAGTTTCGGAGACTTTCTGTATTCAAACAAGAGCCTTCCGCCTTCTGGGTACGTCGAGGAGTGGTGGGTAAAGGATCTTCAAAACCAAATCAAAAACAAATTCGGCTCTGACATTCATTTGGCAGCTGAAGCCGCAGAAGTTTCCGCAGAAAGAATCAAGGGGTTTATTGACAATCCCTTCTTTGATAAGCCTACAGTTAAGGAAGCGATACTTCTCAGTCGACGCCTTGATATTCCTTTACATCCCAGCTTCACGTTCTTTTGGTCAAACTTGACCACGGCTCAGGAGATTGAACAATTTAGAAGCTGGTTGGGGTCCTCGGAAGTCACCGCCAGCGATGCCGCAATTTGCAGAATTACAGGTGAATGCAACCCAAATGTAGTGGCGATGTTGAGGAAGATTTTTGCTCCACACAGAATAGTAAATGGCAAAATCGTTGTGGAGGGGGAAGACGCAGCCGCCTTCGCATTTAGTCTCGGTTACGGCTCCAATGGAACGCTTGATGCTGCTCAACCTTTGAATGTGACGGAGACGCTGAGCAAACTTTCCGGTGTACGCATTAAGGATAAGGCTCCAACATATGTTGGCGGACGAATGGGTCGACCTGAAAAGGCGAAGCGGCGCGAAATGAAGCCTCTTGTCCATGTTCTTTTCCCAGTTAGCTTGGCGGGTGGCACGCACCGGGATCTTTTGGAGGCTGCAAAGCAGGATCACGTTTTTGTCGAAATGGTGAAGCGCAAGTGCCCCGACTGTAAAACTTACACTCGAAGAGTAAAATGCCCTAACTGTGGCGGCGAAACCGTGGAAGAGAAAAGTTGCCCAAGATGCGGAAAAGCGTTGAAAGACACTGCCTGCCCAACTTGCAAGGCAGACGCTATTCTGTACCAGCGCCAATCGATTAACTTCAAAGAGCTGGTTGATGGCGCTTGCAAATCGCTCGGTTACTCCTCGCCGAAACAGTTGCGGGGCGTTAAGGGTTTAACGAACCTTAACAAGACGCCTGAAATCGTTGAAAAAGGCATTTTACGGGCAAAGTACGACCTGTCAGTCTACAAGGACGGTACAATCCGTTTCGACGGCACAAACGCCCCCTTAACTCATTTTACTCCTGCCGAAGTCGGAGTGCCCGTGGAAAAGATAAGACAGCTTGGATACGTCTACGATACGCACGGCGTGCCCTTGACGGATCCCAATCAGGTCTGTGAACTCAGAGTCCAAGACGTGGTGATTCCGTGGAAGGCAGGGGATTACTTTCTTCAAATCGCCGCTTTCATCGATGATTTGCTTATCAGAGTCTACAAGCTTCCCCCTTACTACAACGTTAAGAAACCTGAAGACCTCGTCGGACACCTTATCTTCGGTTTAGCCCCACATACCTGCGCCTGCATTCTGGGGCGCGTCGTCGGGTACACAGACCGCAACGTGATCTACGCCCATCCCATTTGGCATTCGGCTAAACGTCGTGACTGCGATGGAGACGAAGACGCAATCATGCTTGCGCTAGATACCCTTCTGAACTTTTCGCGCGTTTATCTGCCGGCTCAGATAGGAGGAATCATGGATGCCCCAATTCTGCTGATTCCGTTCGTTAACACTAAAGAGGTGCAAAGGCAAGCCCACGACTTCGACGTCGACCAAACCTATCCAGTTGAGTTTTACCTCAAAACCTGGGACAAAGGCGAAGCTGGACCTGTAAGCTCCATCATGGACACTATCAGCCATAGGTTGGGAACTGAAGCCCAGTTCGAAGGCTTCCAGTACACGACACCCGTCTCCAACATCAACCTCGGCAACGCCAACAGCTCCTACAAAGAATTCAAATCCATGATCGAAAAACTGAACATGCAACTTGGGCTGGGAGAAAAAATCGACGCTGTGGATGTCAAACGTGTCGCATTAAAAGTTTTAACAACCCATTTCCTAAGAGACATAGCGGGCAACCTGCGCGCCTTCTCCACACAGGGCTTCAGATGCAAATCATGCAACAAAAAGTTTCGACGATTGCCCCTCAAAGGAAAATGCCCCTTCTGCGGCGGAAAGCTAACCCTAACGGTCTACCGAGGAGGCATAGAAAAGTACTTGGAGGCGGCGCAGAAACTCGTCGATACCTACGGGTTGCCCAACTACTACACGCAACGTCTTGACCTGATAAAAGAAGAGATAACTTCAATGTTCGACAACAAGAAACCAAAACAAGCCAAACTTTTCGATTTCGGTAGCTAAAGCTTTTCAACCCAGAACGCTGAATATTCTAACGGTGACTCTGTGCATCCTAACGCTTACCTGAAAAACCTGAGAAACGTCAAGAGTGGTCTTAACGCTAGAAGCAAAATCTTGGAAACTCTGGAAACTGGGCAATTGGATGCCCCAAGGATCGCGAAAACAACCTCCCTTTCCTACAACGTTGTGATGCATCATCTTCATCTTCTCAAAAACGAAGGCATCGTCAGCCGAACGGGCCGCAGACCCTTCCACTGGGCGGCTACGGGTCTAGGGCAGAAGCGCCTGCAAGGCTAGAAAGTGCATTGGCAGGGGGAATGCTGGCACTTTGGGCATCTGTAGTTGTACTTGTTGATGGCTGCCCTTTCAAGGTCGATTCCCATTATGTTCGCGAGGGAAGCAAGCCATGCGATGACATCGGCAAATTCTTTCTCCGTGGCTTCTCTGTCCGTTCCTTTATTGAGTTCTTCCCCTAACTCCCTAACTTCGTCAACAAGCCAGTTGAAAGTTCCATCGATTCCCCGTTCTGAGTCCCTTTTGAAGTAGAGGTCACGCATCATCTGCTGGAATTCACTTATGTGCATATGCTTCCCAGGTTTTAGTGTCTAAACAAAGCGGACTTTAAACATTTCTAACGTCGTTGAAGTCGGATGTTTCGGATTGCCCGGCTGCACAACATTAATTAATGGTTTCGGTTACATGAGAAGGCAGGGATATCAGTGAGCAGCAGAAGGAAAAAGAAAGATACCGGTCCAATGCCTGCCGCAAGCGCGGGTTTGCTCAGATTCTTCGAGGAAGAAACTGAAGGAATAAAGATGAGGCCTGAGCTGCTTGTGGTTTTCTCGGTTTCACTGATTGTTCTATCAGTGCTGGTAAAAGTGTTCTTCCCCTAACGGCTTTCTTTAACGTCTCGGCGCACTGGGATGTAGAACTTCTATTCTTTGAACAGAGTTAAGATGTAGAAATATCTCGCTTCTTTCTTCCCGACTTGTAATCTGCGGGATCGGCTGCGCAATGGTCGATCTTAAAACGATGGCTTCTGCCTCGGAAAGCCAAATTCCCGACGGCTCATATGTCACCGCGGCTAACGTGCCCTCGAAACCGTATGCTGGGTCAATGATCACCCTGATTTTCTTGCCCACGTTTCGCTCCAGCATGTGAAATATCGAAGGAGGCAAGTCTCGTTCTGACATAGCCATCGCAAACTAACACATAAGTCAAGTTAAAGATAAAACAATTACCCCAAGGCAGCATGTTCATTTTTTGAGTCTTGAAACAAACGAACTCGTTTTTCTATCTTGGCTTTAACTGCTCCATGCCAAAACTTTGACTGACTTATCCGTCTATTGCAGAAAAAGTGTATTTCCTGTCTGGCGCCGCGATTTAACTTCGCTAAATTTTAATAAGCCTCACCGCTTCCATAAGAGAGACTCAACCCAGAGGTGATAAAATGGAAGACAAAATCACGCTTGACCGTTCTATAGACGACGCGAAGAAACATTACTCATCCATGTTTACTCTTCCATCGCTCAAAAAAGCACTCGTAGCCGCTGCCGTGGTCTGCTTTGTTATTGGATTGTTGACCTCCGCCGTTCCATCTCAGGGTTTAATCCGTGGCCTCCTTCTTGCTCTTTCGCTTTTTGTACTTACAGTTATCGCGGATTTAATAGTCAGCAAACTGGTTCTTAGAAAAGATCCGATTTTCCTGCTGCGGCGCACCCACGTGCTTTCGTTATTCAGTTTGGTTTTCTGGCTGATCTTCATACTAATCGGCACAGGGTTGGGGTTCGCCTTCGGTTGGCAACTTTGGGAAAAGTTTACCCTGATAGGTTTCGCTGCAATCGTAACTCTAAGAATCATAGTGTTTATGGCAACTTCTGACGCAGATGTGTGGCGAAGGGGATTGTCCATTTTGCTTCTGCCGGTACTTTGCTTACTTCCATTTGTTGCCTTTTGGGCTGCAAGCGGCATCTCACTTTTGCAGATTTTGCCCTTTATCGTTCTCGCTCCCATAGTCGGTTTGCTGACGGCGTTGCTGTTCTTTTACCCTATCGACCGTTTGGGCCGGGCATATTCAATTTCCTCAATTCCGCTTTTCAAAGCCTTCATAGCCAACTGGGTAACAAGCGCCAACGCGCCTTTAGAAAAATTCCTGGAAGACATGGGTGAAGACACAGACGTCGAAGTCAACATCTTAAAGTTTGAATCCTCTGGACCTAAAGCAGCCATAATCGTTCCATTCGTGCATCCCGGTCCATTCAAAAACATAGGCAGCAGCCTCCTGCCCTCCCTTATGAAACATGAATTCCAAAAAGAAATCAACTGCGAAGCCTGCACACCTCTGGGTATTTTGGGACATGAACGCGATTTAGCGTCACAAGCCCAAAACCACAAAATCATCTCCCAAGTAATATCTTCTGCAAGGTTTAGGGCATCAGCGGATTCGGCGTCGCCTTTCGTTCGGGTTTCCGAGGGGGTTGCGTCGGCTTCATGCCAACTTTTCGGAGACACGGCCTTTATCAGTTTTACGCTTTCTCCAAAAACAACAGAAGATTTGCCTCAAGACTTAGGACGCATAGTTATTGAAGAAGCAACAAAACATGGGTTAAAGCACGCAATAGTGGTTAATGCTCATAATAGCATTACAGACGTTGCAGAGGTTGAAGTGCACTTGGAAGCATTGCGCAATGCCGCCTCAAGATGTCTCCAGCAAGCTGTTGTGCAGCCAACCAGCCACTTTCGGGTCGGAGCCGCCAGTGCTTATCCGTCAGAGTTTTCTTTGAAGTCAGGAATGGGAAGCGGGGGAATCACCGCGATAGTTGTTGAGGTGCAGAATAAGAAAACTGCCTATGTGGTAATTGACGGCAATAACATCATTTCAGGTTTGAGAGAGACGCTTCTTTCCGCTTTGGGTACGGAAGGTTTCAACGACAGCGAGGTCTTCACCACAGACACGCATGCTGTAAGCGCAATCGTCACTGGCCGTCGCGGTTACCACCCTGTTGGGGAAGCCATGGATCAGGAGCTGCTGACGCGAATCATTGTTAACGTCGCAAAAAAAGCAGAGAAAAACTTGGAAATATCCACCGCGGGTTGCGTGCAGTTGGTTGTTCCGCAGGTCAGAGCCATCGGGGAAGCGCGGTTGAAGTCAATGACAACTTTGGTCGATCAGGCAATACAAAAGATAAAACGAACCGCAATTCCAGTCTTCGCATTTGAAGGCGTAATTCTGCTCTTGATCCTAACGTTTCTTTGAGTCAACACCACTTTTTCATGCGACTAAAGGTTAATATGGCGTGCCCACTAATCTTTTTTTTGGAGTTTTCTCCAAATGCTTTATCCAAAAATTGTTGTTTCCCCCCCTGGACCCAAGGCTAGAGAGCTTGTTAAGAAAGATGAACAGTTCGTCTCCCCCTCTTATCTGCGGTATTACCCACTTTGCATTGACACGGCGAATGATTGCATAGTCAAAGATGTTGACGGAAACGAGTACATTGACTTTAACGCGGGCATCGCCTGCATGAACGTCGGCCACAACAATCCCCTTGTAGTCGAGGCGATAAAAGCGCAGTGTAGCCGTTTCCTGCATTATTCTAACACGGACTTCTACTACAAAGAAGCCATTAACCTGGCGGAAAAGCTGTCCGAAATTACGCCTGGCGAATGCAGGAAGAAAACGTTTTTTGGCAACAGCGGCACTGAAGCCGTTGAGGCCGGGGTTAAGCTTGCAAGGTGGCACACTCGAAAACCTTTGTTTATTGGGTTCATCAGTGCTTTTCATGGTCGTACGATGGGTTCGCTGGCTTTCACCGCCAGCAAAGCAGTTCAGAGACGATCCTTCTCTCCTATGATGCCTGGCGTCGCCCACGTTCCATACCCGTACTGTTACCGTTGCCCTTTCAAGTTAACGCGTCCAAGCTGCAACTATTGGTGCGCAGACTTCATCGAAGAGCAAGTCCTTCACAAATACATGCCTCCTGAAGATGTAGCCGCGATTCTTTTTGAGCCAATCCAAGGAGAAGGCGGCTACATAGTTCCTCCGCTCGAGTTCTACCAGAAACTCAAAAAAATCAGCGACGAATACGGAATCCTGCTTATCGACGATGAGGTTCAGTCAGGCATAGGCAGAACAGGTAAATGGTTTGCAATCGAGCACTGGGGCGTTGAACCCGACATAATCTGCTGTGCAAAGGCTTTGGCTTCAGGCTTACCTATCGGTGCAACCGTGGCTAAGGCTTCCGTCATGGATTGGACGGCGGGTTCGCATGCAAGCACTTTCGGAGGAAACCCAGTTTCCTGCGTCGCAGCCCTCGCAGTCCTTGAAACCATAAAAGAGAAGCATCTGCTGGATAACGCGAACAAGCAGGGGGACTACGTCAAGAAACGACTAGGGGACTTCGCAGAAACCAGCAGCATAGTTGGAGACGTACGAGGAAAAGGTCTCATGATCGGCGTTGAACTCGTCGAGGACAAAGAAACAAGAAAACCCGCACCGAAGAAAGCGTCTGAAGTTATGCTGCGTTCGTGGAAGCGCGGAGTAGCCGTTGTCACCTGCGGAATTTCAACTCTGAGAATAGTTCCCCCGCTTACCATACAAACTGACATGTTGGACTCTGCGCTGACAATTATCGAGGATACAATAACTGAGGTCTCAAAAGAAATCTAAGCCCGATTACTTGTGCACGTTTTTGACTATTCTGCGCGGCTTTCTTTTTAGCTGTGTGCCGCAGACGAGACACTCTTTAGAAGCGCTATTAACCGGATACTCTTTGTGGCAGGCTGGGCAGTATCTTACCCACTCTAAGAGCCGTTTGATGCCGAAAGTGGCAAGCGCCAAAAATTCAATCCCCATTTGCGTCGCAACGTTCTGGATCGAATAATCGTCAGTGATGATTTGTGGTGCGTAGCCTTCTGCTTTCAACTCCAGAGCCAAAGCCAAAAGCTCCGTGTCCGCCTTCGATAGCAAGTGAGCGTCGCCAAGTTTGCTTGAAGAAACCTTTGTTGCATTCACGAACTCTTGGCTGGGGGCTTTGACTTTGAGTTTGCCACTTTCGATAGCTGTCCTAAAACGTGTGATTGTCATAGAGTTTCTTTTTATTTCCTCTTCCACGCTCGGAACCGTTACTTGCTCTTCACTTGATGAGAAGGGGTCATAGCCCGCTAGAAAAGCAGACGTATCCAGAACAATTATTCTTCTACATCGGCTGCCAGTTTGGGCGGTCATTGTGTTCCCTTGAAAAGAAGCCGGCTTCGCAGCCGGTCGTAGAAGTCTCCTTCAAACCTGATAAATGACGTTATATTCTTCGACACGGTGACTTTTAGCATAGGCTCTTGGTCACTTACGAGTTTGCGGTATTTTCCATCAATCGAGACAAGCACTTCTTTTGGGCTGGAGATGTTGAAGGTGACGGTTGAGTCCGCGGGGAGGACAAGTGAAGGAAACGCGGCTAATGGGCAGATGGATGTAACGACGAACGCGTCTACTGCAGGGTCCAAAACGGGTCCGCCCGCTGAAAGAGAATACCCCGTCGAGCCAGTCGGGGTCGCGACTATTAACCCGTCAGCTTGGCATTTAAGAATAGGTTTTCCATTCTTGCATATCTGCGCCTTAAGGATGCTTGCCGGTTCGCCGGCAGAGATGACGATGTCGTTTAAAGCGTCTGGAAATGGCTTGCCGCCTGCAGAAACACAGAGCTTGGTGCATTTCTCTATTTTATATTCGCCCTTCAAGATTTTGTCGACTGCCTCGGAGGCGTTTTTGGGTTCTACTTCAGTTAAGAATCCTCGTTCACCCATGTTAACGGTTAGAAGTGGAGGTTCGGGCTTTGGTACTGTTATGCAGGTGCGCAGTATTGTTCCGTCCCCTCCAATTGTGATTATGAAGTCAGTTTGCATTTTTGCAAGAGAAGCCATCTCGGCCTGGGGCGCATTTATCTTTCCCACCAAGCTATCTTCAAGGTAAACCTTCAACCCTTCCTTTGCAAGGTGCTCCGCCAACTCCTCGGCAAGTTTCAAAGCGGCCTTCTTATCGTAGCGGGCAACCAAACCAACGGTTTTGAACACGAAATCCACGGCTCAGTAAAATACCGTCACCTTAGTCTATATTAACCCTTTCAATGAAGCAATCTCCCTTT
>JBEKPM010000009.1:0-28908 GCA_049520735.1 Bathyarchaeia archaeon | reverse complement strand
TTGAAGTGCGAGAGGTACGGCAGAACTCTTTCATTTTCCATTCTGGTTTGATTAACTATCTTTCCTTCAGGGCTCAAAATTGTCGCATAAGTGCTATCCTTATGCACATCCAACCCACAAACAGAGGCGCTCATAGTATGGCATGAGCGCCCACCACGTTTAACACTTCTCATACCATCGCGCTACTTTATTTAGAAACATATCAAAAGTAATAATACATGGAAATAAAGACCATAGCGCACATTTTCTTGATTGCGTCATTATTCTCAGGATCTTCAATGCCGGTCTTGCTAGCATTGGTGACGAGAGTTAACCTCTTTGAATTCTTTTTTATAGCCTCAGCCGCAGGAGTCTGTTCAAGCATGGCACTTCTCATCATGAGGGGGAAAGTACACAAGTTTAGGCTCTTTTCGAAAAACAGGAGAAAAATCGCGTCTGCCGCAATTGCTGGGGTTCTCAGCTTTTTTCCCATAGAATATGGCATAGAGTTTTCCGAACATTATATAACTCCAGCATTAACTACAGCCATTTTCAGGACTTCGCCGCTACTCATGCTAGCACTGTTACCGACGTTGTTAAGAGAACGGCTTACTAAATATCAGATAATTGCCCTATTCCTCGGTTTCTTCGGTCTCTATATTGGAGTTACTGGAGGAAATCTCATAAGTATTAGTCAAGCGGAGTTTGGCGCGGTTGTGTTTATGATTGTGATGGCTTTCGTTTATGCGCTTTCGAATGTCATGGTCAAAAGAGACGTTTTTAATTTAGAAGTGTTTTTTGTGGTTGCAAACTTGGCTTTTTTCTTTTTTGCAGGCATAGCTTTCATTGCAGCTGGAATTCCATTTGCTCCTCTGAAAGCAAGCGACGTCATGTTGGCAGTTTACATAGGTGCGTTCTTGAACGTTTACAGCTTCTACATGTACTTCTATTCTTTCAGGATATTGAGGACAACTTTGGTCACGAATACGTATCTTTTTGCCCCGTTTATAACGTTCGTTTACTTAGCCATTGTTTTTGGAGCGGCAATAAAACCGTACTACCTGATAATAGCTGGCGCCGTCGGGGTAGGCATGGTTGTTCAGCAATTGGACAAGCGCGGGGGGTCATATTTGCCTACAGGAAAATACCCGCAAGTACGTAACATGACGATATCTGATGTGACTGCCGTCTTTGAAAGTTCAAAGATAGACTCAGTGGCATTTGCCCTAGAAAGGGGGGAAAAGGTTCTTGCAACCAAGTTTAAAGCTAAAAGCAAGCCTTTAGTGGATGGACTTCTCAATTCTATTGAATCCAAGAATGTGTTTTCAAATGCACAAGAATCAGGAGCAAGGGAAGTTGCTTTTATTAGATATTGCTTAAAGGCAGGCAAAAGCGATGTTATCCTCTATAAGGCGGGTCCACCTGAGAAAGTTGAGAAACTCTTTGCAAACATTGAAGATACACTATCGAAAGAAGCAGGTCGCGCCACGCGCTAGTTTAGACATGTACTATTCATGAATTTCCAGTTGTTTGATGAGAACACACTGCGTTATTTATTTAGGGTTCTTTCGTAATGGAGCAAGATTGATTTCCGTGCTAAGAGTCAAATTTTTTCGAAATACTTGGGCGCGCGTTTAAAGAACTACAATAACTGAAATATCGCAAACGTTGGTGCCAGTGGGTCCTGTTAAAATCAAGTCACCAAGTTTAGAAAAGAATGAATAGGAATTATTTTCTACCAAAAACTCTCTCGGGTCTAGTCCTATTCTTTGCGCTCGAAGCATTGTGTTTCCATCGACTATGGCTCCAGCAGCATCTGTAGGTCCATCTATGCCGTCGGTGCTTAGAGAGGCAACAACTACTCCCTTAAGGCCGTCAATTTTCAACGCAGCTCCTAAGGCTACTTCCTGGTTTCTCCCCCCTTTTCCCTTTCCGACAACAGTAACTGTGGTTTCCCCACCAGCAACTATACCAGCAGGTTTAGGAACAGGATTTCCGGATGTAGCTATCTCTCTAGCTATTGAGGCCAATATTGTGCCGACGTCTTTAGCTTGGCCCTCAAGACTCGAAGACAACATCAAAGCATGAAGCTTGTTTTTCCGAAAATTATTGCGGGTTGCGAGACTAGATGTAAAATTATTTCCGATGACTACGCTATAAACTTGATTAAATGCCTTGTCGCCAATTTTCGGAGTTTCTTGAATTAATCCTCTCTCGCCTTTGAGCAAAACTTTTTTCACCGAAGTGGGGGTTTCATTCCAAAGCTGGTACCTTTTCAAGATTTCAACAGCATCCTGAAAGGATGTCGGGTCGGGTACAGTTGGACCTGAAGCTATCGTGTCCAATGTGTCTCCCACAACATCAGATAGGATCAAATTTATGACTGTTGCGGGATAGGCTCTTCTTGCCAACCATCCGCCCTTAAAATCTGAGATGTGTTTGCGAACGGCATTTATCTCATTGATAGTAGCTCCAGATTTCAGCAACGCATCTGTTACTTTCCTCTTGTCTTTTAGAGATACACCCATGCATGGTTTAGGCATTAAGCTTGATCCACCTCCAGACAATAAACAAATTATGAGTTCATTCTCTTTAGCTTGGTTTGCTAATTTCAGCATGCGACTCGTACCTTTAACGCCAGAAATATCAGGGCTAGGGTGACTGGCGCGTTGAAGCTTTATCTTCCGTGTCTGATATGGAGGACAATCGTAGGGCACGTTTACGACTCCGTACTTTATGTGCTCTCCCAAGAGTTCTTCCAAGGCCTCAGCCATATACCCACAGGCTTTACCACCGCCTACTACGAAGATTTTTTTGAACTCAGCTAAATTGAAAGAAAGATTTCCAATTCTCAAATTATTGCCTTTCACTTGAATCTTGGACCTAAATACCATTTTGGGATCTGCAGCTTCCAAAGCTACTCCAAGAGCGTTTAGCGCTATTTCTCTTGCTTTTCGGTCAATTTCTGAACCTGCATTCTTTGACAATTCTTCAGCGTTCTTTATGCCAACCATCTGCTTCACGCCGCAAAATTGAATATTCTAACATGTGCTAATAATATAGGCGTGTCTTTCTTGTTTATCACATTTTCTAGTTTTTTCGAGAAATTTTTTCTATTCTTGAACCTATGCGCGTGCTGGTGCGCTTTCATTGAAGCTACAATGAAAGTTGATATGCTCCCTCCACCATTTTGAAGATTATTTAAGGTTAGCATAGTTTCAAGTTATTATTGGTAATTAGTCCAGTTAGGATTACTTCGTTGTTTCAGGATTTTTTAATTCTTTGGTTAAACACGCAACTACGCTTGTAATTTTGCTTTCACTTCTCGCGCTAGGAATTAGCATTGCTGCATTATTCTTTGCAAGCTGATTCATTCTTTGTAATGTCAATATTAATGCATTATTGATTACGATATCCAAATCGATGCCCAGTTTATGAGCTGTTTCCTTAAGCTTCAAATAAAATCGTTTTTCTATAAGTACTGTCGCAAAATTGGTATTTGAGTAGCTTGAGAGTTTTGCTATCCTTTCTGTGGGCGTTGAAAGTAACTCGTCTTGAATTGTTCTATGACCAACATTTTGATCATTATAAATGCTTTTCTGATTTTTTGGTCCTCCGAAACCTGGTCTCACTTTTAATTCGTCAGAAGCATACTTCATAACCCATCTATAGCTCATTCCAGTTTTCTGAACAATTTTTTTAATGAGTTCACTACGAGGTACTGCTTCATCAAGATAAAGCTGGCCCAATTCATCCAGCATCTCAGTTTTCTCAGATGACGGAACGTTGCGTCGGCATACATTACTTACGAGTCTAAGTACCAGCAAGTGTTCGTCAGATTCCACGCCTGGAACCACAATCTTAAACCAGTCTGGATCTGCTTTGAGACGATGCTTGCCATCAATTATTCTTCCACGATTGTCAATCAATACCGGATAAAGTTTGCCCAGAACTGAAGCGCTGACCTTAAGATCGGATATAATTTTTCTTTCGGTCGCTTTGTCAGCAATTGACCTGCTCAAGCACACCACTCTGAAAGTAGGTAGCAAGGTCTTCTATATTAAAGCGCGAGCTCGCGTGCTCCACTCTATGCGCATTCTCGATTGGGCAGATTTTTTCACTTTTCCGTCACGCGTACTCCTTTGCCAGGCTTCGTAACGAAGGCAGTTGCCTCGCAACCAGCAGACTTGAATCCTTCCTTCATAGCTTTTGCAACCTTAGCAGCAACAGACTGTTTCTTGTTAACTACTGCTATCACCGCAGGCCCCGCGCCGCTGATAGTTACCCCGTATGCACCAGCGTTTAACGCGTTTTCCTTGACTTTGAGGTATCCTGGGATTAGGAAAGCTCGGGCCGGCTCAATTATGAAGTCATGCATTGACTTTCCTATGAGCTCTATGTCACCTGTAGCGAAGCCGCTTGCCATGGAGGCCGCCTGTCCCACGTTATAAACGAGTTTTTCCAAGGGAACCGTTGCTGGCACAATTAAACGGGCTTTCTGAGTCTTGCCAGTTGGTGTCTTAATGTGCGGGAAAGCCACACAACACTCCATGTCTGATGGCGCTTTTAAGCAAACTATTTCCATTGGATTGCAGGATTTCACAATCACGAAGCCTCCGCACACAGCGGCTGCAACGTTATCTGCATGTTCACATCCAGCGGAGACAACTTCACCCTTAGCGGCAAACTGAACTAACTGCTCGTTGCTCAATTTAAGGCTAAACATGTGATTTAAGCCATATGCAACGGCTGCCGCTGAAGCCGCACTGCTTCCCAATCCTTTGCCGGGCCAAATGCCTTTCTCAAGCGTTATGTTGAGACCTGTTTTCAGCGAGAACTCTTTTAACATCAGGTTTGCGACAACGCCCGCTGTATTCTTTTCAGGCACTGTAGAGATGGTTTCTGCTGAGAAGCCGGAGACTTGGATTTTCACACTCGCCGTCGTTTGGATCATTGTGACTTTATCGCTTGGCTTTTCCAAGGCTAATCCGAAGACATCGAAGCCTGAACCAACATTAGCGCTTGTGGCTGGTGCTATCACACTGATCTTGTTAAGCGGGCATTGTTTCGCCTCATTTTGAAAGCCTTTCCTTGAAAAAAAATTCTTAGACAATTGAGATTTACCTCCGACGGTCAGCTCGAAACAGCAATTTCAATATTCCCACAAGGAATTGATAGAAACCAGCATTTAGTTATAATTTAAGATGATCGATGTAGCTTAAAAACCTACTAACTAAATTAGAGTGTTTCTTCTCGTTCTCGTTCTCGTTGGCTGACACCACAATCAACGCAGTGGGCAATTCGCTTTTGACGTCGACGGCCAAATGAAGCCGATAACCCAGATTTTGGCTTTAACTGCTCTTCCAATCCTTGATTCCGGATCGCTAAAACCAGTACGGTTCTCAAGGTTTCTTCTGCTATAAGCTTTGATGAAGGTTGAATCTAACGCTACGGTTTCTACTCTGATCCTTCCGCTCGCTACGAGCACTTCAACGGTCTGGTCTACTATTCGACTCAGTCTTTCAGGGCCTGCTTTAATTCTGAACCGGGACAAGAATGCGATTCCATATGCTGTTCATTTGCTTCTATGTGGCCGCGCGCTCAAAAGCCGTCTGAAATCTTCTTAGCTTACATCGATCGATTTATTTTTTCTCGCTTGTTTAAAGATACTGTATAGCACTTGCATGTCTCTTTTGCCTTCACTTCCCGAAGTTCGTGGTTCGATGTCTTTCTCGATGCAGTTAAGAAAGTGAATATGTTCTTGCTTGAACGATTCGCGGTACGAAGATGTGACAATGCTTTTTTCAAAGCCGCCGTTCTTCATTCTTGTTCTTGTAACAATAGTAGGTTCATTTTTGATCCAAGGGTATGGAAATCCTACAGATATCGTCTCTTTATTGCCGTACGCCACCAGTTCTTCATCAAACCAGGTTCTTTGGGTTCCTCCCACTTCAAAAATGCATTTAGCCTTCCCATAATCCAGCATAGCTATAATCTTGGTTGTATAAGATATCTCCATTTCTGATTCTGACGCAACACCAGGAATAATCGAAGCAGCAAGAACTTCCTTTGGTTCTCCAAAAGCTCCTCTTAGTGCAGTCATATCGTGAGAGCCTAAGCCCAAGAGACTAATAACCCAAGCATTCATTTCTTCTTGTGAGTACTCCCCCAACTGTTGTGTCAACAGTTCTTCTATTCTCTTTTTGCTTTCTTCCCCGTTTTCAGGCGGTATTAGATATCGTTTCGTCATTTCGTCAAGAACTGCAGACATACTATCCCTCGATTTTGATCCATAAAAGTTGGGAAAATCGTGGGCTCTTATAAGAACTATATCATCCTGCACTTCTTTCATCATAGAAGCTCCAGCTTCATATCCTGGATCGTACCTCTTCATATAGGCTATCATAAGTTTCCGATCAGCTTTTTTAGCAGCTTCAATCATCTCATCAGCGGCTTTGATGCTTAAGGCCATAGGCTTTTCTACTAAAACATGGCAACCCGCTTCTGACGCGTCAATGCTGACTCGGTCGTGGTGTTCGGTTGAAGAACATATGACAACCGCATCGAGGCTTTCTTTTCGCAGCATTTCTGCGTGATTCGTGTACGTTCTCGGAACAGAAAATGTCTTCCCAACGGTTTCTACTAAGCTTGGAACAACATCGCATATAGCGGCTAGCTCGTACTTTTCGATCTCTTTAATGTAAGGGATGTGCATAACCTGCGCTATCAAACCAGACCCAACAATGCCAACTCTAATCTTCAAATAATTACGCCTCTTTTTGTTATAAGAATGTGTACGCGCCTTATTTTTTTGTCTACCACCAAGCTTTCTCCAATGGAGATTTTATAATCAGCGGTCTCAAGAACTGTATACATTTTTCACAGCCGTCCTCTCTGCTCATGACTGGGTCTTCATGTTCATAGCTCAACACGTAGTCGTAGCCGACCTCCAAGAGTGCTGTGATTATTCTCTTCCATTCCACAGCGCCCCATCCAACAACGCGAAATCGAAAGCCTCGTCCAGGTCTGCGCCAGTCTCCTGTGGATGTGTTCCCAGCCAACGCCAAGTTTTCTTTGACAAGCTCAGCGTCTTTGGCGTGGCAATGGTAAATCCTGTCCCCAAACTTTTTGATGAAAACTACAGGATCTATTCCTTGCCAAATGAAATGACTTGGGTCAAAATTGAAACCAAACTCTTTCCTTCCTCCAACAGCCTTTAACGCTTTTTCCGCTGTCTCGATATTGTAGGCTTGTTCTTGCGGATGAACTTCATGAGCAAACTTCACCCCTTGTGCAGCGAAGGAATCGAATATCTCTCCCCAACGCTCTGCGAACAGTTTGAAACCTTTTTCATAGATCTCCTCATATGTTGGTGGAAAGATGTACCATGCTCCCCAGTTTTGAGCTCCGATAAAACCGTTTACAACAGGTACATCGAGTGCTGCAGCAGCTTCAGCTGTTTGCTTCATACGTTTCATACCATATTTCACTTTTTCTTCAGCTGTGCCTTTGAACCAGATGTCCGTCGATTCATCATGAGGACCCAGAACCAGTTGTCCTTCAAGATGATTACTCAAGGCAGAAATCGTGAGTCCATATTTCTCGAATATCTTCTTGTATTCTGTGGCTCCTCCGCTCAATATTTTCTCAATGTCGATATGATTGCTGCCCTTCCAAGCCGCAATCTCAACAGCTTCATAGCCCAGATTTGAAACATATTGAAGAACTTTCTCTAATCTCTGTTCGTTGTACAAAATCGTCATAATTCCTATTTTCATAACATGACACCCTCGAATAGATTTAGAATCTCCTTTTCCTTAAAACCTTTACGACTAGGGCATAAATAGAGTAAAAAAAGATTGGCGAGTGCCGTTGAAAAAAAGGACGGCCTCAGCTCTAACCTATTTCTATGAGATACCCAGTTTTTCCCTATAGGCCTCTAGATCAAGCCAGCCGTGTCCACTAATGTTCATACAGATCGTCTTTTCTTCGCCGGCTTTTTCAGCTTTTTCAGCCTCGTCAATGCTGGCTCGAATTGCGTAGCTGGATTCGGGAGCGGGCAGCCATCCTTCAGTCTGCACGAACATTCTTGCAGCTTCGAAAATCGATTTTTCGTCCACAGGATAACTCACTGCTTTGATGAGTTTGTGTTTTCTCAGCAAGCTTATGATAGGACTAGCTGCGTGGTACCGCAAACCGTCAGCCCTAACTGGCACCATGTCAGTCTTGTGGCCTAACGTGTACATCTTCATAAGCGGAGTGTGTTCAGCAATGTCGCCGAAGTCATATCTGTACTCTCCCGTAATAAGGTTTGGCGAAGCCTCAGTTTGTGCTGCTAAGAATTCGCATTTCCGTTTGCCTTTTAAAACCTCGCCTATGAAGGGAAGAGCTATTCCACCGAAGTTGGAGCCACCGCCTAAGCAAGCGACGATCAAGTCAGGTTTCTCATCAATCATATCAAACTGTTTAATCGTTTCAAGTCCTATCACTGACTGCTGAATCAGAACATGGTTCAGGACTGAACCTAGACAGTATACGGTGTTCTTATGTGCCTCCGCGTACTCTAACCCTTCAGAAATCGCGATGCCTAGAGAGCCGTGGTTCTTCGGAGTCTTCGAAAGTATCTCTTTACCCGTCTTGGTTTCTGTGCTGGGTGAAGGATAAACCTTCGCGCCTAGAAGTTGCATCAACGTTTTCCTGTCAATCTTCCAATCATATACGGATCTAACCCAGAAGACTACGCAGTCGAGCTGTAAAAGCCGAGCAGCATACGAAAGCGCCGATCCCCACTGTCCTGCACCCGTCTCGGTGCTCAACGTCGTCTTGCCCTCCTTCACCGCGTAGTAAGCCTGCGCAATCGCTGTGTTCGCTTTGTGCGAACCCGTCGGAGACAAATCCTCACGCTTGTAAAACAGCTTGACCTTCTTCAATCCCAACTTTGCTTCTAAGCGTTTCGCGCGGTAGAGTGGCCTCGGCCGACCCATGTGAATGTACAGTTCCCGAATCTCTTCGGGAATAGAAATCCACCTTTCATCCGACATCTCTTGCCTAAGAGACTCTTTAAGCATAGTTCTGCTCAAGTACTCCATGCGTGAAGGACCCGTTTCAGGTTCCTTCGGCGGAGGAAGCGGCTCGGGCAAGTCGGGCTTAATATTGTACCACTTGGTAGGAAACTCATCTATCGGAAGAACAATTTGATCTTTCTCCATAGTTAACACCTTTTTGGATTTCGATACGCATGCACTTGAATTTAAAGATTGCTAAGTGCTCTTCTGAACGGTTGAAAATATGGATACGAAATTTTCTATCAACCCGAAGGATGTCCCTGACCCCCTCCACATTGATCCCAGTGGGCGCGGTTCATCGTATTCTATGTTGTCGTAGATTTTCTTGAGGCGTGGGTCTTTCCACATTTGCCTAACCAGCATTCGGTTGCTTGGAATATGCTTTACTCGTCTCACAAGATGCGCTTTGAACAGTCCAAGTGGGTTTCTTTGGGGTCTTCCCGGATAGCCAGCTAGTTGGAAAGGTTCGTTTAGGATTTTGTGGGCAAAAGATAAATCCCCTTTGCAGAATAGGGTTTCTGGAGCCTCATACCTCTTCATTGCCCTCCCCCACCAAAGGTACAAGACTCACTTTATTAATTTAGGAATACGTGTGCGCTTGTTCGAATTCAGGTAGAAAAATTCCATAATGACAACGCGCCCTTGAATGAACGCCTTGGACAAAGAAAGAGAGGAAAACGCAAAGCAAGATGAAAGAGCTTTGCGTGCGCCTGTTGCTTTTGCCTTGCTATTCATCAATCTAATAGCTCAAATGGATATGAATTGAAACAGTAGATTCGATTGTGTCTCTCAATAGATGAGGCTTTTAAGGGCGAACAGTAGCAAGCTTTGCAGATTTGCATTGTTAATATATGGGATCGTAAAGGCTAAAGATATTTTCGTACCAATTCTACATGCGTCTTGGCAATTTCTCTGCTGTCAACCTCGTTCATCATCCAACCTTCGAACTCCGTTGAAATATAGCCGCTGTAACCAGTCTTGCTTATAAGTGGAATTAGTTTGTCGTAAGGAATTGTAACCTCTTTGCCATCCTTGAACTCATGCGCCTTTGCATGAACATGAATTGTATAGGGCATGCATTCTTCCAATAACTCTATAGGATTCATTTCTGAAAACGAAGCCACAGTTTCTGCAATGCTATTATCAGTTAGATCTGTCATTCCTGGCTGTTTGTTCATTTGCCAAGCAGAAAAATCGGGGCACAAACCTATGTAATCATCTTTCATTCCCTTTACAAACTCTAGTAGAGCCTTCGGCGGTAAGGGTGCGTGTATTTCTAAAGCTTGTTTTATGTCATTCTTCTTCAAAGTTGGGAGGACATTCGTCATGAGTGTCTTTACAAGAGGTAGCCATTTTATATTTACCTGTGCCATCGCTGGTCGGATTATCTTAGTACCGAGCACTTTAGCCTCGGCTATATCGTCAAGCAACATTTTGGTACACTCTTCGGTAGTAGCCCTCTGGCCAGTGCGCATCAGATCATCTATATACGTTGAGTAACAAGATACTTTCATTCCATAGGACTCTATGTAGTCTCGCAATTCAATCAAATCGTAAACGCTAGCGTGAGGATAATTTGGAATGTGCTGTTTGTCAACAAGCTCGACGCCGTCAACATTTAGACTAGCAGCATTATCGATAGCGTCTTTGACAGTCATCTTCCCAGTTTTTATGTCCCATCCATAAGAGTATAAACTTATACCAACTTTTGGTTTTGAAGTCAATTCATTTTCGCCTCTTTCTCATTTAATACCTTCATAAGTTTCTTGGTCGGAAAATTTATTTTTTCCTCTGGTAAACCATACTCAATCGTTGATCTCATTACGATCTCGCAGGAGAGTTCATGGTTTCCTGGCTTAAGTCCACCAGCTTTTTCAACAAAAACGTCAATTAATTCGGGAAAGCCCCAGTTCACGTCATACATTGTGTAGGCTTTTGGCAGAACAATCTCTTGACCTCTTACATTCAAGCTCACTTTATCAGCTTCGAACTTCTCCCCGTCAACACTGATAATTAACTTGACTAAAGACGATATTGGCTGCGAAGTATACCATGGATTTCTGAGTTTGAACTGAAAGCCTTCTATCTTACCGTCTCGATTTTCGTCAACGTTTCTGATCGAATCATCTGGTAGCATCACTTGCGTCAATAAATGTTGTCTAAATGGCATTTATGATCACTGTTGAAATTATCGGAGCGAGATATATTTAAGGATATTGAGTCCTTCTGATTTCGAAACTTTTTAACCAACAAAATTGGAACCCCAGATACAGACTTCAAGAACATCACCTCATGCTCGTGCCTAGACTTTCTAGAAGGTTTATCTTGACAATTTCGCCACCTCCACAAATGAAACAAAAAGTTGATTGGACCCTCACTGACTATTGTACAACAGCTTTCATTCTGGCCTTTTAAAATCTGAAACGCCTGAGTAGATTTAAGAAAAGCTGATGTTGCAAGGAAAATAGGAGAAACTATGACGCTTAAATTGCCTTCAAATCCTAAAAGGCGATAAATTCCAATTAAAATCATTTTCAAAATAAGCTGGCGCAATGCGCCTAGTAAGCGTCCGATCTAACACCTTTTCCCAATCAATGGTGCACTGAAAAGAAAAGCAGAGTTCTGTCCTCCGATCGAAGCGACTAGACAAGATCGTCAATTTCAGATCAACCCAAGGCTAACGTAAACTTAAGTTATCCAAAAACTTGCTGGAATCTTTCTTCTGTTAGATCTGGATCTGTCAGTTACTACTTTGAAGAATTTGTTCATCTTCGTGGATGTTTTCCCGAGACTGACTAGATGCAACCTGCTCATCATTCAATAACAAAGTAGCTTTTTGTCCCTTGATATTTGTTCCTATACTTCTAAGGAACGATGGAATTATTGCCATTAGATTGATTACGGCAAACCACAGATAGGCGTTCTTCAACCCTTCCGCGAAAAGTGTAATGTCTGATACAGGGACAACTGCAGCCGGTGAGTAAGAAGATATAACTGTTGAAACAAGGGAATAGGGAATTTTGAGAGCTATGACTAAAATAGCAAGGCTTAAGCTTAATGTGAGACCGATATTGAAAATGATTACTCTCAACGCAGAAGCGACTCCTCGGCTCTTAATGGGGACGCACCCCATTATGGCACTCAGGTTAGGTGCACCGAAGAGCCCAAATCCCGCTCCGGACAATACCAGATATGCTACAAAGTACAAATATGGCGTTGAGGCATCGACTGTTGAAAAAAAAAGTAAAGACAAGCTACCTACCACCAATCCGGATGTTGTGAATGGCAAGGGACCGAATTTGTCTGACAGTTTCCCGCTGAGAGGGCCAACTATCAAAAAAGAGATGTCAAACGGAATCAGCCTCAAACCTGCCGAAAATGGATCCAAACCCTTCACAAGCTCCAAATAAAGGCTTAATAAAAGCAAAACAGCGCCCCAAGCTATGGCGTTTATCAACATCGCCAATAGGCCACCACAGTACTCGCGTATCTTAAACAGACCCAGGTCTAACAAAGGATCAACGTGAGCACGCTGATGAACAAAGAATGCAATTAATGTCACTGTACCGAAAACTAGAAGTGCATAAACTGCGACTTCCTTCGACATGCCGTAGGCGGCATAGGTCAAGACTAACAGGAAACTGGTTATGGAGAGTGTGAACAGGAAAAAGCCTATCCAGTCTATTCGTGCCTTTTCTTTAGGACGAGAGATTTCCCTTAATCGACGGTAAGCCCAAATAGTTCCGAAAATGCCGATTGGCACGTTTATGTAGAACAGCGCTCGCCAGTCAATCAAAGACAATATCACCCCGCTTATAGTAAGGCCCGCCATTGCTCCGAACCTGAAAGCAAGATTATTTAGGCTTAGTGCAAAGCCCAGCTCCTTATCTGGTGTGGCGTCCATTATAATGACCACGCTATTGGTCATGAGAACTCCCGATCCAATACCCTGCAACGCTCTGAAGGCTATGAGCTGCGTTGGATTCAGGGCAAGACTCGACAACGCCGAACCAACGGTGAAAATTACGAAACCCCAATTATAGACCTTAATTCTGCCGAAAAGATCGGTAATTCTTCCTATTAGCAACAGAACTATCGTGCTTCCTAGAGTGTAGGCTTGCGTGAACCAGATGGCTTGTTCAGCGTCAGCCTTTAAGGCTGTAGCAACCACAGGGAGACCAATCATTACTATTCGGGCATCTATCCCAGCCATCAGAACTCCCACGGTCGTTACCATGAGAACAGTCCATTGGTACTTCAAGGACAACAACTCATAAATTCACTTTCTGAGCGTAGGATTAGAATTAAGCTTTTTCCAACTGGAGTATTGTTTTCTAATCGCAAATGAATCAGAGGAGCATTGATTGACCAGACGATAGGATGCGTGTGTTCCTGGGTTTAAGTGTTCAATATAAAATGTCAATGCTGTAGCCAGCAATGAAGATTTAATGGTAGAAAATATAGGAGGGACATGCCAGAGATAGGTGCGTTACTTGCTACTCAAGTGCACTCGCACACAAATAGAGACATTATATCAATGTATGTGCGTTGTAACAAAGGCTAAGGGAAAATACCTCTGCTCGATGTTACCTCTACAGCCTTTGAAAGAGCAAAGACAAATGCCGCTTTTCTCAGATCAATTTTGTACTTCTCAGAAATGTCATATACATTTCCATAAGCGTCGACCATTTTCTTTTGGAGCTTGTCTTTAACGAAGCTCAAATCCCAGCTTTCACCTGCTTTGTTTTGGAGCCATTCGAAGTAGCTTACTGTGACTCCTCCCGCATTCGCAAGAATATCTGGCATTACATATACACCCTTGTCGACTAACATTTCATTAGCAAGGTTGGTCGTAGGACCATTCGCAAGCTCCACGACTGCTTTGGCTTTTGCGTTATTCGCAATTGAACCAACAAGCTGCGTTTCTTTTGCAGCTGGGATCAAAACGTCACATGGACTTGTTAAGATTTGTTCCCCCGTCATTCGTTCGAGTCCATTATACCCAACTACAGATTGCTCAGGATTAGACCTTTTATAGTTCAACACATCCGCTGGATCAAATCCTTCTTCATTGTACACCCCACCTTTCGAGTCGCAGATTCCAACGATTCTGCATTGATATTCTTGATGTAAAATATTGGCAACGTTAAACCCAGCATTTCCGAATCCTTGAACAACAATTGCCGCGTCTTTCAAAGAAGTCAATCCTCTAACGTGTCGCTTTTTGATAGCTTCTTCCAGAATGTATATACCGCCTTGCGCCGTCGCTTCTTTTCTACCCTTGCTGCCTCCCAAGCTTAACGGTTTTCCAGTCACTACGGCGGATCCATACGGCGCTTGCTGATTAAACATTATATAAGTGTCATAAATAATCCCCATCTCTATTTCACTAGTCCCTACGTCTGGCGCTGGGACGTCAGAATCGGGTCCTATTATAGGCATGATTTCGTACGCATACCTTCGTGTCAATCTTTCTAGTTCAGTCTTCGACATCTTTTTGGGGTCACAACGCACCCCTCCTTTTGCTCCGCCATAGGGAAGACCGACAACCAAACATTTCAGCGTCATATCAAACGCTAAGGCAGTAATAACGTCCAAATCAATATCTGGAGAATACCTAATTCCACCTTTGGTTGGTTCATGCAATCTTGAATGTTGAACTCTGTACCCGGTGAATATCTCTATTGAACCATCATCCAAACGCACTGGAAATTGTACAATCAATCGCCTGAACGTTTGTTCCAAATATTTGATGCTGCCTTTATCCACAGGTCTTATTCTTGTATTAACGAATTCAACTGCTTTTTCAAATTCAATTCTCGTTCTTTTGAGAAAGTCTAATTCTTCTCTGACTTCTTTCGGATTACTCGGATCCATTCGCCATTCACCTTTTTTTACTTGTTGCATTTGCTTATATAATATTGTCTTTGTGTTTGGGACATTATTCACTCGGGAAAAATAATTAGGTATTTTGTCTGCATTGCATAAAAATTCATGAGTTATTTTCAAAATGTGATGTCGGGATAGTCCGCGCTGATTTCTTTCCAGATGCTCGCGCTGGCGCGGTAAATTCAATAATTCATTTTTGGCCGAGAAATCGTATTCCATAAAGGGCACTTGGTTTCAATGCCCTTGCCCCAGAAACCTAAGAGGCGCTACAAAGAGCGTGCCAAACAGCGACGCCAAAAAGATCAATCAGAGAAACCATCGAAAAGCTAATACAAACTTGACAGAATAGATTTCCTTGAATAATTTTGCGCTCACCGTTTTCGAGTTGCGCGAACGCTAAAGTTAATCTATAGAAAATAGTTGTAGTTTTGAGAGTAGAAAAAAACAGAAATTTACAGTTCTATCTTTTTTCAAGAGCATTGGCGATGCGAGTTAAGGCTTTTTGGATGTTTTCAGGGGAGTTAGCGAAGGACAAGCGTAAATAGTCCTTACCATATTTTCCGAAGGCTGTTCCTGGCAAAACCGCTACGCCAGCTTTAAGCAGGTAGTCGCTTAGTTCGCAGCTTTGCATTCTAGTTCCAGTTATGTTTGGAAACACATAGAAGGAGCCTTTAGGCTTCTGGCAACTGAAACCCTCAATCTGGTTTAGACCTGAAACTATTATTTCACGTCTTTTTCTGAATTCTTCAACCATTTTTTCTGATTCCGTTTGAGGTCCCTTTAAAGCCTCAATGCCTGCTATTTGAATAAAGGCGCACGTGCAAGAGTTGGAGTTGGTCATAAGCTGTGCCAGTTTTTGCGCTAGGTCTTTGCGCATCACGCCGTAGCCGAGTCTCCAACCCGTCATGGCATAAGTTTTTGAAAACCCGTCAAGTATTATCGTTTTTTCTTTATTTCCTGAAAATGATGCAAGGCTTTCATGTTCGCCTTCGTATGTTATTCTACTGTAAATTTCGTCTGAAAGTACTATTACATCATCTCTGCCAGCAATGCAGTCGGCTACAAGTTCCAAATCCTCATGGGTTAAAACTCCGCCCGTGGGATTTTCTGGTGAGTTCAGAATAATCATCTTAGTTTTCTTAGATAATTTTTTCTTGAAGTATTCGTGGTCAAGACTGAAATTGTTTTTTTCCTTGATTGGCATCGGCACAGCTTTAGCTCCAACAAATTTTATAACAGATTCATAAATGGGAAATCCTGGATTTGGATACATGATTTCGTCGCCTTTATTTGCGCATGCCAAAATAGCGAAGAACATTATTGGTTTGCCACCTGGAGTTACGACAACTTCATCGGGGTGAACCTCTATTCTTCGAGTTTTTGCGATGTACTCTGCTATGGCTTCTCTCAGTTCTGGAATGCCTGCAGAAGGCACATAGTGAGTATAGCCCGAGTTCAGAGCCTTTACTGCTGCTTCTTTAATGTTTTTCGGAGTGTCAAAGTCTGGTTCACCGATTTCTAGGTGCACCATGTCTTTTCCTTGTTTTTCTAATGCTTTGGCTTTGGCTAAGACTTCAAAAGCTGTTTCTGTCCCTAAATTTTCCATTCTCTTGGCACATGTAAAACTCACGTAAATCACCCTTGATTTTTGAAAGGAAATAGGAAAAAAGAGGTATATTTGTCTAGCTATTGCATTTCGTAACGCAACGTTTTTAATTCCCTATTTTGGTGGTGAGCGCACTTTCATCACACCAGGGTTCACGAGGTTTGGCGGTATTCTGCCTTCAAAGAAAGTGACAAGGTTTTCTGCGGCTATCTCAGCCATTCTTGAACGAGTTTCTTGACTGGCGCTGGATATGTGCGGAGCAACAATCACATTGTCCAGTTTCAATAACGGGTTGTCCGCAGGCGTTGGTTCTTGTTCGAAAACGTCGAGGCCTGCACCGGCTATTATGCCTTCTTTTAATGCTTGGTATAGGGCTTTTTCGTCCACAACTGGTCCTCGAGAATTATTTATCAAGTAGCCGGTTCTCTTCATAAGCCTAAGTTTTTCTGCGTTTATCAAATGGTGAGTTTCTTTCATCAGTGAAACATGGATGCTGACGAAGTCTGACTCTTTTAAAAGTTCATTCAAGGTTACGGCTTTCGCACCGAACTCTTTTTCTATTTCGGGTCTGAGAATAACGTCGTAGTAAAGGATTTTCATGTCGAATCCCTTGGCGCGTTTAGCCAATGCGTAGCCAATTCTTCCTGCCCCTACTATGCCTATGGTGGCTCCGTGCACGTCTCTGCCTAGCATCATGCTCGGGTGCCAGCCTACTTTCCATTGACCTGCGCGAACGTATTTGTCTGCTTCTACCACTCTTCTCGCTAAGGCCATCAGCAGGGCCCATGCGAAGTCCGCTGTGGTTTCAGTTAAAACTTCTGGAGTGTTGGTTACATATATGCCTCTTTTTGTGGCTTCTTGCAAGTCTATATTGTCGAAGCCCACGGCCATTTGGGCGATAATTTTCAGATTTGGTGAAGCCTCTAAGACTTCAGCATCTATCTTATCCGACAAAAGTGTGACAAGGGCATCGACGTTTTCGGCTTTTTCTATTATCACTTTTTTGGATGGCGGAGCATATTCAGGCCAAACTTCAGCATCGAAGTTTTCCTTGATTATCTTTAGACCTCTTTCTGAAAGTTCTCGGGTAACATAGACTTTAGGTTTCGCCATATTGTTCACCATGTGTATTTTGCAAAATCGTTTATTAATGTTAATCTATAAAATCTATACTTAACGTACGCGTGCGCAAATAGTTGAAAATGGTGAAATATTACCCTCCTTTCTCAACCTCTATCAAAAAAGCTCTTTTACTAACAGCATTCGCGTATACGTTGTCTTATTTCGTAAACGGTTAGTTCTTTGGCTTGTAAGCGGCTGCTATAATCCCTTAGCTTGATGATTGCTTGGATGTGGTCAGTAGCGGGTGTTCGATGTATGACGCCTTAAGCTTCGGATGAAGGCTTATCAACCCATTCTCTGGGAGATTTGGCAGAAGTCCTCTCCTTAAGCGCCTGATAAAGGTCTCTCTCGCCTAGCTTATCAGCTTTTTCTCCTTCCAATAGAGCCTTTTAGCGTTCGTGATTTCCGGGCAATACATCTTGTATCGGCATTCCAGTTAGCTATCTAGCCAAAGAATACTTTTGCTATATCATAGAGTCGAAGATCTACAGTTTTTCGCTTGCCGATAACATCTTTTAAGTTAACAGGCACAATTTCATTACCTCTAATTGCGACCATGGATCCGAACTCTTGTTTGTGAACTAAATCAATAGCAGCTATTCCAAATCTGGTTCCTAGCATTCTGTCAAAGGCCGTAGGCGAACCGCCGCGCTGAAGATGCCCTAGAATGACTACTCTAGTCTCAAGACTCATATTCTTCTCTATCTCCCGACCAATAAAGAATCCTACGCCTCCCAAACGGGCATGTCCGAACTCATCCACCGTTTCGCTGTAAACAATCTCCTTGCCACCTTTTGGTTTAGCTCCTTCTGCTACAACAACCAAACTGAAACGCTTTCCTCGGTCAATCCTGTGCCGAATATATCCGCACACTTCTTCGACATCAAATGGTTTTTCAGGTATCAATATAACATCCGCACCGCCAGCAATACCAGCTTCCATGGCAATCCACCCTGTGTAGCGTCCCATTACTTCTATAATCATAACTCGGTGATGAGTCTCAGCGGTGGCATGCAATCGATCCAAAGCTTCAGTCGCTATTGAGACGGCGGTGTTGAAGCCAAAAGTATAGTCAGTACCCGCCAAATCATTATCGATGGTCTTTGGAACTGCTACGAGCTTTAGTCCCAATTTAACCATTTTGTAAGCCACCGTCAATGTATCATCGCCACCGATAACAACAAGTGCATCAATTCTGGACTTTTTCATATTTTCTAATACTTTTTTTGTCCCGTCCTCAGACTTGAAAGGGTTAGTTCTTGAAGTCCCAAGAATGGAGCCACCGCGAGGCAAGATTCCTGAAATTGTATCCAGATCTAATTGCATAAACTCTCCTTTGAGAAGCCCATCCCATCCATCTCTTATTCCTACTATTTCAAAGCCATAAACTTGGATGCCCTTCCTTACTACAGCGCGTATTACCGCGTCGATTCCTGGAGCATCTCCTCCACCACTTAACACACCAACCTTCACTAAGCTCACCTGAGATAAGTTGAAACGAAGATGTAATTCGCAAAGCTTTGGTTTAAAAGTTTTTGCGGCAAAAAGTTCGGGCAGTTTTAATCTACTTGATTATCCAGTTACTTAGCGCGTTTTTTTTAACTTTCTGAAAAAAACAGCCACTGTATCGCCAACAAGAAAATACCTAAGTTAAACGCGGAGCCGCGCTGCAAATTTTTTCAGTTGTATGCAAGCGCCGTTTTATTTTGACAAGCAACTTATCTGTGGCAGTGGGTTCTTCTTCGACTTCAACTGTTAAGTCAAGATCAGTATCCTTCTCTTCCACGAACTTCGTTGGATAAGCCTTCACGAGTTTTTGCGGAATTACAACATGCTTGCCTTTTTCAAGCGCGCTGGTTTGTCCCGAAATTGAAAAGCTTATTTTGAGAAGAGGGGTCTCGTATCAAAGGAGTAGATTCCGAGCTTAGGAGTTGAATCCAAGCGGGGCAAGTTGAAACACGAGACCCTAGAAACCCTCTTTCAAAACATAGACTTAAGCTTTGCCAAACAGCCATATGCAGTTGCCTCCACACTGACGGTCCAGGTAGACTGCCGAGAAACCCAAGGGCCTTTTCAGAACCTTCATCATCATGCGCGGGCTCCGTTCAGTTGCACGGCATGCAACTTTCTGTCCCTATCGCGCGCGCTCCAGAGCCTCAGCAAAGCTGGATAAAAAGTCTTGGACATGAAGTTTTCCTAAAACCCAATATCACAAAGAAAGTGAACTGTTCACCCCTTCGCAGATACTTTTTTTCAAATTCCATGGAAATAAAACTTGATATAGAGCAAAAAAGAATCTGAAATCTTGGGGAACATAATTGGCGAGTCCGAGCTGCTTGACAAAATTCTTTTTGCTACTGATGGCTCAGACTCCTCTTTAGTTGCTGAGAAGCTTGCAGCCTTCGTCGCAAAGAAATTTAAATCAAAAGTAACTGTCTTACACGCGACTTTCTCCACTTCCTTCGAGACCATTGGCCTGCCTTTGACAAGACCTGTAAAAGAGGGAAGAATCTATTTGTCCCCGCGTACACCAGAACCCTTTGAGGAAATTTCCGAATCGCTAAGACAAAGAGGAACCGTCTTAGTCGCTAATGCCGTGGCCCTTTTCAAGGAACAAGGGATAGAAGTCGATCAAAAAATTGAAAGTGACGAAGCGACTGAAGCCATATTGAAAGAGGCTGAAAGCGGCAGCTACGGGTTAATAATTATGGGAGCTAGTGGGAAGATGACGCGAAAACCGCACTTGGGTTACATAACAAAGAAAGCAGCTCTGAATGCCAAATCTTCTGTTTTGATCGCCAGACAACTAGAAATTTCAAAAATCTTGGTTCCAGTTGACGGTTCAGAGGATTCGCTTAAAGCCTTCGAACATGCCGTCGCTTTGGCTAAGGAAATGGATACAAAGATTACTCTGATAAATGTCATGGACTCAAATTTCTTCAGAGTCAAGCCAGAATTTAATAAAGAGATTGGAAAAAAAATATTGTCCCAAGCCGCTGACAAAGCAGAAGGAGTGAAACATATCAAAGACTAGAATCAGGTGACCCTGCCGAAACTATAATTAGAATCGCGCAGAATGAAGACTTCGACCTTATCGTAATGGGTAGCAGAGGTCACGGTGCCATGAAAAGATGGTTGCTTGGCAGCGTGAGCGACCACGTTATGGATTACACAGACTGTTCTGTTCTATTGGTGAAATAGATGAACGAAGGAAATGGTTATTGCATTTATATTAACCGACTGCGAGGAAACAACAAATAAACCTTGAAGGGAAGCGTGCGTCTGTGGACAGTGATAAGCATAGGGATAACGAAGCGAATTCGCGGCGTGAAAGAACAATAACGGAAACTGGAAAATCAATGGATTTGAAGAAAATGAGAAAGATGAATTTTATCTTTGATTTTGAAGAGGGAGATAGCAAGAATAAGCAACTTTTAGGAGGAAAAGGATCCGGCTTAGTAGAGATGACCCAGATGGGGCTTCCGATACCCTTCGGCTTTGTTATCACCACTGAAGCCTGTCGCCAGTACTATGCTAAGGGCAAGAAGCTTCCAGATGGTCTTATGGCTGAAGTAACGAAATATATGAAACGTCTCGAGAACAAAACAAAAAAAGGCTTTGGCAATGCTGAGAATCCACTCCTTGTATCTGTTAGATCTGGTGCAGCATTATCAATGCCCGGCATGATGGATACCATACTCAATCTTGGACTCAATGACCCAGTTGTGGAGGGACTTGGAAAGGCTACAAAGAATCGTCGTTTTGCTTATGACACGTACCGCCGGTTCATGCAGCTCTTCGGAAAAATTGTACTTGGAGTGGATGAGATTCGTTTTGATAGTATCCTCAAAACTACCAAGAAACAGCATGGCATCGAGTTTGACTCGGACCTAGACACAGACGATCTCGTTAAGATTTGTGACCAGTTCAAGGAAATTTTCAAAAAAGAAGTGGGGCAAGAATTCCCTCAAGATCCTTGGAAACAACTCGAAATGGGTATTGAGGCTGTTTTTCGTTCATGGAGGGGAAAACGCGCCATCGACTATCGCAGGGAATTTAAGATCACTCCGAAAATGGCTGATGGCACTGCTGTTAACATTGTTTCCATGGTATTCGGAAACATGGGCAATGACTCTGCAACAGGCGTTGGTTTCACAAGAGATCCTGGAACAGGTGAAAATGCTCTTTTCGGAGAGTACCTGATCAATGCGCAGGGTGAAGATGTGGTTGCAGGAATACGAACACCTGAACCGATTGCTCAGTTGAAAAAAGAAATGCCACAACAGTACGAAGAGATTGAGGTAATCACTTTCGTGAGGTGCAAGATTTCGAATTCACAATTGAGCGGGGAAAACTCTATTTGCTCCAGACCCGAAACGCGAAGATGAACGCGACAGCATCCATCAAGACATCTTTTGATATGGTGTCAGAGAAACTTCTCACTAAGGAGAAAGCTCTTCTCCGCATAAGCCCGGAGCATCTTGAACAGATCTTCCACCGTCGAATCAACCCGACGGCGCATGCTGAACCAGTTGCGGAAGGCATCCCTGCTTCTCCAGGGGCCGCTCATGGAAAAGTCGTCTTTGATGCTGACGAGGCCGAACGACGGGGGCGATTGGGCGAAGCAGTCATCCTCGTAAGGGAAGAAACGAAGCCGGAAGACATTCATGGATTCTTTCAGGCGAGAGGAATACTGACCAGCCGCGGCGGCAAGACCTCTCATGCGGCCGTAGTTGCACGGGGAATGGGAAAACCGTGTGTTGTAGGCTGCAGAGATATCCAGATTCAAAACCATGGCAAATCAGCCCTCTTTAAAGGCCAAAAAGTTGTGGCGGGCGACGTCATCACGATCGATGGAGCTACTGGATCGATTTATCTTGGGGCGGTCCCCACTGTTGATCCACAGTTCAGCCCAGAATTGAGTACGATTTTCAGATGGGCTGATGAGATTAGAACTATAGGGGTGCGAGCTAATGCTGACACTCCTGAGGATGCCGTGCGTGCCAAAAAATTCGGAGCCGAGGGGATTGGCCTCTGCCGTACGGAAAGAATGTTCAATTCTTCAGATCGTCTACCGATTGTTCGTGATATGATTCTCGCTGACAATGCCACAGAGAGACGAGAGATTCTGGACCGGCTTCTGCCATTGCAGAAAAATGATTTTAAACAGATTCTAAAGATAATGGAGGGTCTTCCTGTAACTATCCGCCTTATCGATCCACCTCTTCATGAGTTCCTGCCTTCCATAGAATCGCTTTTACAGGAGATCGAACGGCTCGAGGACGTCCAGCAAGGTCTTCAACAGATGGAAATGATAAGCGATTCTCTTAAAATCAGCATAGAGCCTTCACTCCAGAGATACATCCCAAACGTAGAAAATGTCATTGGTGAGCTTTCAGAAATTAAAAAAGATCGTCCTCTTGACGAACTAATTGAGAAGAAAGAACAAGTTTTACAAAAGGTCCGCGAGACTGCTGAAGTCAATCCTATGTTAGGACACCGAGGTGTAAGGCTGGGCATCAAGTATCCTGAGATCTACCAAATGCAGATTCGAGCCTGTCTTGAAGCTTCCGCGGAGCTGCTAAATGAAGGTGTCGATGCTCGACCTGAGATCATGATTCCCCAAGTAGTTACGTCGCAAGAACTCAAGAGGGTCCGCAGGTGGCTGGAAGAAATAAAGAAGGAAGTTGAGATAAAACACGGAGTTCAATTGCGCATTCAATTTGGGACGATGATTGAAACGGTTAGGGCTTGCATGCGAGCTGGTCGACTAGCAAAGGTAACTGATTTCTTTTCATTTGGTACAAATGACTTGACTCAGGCCACTTTTTCTTTCTCAAGGGAGGATGCGGAGAACAAGTTTCTGCCTCTCTATAATGAGCTCAAGATTCTTATTGATGATCCCTTTGAGGTTCTGGACACTAAAGGAGTAGGTAGACTTATGAAAATCACCATCGATTGGGGCAAAAAAGGTAATTCTAAACTCAAAGTAGGCATCTGCGGTGAACACGCCGGTAATCCTCGCAGTGTGGAATTCTTTCAAGCTCTTGGTCTAACCTATGTAAGCTGTTCCCCATACCGTGTTCCTATTGTTAGACTCGTGGCAGCTCAAGCCAGACTTAGAGAAATGATGTTGACTTCAGCTGAATTAAATAATCCCGACTACCCCTTCAACGTTTTCTCGTGAGATCAAAAACATCTCAGAAGTGTATCCCAATATTTCTCTCCATTGGATTATGCCATGCCAAACCTATGACAGCCCCAAAAGATGATCATTCCCAAGACGAGTGTGTGTGATGGCACGCTTTTCAGTGTTTTGTGCTTAGTTTTGAGTCGAGAGGTAGCAGAAAACATCGGAAGATTCGATAAAGCAGTCTCAACTGCCTATTTTAACATGATGAAAAGACAAGGCCTAGAAAACATTTTTAGTAATTTAGTGATTTAATAGATTAGCTATTTGGTTAATTTCTGATTTTGTATATTTTATAGTTTAAAATTTTATAAACATCTTACGCATACAGCGAAGAGAGGCGAAGGGAGGGATTCAAATACTTTCACGCGATTGCGATGGTTGTCCGCTTCTACATGTATGTAGCGAGCGATATCGGCGTGTCACTAAGTACGAAAAGGTCTATTGTCCGGATGGCACAGCGCACTTAGTTGACCACGACGCTTAACCTCTTTTTTGTGTGCCGTCTCAATGTGTTCCGTCTCAACAGGCAACGTTATAATTTAGAGGTTAATCGCGCATGTTTGTTCCGAAACGCTGCTTGAGCTGTGAGAAGCATGATTAGGATGCAGAGTTGAGAATGAAACGTAACTTTAGCCAATCCTCTCAGATTATGCTGCGTGAGATCTGCCAGGTTCTTGAGTCGGCTGAAAACTCGGGCGCGCAAAAGATAAATCCCCTTTGCAGAATAGGGTTTCTGGAACAACTAAAGGGAAAAAAAGTGTAATGTCTAATGGCAACCTTTTGTAAATTCAGCTAGAGCCTTCTTAGCCCAATTTCTCCTCGCCGTTGCGCGCGCAAGCTATCGTGCATATTTGAAGTCTTTCATGAACAAGATTGAGTTCTTGCCCCATTTTGCGTAGCTTCACCTTGGATGAAATAGAAGTTGGCTATGAGCCTACCAATCAGGAAGGTATTGGCAGACCTTCGAGAAAACCGATCAACATCTTCAAATGGTTGCAACCGCGCTCATTTTTTCTTCGGTTGCTTTTCATAATAAATTTTTATGGGTTTCAAATAAAATATTGCTATATATTTTCGATAACGTTTCCAATTTGGTCATCGCGCAATGTTTCATATCTCTCGGTCAGTTTAGGGATGTCAGCAATAAGTTTTTTGCTATATGAATGTTGAGGGTTGAGAATTACTTCTTTAGCAGATCCTTTCTCTACAATTTCGCCTTTGCACATTATGTTTATCTCATCACAAAGATAGAAAGCTTGGCTAAGATCATGTGTTATGAATAGGATTGATTTGTTTAAGCTTCTGGCAAGACTCTGGAGAATGTTCAGGATGGTAACCCTGAGTGAAGCATCTACCATGCTAGTAGGCTCATCGACAATTAAAAGATCTGGATTTATCAAGAGTGCACGCGCTAATGACGCTCTTTGCAACTGTCCCCCACTGATTTCATGGGGAAATTTATCCAAAATCTCATCTGTTAATCTAACCAAATCGAGTACTTCTAAAATTTTCTGCTCTTGTTCATTCTCTGGTACACGGGAAAGAACTTTAAAAACATTCGTAAGCCCATGCTTTACTCTATAGACGGGATTGAAGGAGGAGTAAGGATCCTGAAAAAGAAGTTGTACCTGCTTATAGTATTCAATATTTGGTATCGACCATATTTCTTTACCTTTAAGATAGATCTTTCCGCCGGTAGGCTTTAACAGCTTAGAGATTAGCACAGCAGCAGTTGTCTTGCCACTACCGCTTTCACCTATAAGACCTGATATGTGTCCAAAATCAAGTTCAAAACTAATGTTATTCACAGCTTTAGTCTCTGATCCGCTTCTAAGAAAACCAGTTGTAAAAGTTTTAGTTAAATTGTCTACCTTTAACAGTCTTTCTGCCATTGACACTTCCCCTCCTACTTATACAACCAACATTTGACGAATCTGCCTTTCTTAACTTCCAATAGTTGGGGCTGTTCAAGTTTACATTTCTGTTCATTGTAGTAAGAGCATCTTTTACGAAAGCGACAGCCTTCAAGTGGGTACCTTAAATCAGGAGGAAAGCCAGGTATATCTTTTAAGTTTCTTTCCTTGATCTTAGAATCTATAGTTGGAATAGTATTTATCAGAGCTTTCGTATAAGGATGAAGAGGATCATTTATGATCGCATCTCTTTTTCCATATTCAACTATTTCACCCGCGTACATAACGTAAAAGTAATTGCATATCTGGTTCAAAGCTGCAATGTCATGTGATATGACTAACAACGAGGAGATAACTCGTTTTTTTATTAAAAAGAAAAAAAACTCGATTAGGCTACGTTGAATTGTTACATCGATAGCAGTAGTAGGTTCATCTGCAATTATGACTTTTGGATCGAGAAGTGAAGAGACAATAACAACTACGCGTTGCTTCATTCCACCACTTAACTCGAAAGGATACCTATCCAATATGTCAGCTGAAAGCTTCACTTCTTCAAATCGCGCTTTGGCTAATGAAAGAGCCTCTTTTTCAGAAATCGAAGGTATCTTTGATTTCATAAAATCTATTACGATTGACTTAATCTTACTCACTGGATTGAGAGAATTCATGGAATATTGCGGGATTCTAACGATCTTTGCTCCCCATACCTTACGACTTCTTTCTCTCAGGCTCATACTAAATATGTCTAATCCGTCAATAGTCACGTTTCCAGAAATCAAATTTAACGGAGGCACAACATAACCTTGCAGCAACTTTCCGAATGTTGACTTGCCGCATCCAGATTCTCCTAACAATCCAAAAGTATCCCCAATTCTTAACTGCATTGAACAGTTTTCTACTGCAGGCACTTTCCCTTCTGGTAAAATGTAGTTTGCAGTTACATTTTTTGCTTCGAGCGAGATTTCTTCCGACGAGTCTGCATCAGGCATTATCTATTCTACTTCCTAGTTCTTGGGTTGAAAACATTACCCAACCCGTCTTTTATGAGTAATAATGATAGTGGATACAATGTTATTAGAATACCAGGAGGCAGGAGCCACCACCAGATCCCTGTACCCGCGGCTTGAAATGTGATAGCCCAATACAACACTATTCCTAACGAAGTCACCGAAGACGGACCTAAGCCCAAAGCGGACAAACTGGATTCTGCAATTACGGCGCCCCCCACCATCGTTGCGAACGACATCACAATAAAACCAAGCATATTTGGTAATACCTCAGCTACAAGGACTCTTGTTCGGCTTAAAGCTGATTGTCTAGCAACCTCTACAAACTCTCTGTTTTTAAGGCTGAGAACCTGCGCACGAATGGCACGTGCAGTTGCAGGCCAAGAAACAATGGCTATCAGAAAAATGATGGTCCACATGCTACGAACTGCACTAAATGACGCTATAACCAGCAAAAGCGCAAGTGTAGGTATTGTGATGACGACGTTTGTAAAACCACTTGCAAACTCATCAATTATCTTGCCGAAGTATGCCCCAAAACCCCCTATAACGACTCCAAGTAATGTGGCTATTGACCCTGCTATGACACCTATTTCCATGGAATACCAAGAACCTATAAGAGTTTGAATAAATATATCATGCCCAATAGCATCAGTACCAAAGATATGCTCGAATGAAGGTGGCAGGTAACCTACAAAAAGCGGTCCACCGGCGCTAGCGGGTAAGAGCAACCCGATCATTGAATAGACTACTAAAAAACCAAATATACATAATCCTATTTGAAGCCTTCTTGAATGTGTTAATACGTAACGCAAAAATGTTAATCTTGAAGATTTGGCCATGTTAACTCTTCTCTCCCTTATAGGCTAAGCGAATACGTGGGTCAACATAGACATAGAGAATATCTATCATGAAGTTTCCTATTAGTACCACGAGTATTATAAAAGTGAAGGCACACTGTACTACGTTGAAATCTTTATCCAAGATTGAATTATATATTAACAAGCCTATACCTGGATAGTTAAACACTACCTCTAAAACTACTTGACCTGCAAACGCTCCGCCAAGATAAAGTGGTAGCTGGCTTAGTAAGGGAAGTAAAGCATTCTGTAATGCATACTTCAAAAGTTTTGTTCTGGATAGCCCTAGTGATTCTGAATACTCCATATAGTCAGAGCTAATCTCAGATTGTGTCGTTGTTCTCATAATTATGGCGGTACTTCCAATGTACGGAATTACGAGAGATATGAAGGGTAGCGTGAAATGCCAAAGGAAGTCCTGGATAAATCCAAGCGAGAATTGCGGTATCCAATTTGAACTCCATGCTGATCCTGCGGGAAATAAATGAAGGGTTGAGGCAAAAACAGCGACCAGAACTAATGCGAACCAGTAGTACGGCATGTTTGATCCTACTAGAAAGAATGGATAAAGAAGTTTATCGTATATCCCTTTTTGAAAAGCCGCAGCAGCCCCAACGTAGACACCAATCACCAAACCAACGATAACAGCAGAACCCAATAAAAGCAGGCTCCATGGAAGGGCAAATAAAACTTCAGCCAAAGCCGCGGTGGGATAACCAGCAATTGATGGCCCAAAATTAAATGTTACCATATCTTTAATGAAAATACCGTACTGTACGTATAGAGGTTCATTTAGGCCAAACTTCTGGACCCAATATAGATATAATCTGTGCAAAACTTGCGTTTGTCCGGAACCGCTAGTAATACTAAAAACCAAATGTGCTACTGGATTTCCTGGCATCAAATGTGGTAACAACCAGACCAGCGATAACGAAACGAAAAAAGTAACCACGTAAAAAACTATTTTCCGTGAGAAGAAAACCAATAATCCGCTTCTTCTTACAGAAAACATGTTTTCCTATATAAAATATCAGTTCTATTTATATTTTTGGAGAATCAGAATTCTAGGGGTTTATTTCGTCGTTTATCAGACAATCGCGCGAGATGAGAGGAGGCATGGAACCCTTAGGGATTAGCGCGCGCCAGTGCGTTGAGACTGTGTGAAAAAGTCTTCTCGGTTGATGGCAGGTGACCGTTAGCCTTAAATCTAGACTAGCTTTAGAGCTACTGATGAGCCATGAGCGAACACGTAGAAGGCCTCAACAGAAACCAGA
>JBEKPM010000008.1:0-40767 GCA_049520735.1 Bathyarchaeia archaeon | reverse complement strand
CTTGTTTCCGTAGCATTTATCGCTATTCTGGCGATCGGCGCGTGGATAGGCTGGACAATGGCAACAACACCGCCTCCAAAACCAATTGAAGAAATAACAACCGAAATTGAAGAGAAAAAAGAAGAACCAAAATCAGAAGAGCCAGCTAAACAGGACGAAGCACCTGCCACCGACACAACAACGACCAAGAAAAAGAAATAAATTACATCATTTTTCCTATCTTTATTCTTTAATTTTTTTTAATTCTAAGATCTTTCTCTCGAAAAAAATCAAATAGACCTTAGTTTTAATTAAGGTTTTAGCGCTAAAACGAAGGTTTTATTAGTTTATAAGCGTAATATTTGGCTTTTGGGTTATTTTCATGCTTAATTACAACGTATTGTCGAAAAAGCCTTCAGTTTTCAGGAATTTTTCAGGTCTTGAAGTTCAAGAGTTTGACGCCTTAAACTCAAAGATAAAAGAGAAATATCCTGCTTACGAGCAGAAAAGGCTCTCCAGAGAAAACAGAAAAGAGCAATCGGCGCAGGCCACCCCTTCAACCTCTCCCTAACAGACAGGTTCCTCATGCTGCTAGTATACTACCACCTGTATCCTTCATCAAATTTGATGGCATACCTCTTTGATCTAAGCCAAACCAATATCCTAAAAGACATCAGAAAAATCGAGCCAATAGTAAGCGAGGTTCTACCGTTACCCAGAAAGGAGCATGACAAGGTCAGGCGGCTAGAGACAGTTGATGAAATTGAAGCATTGTTTCCAGGCTTCAAGGCCTTCCTTGACGCAACCGAGCAGGAGATCCCAAGACCAAAAGCCAAGCGTAAACAAAAGACTCACTACAGCGGCAAGAAAAAGAAACATACCGTGAAAACTCAGATAACAGTGAATCAAAACGGGTTTATCGTCCATAAGACAGCTCATGTTAGGGAAAGTACTCATGACTACGCCTTGTATAAGCATAGTCATCCAGACTTGCCGGATAACGTCCGGTTAAGTTTAGATTTGGGCTATAAGGGCATAGAGACTGATTATCCAAAGCTAAACTGCGTGTTGCCTTTCAAAAGGAAGAATCCTGGACGAGGCAAACGGGGCATGAAGGGTCCTGAGCTTTCGCCTGAGCAGAAAGCTTTCAATAAGGAGCTTTCAAAGGAGAGGGTTGTGGTTGAGCATACGTTTTCTAGGCTGAAGAAGTTTCACATATGGGCTGATGCGTTCAGGAATCGCCTTAGACATTACGATAGAGCGACAGACATAGTGTGTGGATTGGTTAACTTTCGAATAATGGGGACATTGATTATCTGAAAAGACCCAAAAAAGCGATAAAACCTGCAATAAAGTACCAAAAATAATAACGACTAAGGTCTAATGTACTTTGCAGAACAGAAAGAAACGTGGCGCTCTGCCTGTCCCGATATTATGTGACGACAGCGGTTCTTGACCCCAATTACATTGGATACCCGTGAAATATACGCCTCAATTAAAGAAACCTGCACACAATGAATAGAAAACCAAAAGATACTTCGGATTTTTTGCGTGCACTCGATTCCCACTATCCCCCTATACCTTACACACTGAGGTGAATCTGCTCCATGCCCTACCTCGACTACACCAATAGTGGCCTTCATCTTACCCAACACTATCTCAAAAACAGCTTTAGCACCTTCAGAACAGAAGAAAGAGAAGAAGAAGAAGAGTGCTTTTTTCGGGATTCTTCTTCTCTTAAAAGTATTTTTGAATGCGTCCTTTGTAGTCAACATTTGCTTCTTTCGCGGTCACTTTCTTTGACCAAAAGTTGCAATATGGAAAACATGAAACTTACGACAAAACAAAATTAAAGTTTAATCTCAAACACAAAGAAAGAGACCCCATTCTCAAAATAAGCTTTTCAATTTCGGGACAAGCCAGCGCGCAGGCTAATATTAGCGACAACTTCTAATTTCACAATAAATATGCTGACTGGCAAATGTAAAATCTCAACTTTTAGTCTTAGGATATATTTTTTTTAAGAACTTTCTTCAGCCGCTTTCAAATTTAAGTTTGCTTCCAATAAGCTGATAAGTGCGAAATCAATTTAGTTTAATTGATTATTTTTGAGGGTTAATTATGGCGAAGTACAGGTGCACTGTTTGCAATTACGTTTTTGATGAGGTAAAAGAAGGGAAGAAATTTAGCGATTTGCCTAAAGAATGGGTTTGTCCAGTTTGTGGAGCGCCTAAATCGGTTTTTGTGTTGTTAACCGAGCAAGCTGAAGAGAAAAAGGTAGAGCATACAGTTTCAGAAGTTCTAATAAACCAAATTGCTGAGTGGGGTGTTCAATACGTTTTTGGTATTCCAGGCACTTCAACGTTAGGTGTTGTAGATGCTATACGTAAAAGCAATGGTAAAGTCAAGTACTTGCAGGTTCGACATGAACAGACTGCCGCGTTTATGGCTTCAGCTTATGGGAAATTGACCGGACACGTTGCTGCCTGCCTCGGCATTTCTGGTCCAGGCGCCACTAATTTGGCCACAGGCTTGTACGATGCGAAGTTAGATCATGCACCTGTCTTAGCTTTGACTGGTTTAGTAGCTAGGCAACTGATTGGTCCAGGTTCAACTCAGGAGATTGATCAACACGCGTTTTTTGAGCCAATATGCGTTTTCAACAAGATCCTAATGTCCGAGGATCAGACCACCATGCTGGCCACTTTAGCGATTAAACATGCCCTTCTGGATCAAGGCGTTTCGCATATCGGAATTCCCAATGACGTACAAAAGCTGCCTTATGAAGCACAGATTTTGCCCTTTGAAGGCAGAATGCCCAACCTCGCTTATGGACAAGAAGAATGGATAGTTGAAAAAGCAGCAAAAGTTGTTGATCAAGCGGTTAGACCCGTGATTCTTGCGGGTTTCGGCGCGAGAGGTCAAGGAAATAAACTCTTAAAGTTGGCGTCGAAGATTTGTGCACCTATTGTTTCAACTTTCAGAGCTAAAGGTGTCGTTGATGAGCACGAATCGTTGTACGCAGGTTGCCACGGCGGCATTGGTTCAACTGCAGCTGCAGAGCTTGTCGGAAAATGTGATCTGCTTATAGCTGTGGGTTCTTCATTCTCGGATTTGTCACAGATTCCACAGAGGAAAATTGTGCAGATCGATATTAACCCGCTCATGATTGCCCGAAGATACCCTGTTGAAGTAGGGTTGCTTGGCAACAGCGCAGTGCTAATCCCAAAGCTAACCCAGAAAGTTCAGGAGAAACAGAACAAGGACTATTTGGCTGAGATTTTGAGGTTAAAACAGGAATGGCTAGACCAGCTCAAAAGAGAAGCCGATTCGAGCGTGAAGCCGATTAGAGCCCCTTACATAATTAAAGTTTTGAACGAGAAAATTGCTGATGATGCAGTGATTTCTTTGGATGTGGGTGAAAACTGCTGGTGGTTTGGTAGGAACTTTATGATGAAGAAGTCTCAGAAGATGGTGATGAGCGGCACTTTAGCTACAATGGGCTTTGGTTTACCAGGAGCCATGGCTGCAGCCTTAGCTTATCCTGACAGGCAAATTGTTTGTTTAACTGGTGATGGTGGTCTAACGTTGGTTATGGGCGACTTTCTAACCGCATTGAAGTACAAGTTGCCGGTTAAAGTTTTTGTTATAAATAATAAGCAGTTGGGAATGATTATGCAAGAGCAGAAGGTTGAGGGTTTCGAGAGCTGGCAAACTGATTTGTACGATTTCAGTTTTGCTGATTTTGCTGAGCATGCGGGAGGCTTAGGAATTAAGGTCACTGAGCCAAGCGAGCTTGAAGCAGCGGTTGACAAAGCACTTTCCGCCAATAAACCAGCAATTGTAGACATCGATACCGACCCAAGAAGATTCTCAGCTTAAGGCTTTCGTCAATAAGGGAATGCGTGCGCCTGAAGCTATCAAAAATGCTTCATTTCGAGTTTCTTAAACTCGGTTTCCAAAGCTTTTGTTCATGCAGTCTTGGCAGTAATTCCGCTTAAACTTTCTTATTCGGCGGGGCTGGAACAGTTTTCCGCATGAACTGCATTTTACTTGATTAATTGTTTTAGGCTCAAGTAGCTTGAGTCTTCTCTCAATCTCAGCTTTAACCTCAGAATCGTCCTCTCTCTCCCAAGCAGCTTTCAACAAAGACTTAGCTTGCTCCAAGCTTTTGTCTTTGAAAACTTGAAGGAAAATGCTATCTGATTTTACCGCTCCCAATTGTACTGGGAGCATGCAAACAAAATTCTGAGGATAACTCTTAGACCTGCTAAAGTCAACAACAGCGAAGCGAAAGCTTCTCCGCAAATAATTATTATTATCATCAGCATCGTACTTGAAAACTTGCAGCCTGATATCCAAATTTACAAACCTTGCATGAAAGAATAGACAAATCAAGTTAATAGGTATGTCTAATAATTCAGTCTTTGCTTTAATTCCAAGTAACTATATTAATTGGGCATTTTATGCAGAAATTGACAATATGTTTATTTCTTACTGATATTACATTTTACTTTGGGATAACGAGAATGCACCCCAAAAAGAGAATTAAGGTTAAAATTTTCGGTTTCGTCGAAGATACTATGGATCCGGAACAGCATGAGCGCTGTCACTGCAGCGGTTGAACTGTTCAGTTATTTCACTAAAGAAAACTATGAGTTAATCTTTTGTCGGTACAGCGTCTTTTCTCTATTTTCTTTTTCGTCTTTTTGACGTTGGAAAATTGCGTGAATCTGCCTTTATTTCTGTTGAGTTCCGCGTAATATACGGAATTTTTATGTTTTTGCTTTCACTAATTTAATCCTTAGCTGTTTTGAATGCTTTTGCTACTTCAACTATTTTTTCGCCTATCACTTGTGCTTCGATATTGCCTAAGCCTTTTTCACTGGCTCTAAAAATATGTTTTACTTTCCTTGGGTCTATGCACATTACTCGGCAGGCTGTAGCGTCAGTTGCAACTATGTCTGTTCCAGCAATAATCAGGTCCATTTTAACTGGTGTGCCATCAACTGGACCTTTACCCTCCATCCCCACAAAACCGTCGATAACAGTTAAAACTGGCTTGATAACCGTGTTAATATCAACTATAACGTCGCTTATGCCCCTTGCATGATACTTCGCTTTGAATTTATCAGGAAGCAAACCGAACAGGTTTTTCATACCCAAAGTCACTTTAGTGCTCATATGCGTTTTAAGTTTAGGCACATCAATAATAGCCGATTCAGTAACTAAACGAGGAACCGTTAAATCCTTCAACGTTTCGCAGCCGGGAACCTTCAGCTTAACTTTATCCTTCAAATGCCTCAGGTTAACGTATTTCACGCCGTTGCGAGCACACATTTCCTTCATACCGGTCGCTTCAAAAGCCTTATCAGCGTTAGTCATGGTGGCATCAGACTCAACCACATAAACCTCCTTAATAGGCAAATCCTTTAGCTTCAAAATAATTGCCTCAACCACAAGAGGATCCGTGGTGGCGCCTGAATCCCAAGTTTTCTCGCAAATAAAGTTAACTTTAATGATAACTTTATCATGACCCGCCAAAACTTTCTTATAATCAACCATATCGAGCGCTTTGAAAACGGGCTCGTGCCCTCGCTCGCCTTTAACAAGAGCCACAATTGGCAATGCAGATTGCATACAAAATACCAACAATGACTTGGCTTATAAACAATTCATGAGCAGTAGACACGGATTTGGTCATGGACCGTGACTTGACCGCTGCTATTAATATTTTGAGACCGGGGCTACATTGAACTTTTCGAACAGTTTAATAAAAAGCTCAGGCTCATAATGGGCGTAGGACGGTCCATTTTTGCAGTCAAATCAAGAAAAGAAGCCTAACAGGCTGATAAAGGAAAAAAGCCCATACCTTCTCCAGCACGCTTACAATCCAGTGGATTGGTACCCATGGAGTCAAGAAGCCTTCGACAAAGCTAAAGCAGAAAACAAACCCATTTTCCTGAGCATAGGATATGCTTCTTGCCACTGGTGCCACGTCATGGAAGAAGAATGCTTCAGCGATCAGGAAGTCGCCAACCTGCTAAACGAGGCGTTTGTCTGCATTAAAGTTGACCGAGAAGAAAGGCCCGATTTAGACGCTGCGTATATGGCAGTTTGCCAAGCCATGGACAGGAGCTGCGGCTGGCCACTTAACATACTTATGACGCCGAAACTTAACCCTTTTTTTGCTGCAAGTTACATTCCAAAATACAGCAGGCAAGGCTTGACGGGAATGATGGATCTTGTTCCTCAAGTCGTGCAAATATGGAAACAGCAAAAAGGGCAACTAGAAATATTAGGCGTCGAGATCAAAAGCCGCATAGAAGCCATGGAAAAAAGGACACCTGAAAAAGAACTTGGAAAAGAAGTCTTGCAAGACGTTTACGACCGATTAACACTGGAGTTTGACGCTGAAAACGGGGGGTTTGGTACAGCACCCAAATTTCCCAGACCTCATACTCTCTTATTGCTCCTGCGACACTATGCGCGAACAGGCGACAAAAAAGCTTTGGCCATGGCTGAGAAAACGCTGACCCAGATGCGGCTCGGAGGCATTTATGACCAGTTAGGCTTTGGCTTTCACCGATATAGCACTGATGCCCAGTGGTTAATTCCCCATTTCGAAAAAATGCTCTACGACCAAGCCTTGTTGGCGCTGGCTTATACGGAAGCCTTTCAGGCAACAAACGCCAAAAGATACGGAATAGCAGCCAAAGAAATAATAGACTACGCCCTCAGAGATTTAGCTTCGCCACAAGGAGGTTTTTACTCGGCTCAAGATGCCGACACAGAAGGCGAAGAGGGCAAATTTTACCTTTGGACTGTGGACGAAGTGCTGGACACCTTGACCCCTGCCGACGCGGATTTGGCAGTCCACATCTATGGATTAAAACCACAAGGTAACTTTCAAGATAATTCGGGAAAACTAAACAGCAAAAACATACTACACATTGCCGAATCCTTGGAAGAACTTGCACCATACAAAGGCTTAACACTGGAAGAACTCATCGCTCGTATGCACAACATAAGAGATGCACTTTTTGAGGCAAGAAAAAAACGCATATCCCCAGCAACGGATGATAAAATCTTAACTGACTGGAACGGCTTAATGATCGCAGCTTTAGCCAAAGCAAGCACCGTTCTAAATGAACACAAATATCTCGAAGCCGCCATGAAAACAGCCGACTTCATCCTAGACAACATGAACGAAGATGGCGTGCTCTATCATCGTTACGCAAAAGGCGAAAGAGCCGTGGAAGGCTTCTTGGACGACTACGTTTTCTTTGTGTTTGGACTAATCGAGCTCTACGAGGTATCATTTGAAACCAAGTATCTTCAAGCTGCTGCTGCTTTAACGAAGACTATGGTGACGACGTTTTGGGATGACAAAAACGGCGGTTTCTACCAAACGCAGAAAAACGTCGATGCCTCCATGCCCAAAATGAAGCAGCTCTACGACGGTGCCGTTCCCTCAGGCAACTCTATGGCGCTGGATAATCTATTGCGGCTTAGCCGTTTAACGAACGAGCCATTGTACGACAAAATGGCAGCCCAAATGACGAGAACATTTGCACAAGAGATAGAAGGCTCCCCCGAAGCATACACTTTTTTCCTTTCCGCATTGGGCTTTCTAATTGGACCCTCTTACAGCGTAGCTATCGTAGGCGATCTGAAGGAAAAAGATACGTCCGAAATGCTGGAGACTCTAAGAAAGCATTATCTACCATCAACCGTTGTCGAACTCAAGCATCCAAGCAAAGCTGGTTTAGGATACGAAAAAATCGAAGGCAAGCCAACCGCCTACGTTTGCCGTGACCAAATGTGCCTTCCACCGACTCACAGCCTCATGCTGATGCTTGAACAGCTCGGAATAAAACAAGAAAACACTAAATCTTGAAACCACTTCAAGTTATGAGAAACCTGCGAGTGCAATATCAACGATTTAATGAATTTTCATCAAAGTTTAAGAAACAAAAGTCTTTCACCTAAAACATTCTAACGGCTTGGCAGTGTGTTGTATCATTTTGTACTCACATTATTTTATATTTTGAAGCAACTAACAGTAAGATGATAGACGGAAGCCGAATTGAGCAATAGCCGTTAAGCAGGTCTGGCTGCTAATGGAGGACAGGGTTTTCATCCCCTCACCTTCTTAACTTTCCTTGCCTCTACTAGCACATTGCTTGACCTGCTTAACGCTATTTGTCAAGTAGAAGATAGGAAGAAATCCGCTACGTTTTGGGTTTATAGATAATTACTTCGCCTTTCTCTTCTTTCACGGCTAAGTCATGTTTCTTGGCAATGCTTGTTATCTGTTCCTTAGTTTCTGGATCCATTGACATTGCTATATGTATTTGATAGCCCTTTGAGTGCGGGTTGTTTTTTTCCGACAAGGTTAAGTTGAAGGCGTTTAAAGCCATGTTCTCAGATAAATTCATTATTTCCTTATAGATAGCTACCGCTTCTTCCCTATTCACTCATCGAACCCCCAATTCATTGTATCTTGTGTATCAATATAAGCTTTTAGTGAACGCGTCCGACTCGCAAAAGTGTACTACACTTTGTCAGCTGTAACGGCAAGTAAACTTTCGCACGGAGCCACAAGCTTAGAGTTAATATAAAATGACTCCAGCTCCCTGCTACCCAACCATCACTCGCTTCATTGTGATTTAGCACTAATTGCGTGCTTGTACTTGTCAGCGTTAAAATATTGCTTCAGCATATTGGGAAGGAGAGGCATGGGAATGACTTCATGGGCAGAGTACCTCATTTGGAGGATATTCAGGCTAATGAGAAAACTGAAGCTTACAGGGATGTTGCGTTTGGGAACTTCAACTCGGATGTTTCTGGATTACTTTAAGGGATTCGAGAAGTCGCAGGCTGTGCGCGGCATATTCGGCGATAAGACCGATGAGGTACTGAAGAACCTGAAAGTCGAGTTCATCTGGTTTGGGTACATGGGCGTCGACGATAATGATGGACATTTAATGGTCAATGAGCGTTATTTGAACAGCGGCGACAAAACTGACATCTACTTGGATGTTGTCCATGAACTGTGTCACGTTAAGCAGCATTTGGAGGGCAAAGAACTGTTTTCTACGGAATATGATTACGTGGACAGACCGACCGAAGTGGAAGCCTACCGCTACACTGTTAAAGAGGCTAAACGGTTAGGTTTAAGCGATGAGCGAATTCTCAGTTACTTGCAGACTGAATGGATGAGCTCCTCAGATTTGAAGAGGCTTGTCAAGAACATAGGCATCGATCTTAATTTCACGGGGAAATAGTACTTTTATAGGATTGTAAAACGTGAAATTAAACTCAAAATCAAAACAAATAGCTTGAAAAACATTCGTTTATATAATGCTGCTTAGTAATAAAAAGCAAATTAAATATAAACGCGTCGTTTATACTTAATGCAATTCGTTTAAAAATGGAAGTTGATTTGAATGCCTTTATGTCCTAATTGTGGTGCAACCGTTCCTGAAGGCGCCATCGCATGTGGAAAATGTGGAGCTTCTCTGGTTTCCTCGCAGCCTCAGCCGTCTACAATGTTTCAGTCTCAACCGGATTCGTCTGGCTCATCTTCAAGTTCTAGTTCTAGTTCTACTTCGTGGTCAGGCGGAAATTACGATTCGCAATTGTCCACCCGACTGCAAAAAGCTCTGAAAAGAAACGAGCAATTAAGCTACATAGTCGCTGGGTTATCAATTGTCCTACTCGTGTTGATCATTCTGTCATTTGCCTAACAATAAAAGAATGGAAAAGTTTCCAATTAGAAGGAGAAATGAAAAATGGAAAATTCCCTTGAAGATACAGTAAGAAGATTAGAAAGAACAAACAAGATACTCATCGCCGCAGCCATTGCCCTGGTTCTTATCATAGTCCTGATTATATAATCAGACACTGCAGGTTCGAGCGCCTAGAGTAGCCGAAGCTATCTGCAAAAGATAGTATTGCCAACACACTTCCTAATTTACCCATTTCTGCTTTGAGATTTATCATCGCAGGTTATACTGGGTCAAGCCTTACTTCTAACGCGTAGCCTGTTAGATTTGTCTGCTTATCTTCGAGGAGGCGTAACACCAAATTTGGAATAGATATACGTCCATCTTTACGCATCTTGGTGTAAAAAGTTTGCCAGCCTTTAAAAGTGCCTAAAAATGTCACACTCACATTCAACAATTGATCACCCTCCATTGTGAAGCGCCACCGAATCGGCTTTGGAATCTGCACTTTATTGAAGCTCTGAAGCCTCGCTGTAAACTTAACACTCTCAGTTAACGGCATACAGACTCTTGCTTCTAAACTCATACTTAAGCATTCCAGAGACGCAAGTCAAAAACAGTCGCAACCAGTCACAAGTAGTCGTAGGCAGTCACTTATAGTCGTAACTAGTCAAGACAAGTCATAAAGAGTCGCAGCCTGCAAACGCGACAAGCCCCAAACCAAAAAAGCAACCCCAAAACAACCCCAACAAAAACAGCAAAAACAAAAACCAAAAACACAAAGACTAATTCTCAAAGAATTTATTTACAGAACTCTGCAGCAAATCATCATATCTTCTAATGAACCACAAAAAGACAAATGAGACCAAACGAATTCAGCAACTAAAAAAACAACGGAAAAATCACAGAAATTTACTCAAAAAACCCCAATCAATCGAACTAAAGTCACTTATGGCAAAAAATCTAAATCTTGTCGAGGTTGAATTCTTCATGGATGGCTCGAACTACCGCTTCTCCGTCTTTTTCCTTAACAACGAATGAAATGTTTAGTTCAGATGAACCTTGAGCAATCATTCGAATGTTTATTCCTTTTCGGGCAACGGTCGTGAATATTTTTGAAGCCACCCCTAAAGTCCCCTTCATGTTAGCGCCCATCACAGCTATCACCGCAACGTCATCTTCAGCTGAAACCTCACTAACTAAACCGCTTCTGTCAAGCAAAGCAATTTCAAGGTTGCTAATAGCCCGACCCAACAACCCACGACGAATAATCATCGAAATATTAGCTTCAGAAGCAGCCGTAGAAACCATCATAACATTGATGTCGTTTTTGCCTAAAACATCAAACACCTTAGCATAACTCCCAGGCGCACCAACCATCCCCGCGCCATTAACGTTCAACATCGCAACATCCCTTATCATCGCAACGGCCTTCACAACTTCCGTTGCATTCGCGTAAGGCTCTTTAGTTATCAGCGTGCCCGGATTCTCAGGATGAAAAACGCTGCGAATCCTAACAGGAATATTCTCCTTGATAACCGGCTCCAAAGCACGCGGATGCATAGCTTTCGCACCAAAAATCGCCATCTCTGCTGCCTCCTGATAACTAAGCTGCGGCAACATCTTAGCAGACGGCACCATCTTCGGATCAGAAGTCATAATCCCATCCACATCAGTCCATATCCAAACTTCATCAACATCCAAAGCCACACCTAAGATCGTGGCAGTGTAATCCGATCCGCCACGCCCAACCGTTGTAACCACACCATCCTGGTCAGCAGCAATATATCCCGTTACAACCGGAATTACTCCTTTTTCCAACAGCGGCCCAATCCTCTCACGAATCAAATGCGTAGTGAAATTCATAAGCGGATCCGCTTCACCAAAGTTAGAGTCAGTAACAATGCCTGCTTCCTTACCCGTGAAACACTGCGACTCAACCTTGAGATCTTCCAAAGCACCCCAAACAATAGGCGCAGACAACCGCTCACCAAAAGACAAAACGTAATCCTTAGACTTTGGCGTAAGCTCCCCGACATAACATATACCCGTGAGAACCTTCTCTAACTCAGCAATAGTTCTTCCGATGACTTGCGATACCTCCTTTCGCACCGCCTTATTGACAATAGCTTCTGAAATCGCCTCCAAATGCTCATCCAACAGCTCCTTCGTAAACGCTTGAATGTGCTTTTCATCGCTTTTCTTGGCTTGATCCGCAACCTCAAGAAGCTTGTTGGTGACGCCTGCCAATGCCGAAACCACCACAACAACCCTGCAACCGTTCTTAGCGTTATGCACAACTATATTGGCCACATGACGAATATTTTCGCCCGTGGCTACGCTGGTTCCACCGAACTTCATCACGATCTTTTTCATTTCTCAATACTCCAAATTACTATTCAGCAGTCGATCTGCCAACTTATGTCTTATATCTAAGAGGTCTCTTAAAACTGCACTGGCAGTCTCCATTCCACCTGCCCCGCGACCGACAACTGTCTCTTCCCCAGCGAATTCCGAAACGAAAGTCACTGCGTTAAGAACCCCACTCACGCACAATGGATTATTCTTCGCAATTTCCATCGGCTGAACGGCGGCTTTACCTCCATCTATCGACCCGATAAGCTTAATTGTGTTACCTCTCCTGGCAGCTTCATCAAGCGCCTCCAAAGACACCTCACGAATTCCCTTTATTTGCACATTTTTTAACGTCAATTTCTTGTTCATTATCCAATTTGCCATGATGACCACTTTACAAGCAGAATCTATCCCATCAACATCCATAGAAGGGTCAGTTTCAGCGTAACCCAACTTCTGCGCACTTGCAAGTGCCTGCTTAAAAGTCACATGTTTTTCTGTCATCTCGGAAAGAATATAGTTTGTTGTACCATTCAATATGCCGCGTATAGCAAGAATCTTATCGCCTGCAAGACACTTCTTGGCAAACTCCAACATAGGCGTTCCACCGCCAACAGTGCCGCTGAAACGCAAGTAAACCTGATTATAATCAGCCAACTCCGTTAATGCCGGCATGGCTAAAGCTAACGGTCCCTTATTCGTGGTAACCACGTGCTTACCCGTCTTAAACGCCTTCGTAATATACGATAACGCTGGTTCCGCGTTCTTCACGTTGGTGGAAGTAACTTCTACAACCACTTCAGCTTCAACCGAATCAATAACATCTAACGCAGACATTTTCGGATGACCAAACTCTGCGTCTTCAGCCACCGAACCCTTTTTCTTAAGCGCCTCCAACCTCTCGAGGCCCAAGCCCCTTGAGTTTATGGCTGCACCACCCTTATCCACGACCGCAACGATTTTTGGGTTAAAACCATAATCCTTAATCGTTTCTGCATGCCTACGCATGAGAATGCTCGTTAAGCCCTGCCCCACTACTCCGTAGCCAATCAAGATAATCCTCATTTTCAGGTTCACCTAGCAAGAGTCATCGCTATTTGCGCCTTTAACCCTAAAGCCTTTTCGATAGCGGATAATTCAGCATCAACTTCCATCGGCTTTTCACTTTGCTTAATCGCAGTGTCAGGATCCTTAAGCCCATGACCGGTGGTAACGCAAACCACCCGCTCATCCTTGCCTATAACGCCATTTTTAACCAACTTCCTTAATCCTGCAATGGATGAGGCACTTGCAGGCTCAACAAAAATCCCTTCAACCTGCGCAAGCATTTTCTGAGCATCCAAAATCTCCTCGTCTGTCACAGTTTCAGCCGTTCCGTGCGATTCACGGATGGCTGTGACGGCTTTCTTCCAGCTTACCGGTGCGCCAATTCGAATGGCTGTAGCAACAGTTTCCGGCTTCTCAACCGGGATTATCGTGTTGCTGTTAGTCTTGATTGCTTGCGCTATGGGCGCAGAACCAGCAGCTTGTATACCCGTCATTTTTGGCAGTGTTTTTATGAAGCCAAGTTTATGGAATTCGGTTAAGCCTTTCCAAATAGCGCTAATGTTCCCAGCATTTCCTACAGGCACTATGATCCTGTCAGGCGCTTCATTGTTTAGTTGCTCGCAAATCTCATAGCCCAAAGATTTCTGTCCTTCAATACGGAACGGATTAATCGAATTAAGAAGGTAAATGCTCCTGTGATTCTCAGCCAATTTAAGCACGAATTCTAAAGCTTGATCAAAGTTGCCTCGAACCTGCAAAACTTTGGCGCCGTGAATCATGGCTTGCGCCAATTTTCCGTAAGCAATCTTGCCCGAGGGAATAAGAACGGTGCATTTAATTCCCGCTCGTGCAGCATAAGCGGCTAAACTAGCGGAAGTATTGCCTGTTGAAGCGCAGATTACGTGTCTTGCTCCGAGCTCAACGGCTTTTGTAACACCCACGGTCATGCCCCGGTCTTTGAAACTGCCTGTGGGGTTTTCGCCCTCATTCTTAACGTACAGTTCCTTCAGCCCTAATTCGTCACCTAGGCGTTGAGAACGGTGTAGACCTGTGCCGCCTTCGTTTAGAGTAACAATACGTGCGGCTTCGTGAATGGGCATGAAGTCGCGGTATCGCCAAACGGACAACGGCGCCTCTTTCCAATCGCTAATTTTGAGTCTTTCGGCTAACTCTTTAAAGTCAAATTTTATTTCGAGGATGTCTCCGCATTTCTTGCAGAAATAAATAATCTCATCTATATCGTATTTTGTTTTGCAGTTTATGCATTCTTGATGTGTCACGGTTTTATCTCCATTAATTAATCGCCTTTTCTGGGCATAATAGGGAAAGCTGCAGCGAAAGTATCAATGCAGAATTACTAATTCTGTTTTTATTCGGGTTGTCCTGTTGCAAGTTAACCCACCATATTAGACAAAGTCTCATAGGTTTTTAGGCTGTCTTTTTTCTCAACCACCATAATAGTTTCAGTCCAGCAGGAAATGAACTCAACAATGTTTACGTTCTGCTCTGCCAGCAATGTGGCTAGGAATGCGACAACTCCCGGCGTTGCCTCCAGTTCCTCAGGCGAATGAACAACAATCATCGTGCAGTTTTCATGTTTAACGAGAGTGCTTATGCGTTCAGGCAAATCGCTCCTGTCAAGTAGGTAAACGAATTTGCCCAATAAATCAACTTTCATACCATTTTTTGAGTTAATTTCTTTACTTGTTATCATGACAGATTTTCGGTCATAGACAGCTATGCTGCTTCGTTTTAGAAGTTGGAGAACTTTTTCTTCTCTTTTCATCTTGTGCTTTTGGAGTTCTTCTGAATAACGACGCAATGCAGCCTTTATGGCGCTCGTGTCATCGGTTTTCAAATCTATTTGTATTTGTCTTGATAACTCGCTTAGGTTTACTATCCCTTTTTCTAGTGCCTCCAGCAAGTATGGTTTATTTCGCAGATGGTTTCTAACTTTTTCAGCTATAGTCATAATATTACTGAATGTATCAATTGGAACATTTAAATTTTATTAAGTGACAAAAAAGTCACAATGTTTAAGAATGCAGCGTTCAAGGTTAGGGGAATAATTTCAAATCAAAAAATGGGGGAGCAAAAAAAATAAACCAAAAAATCGTGCTAGCATACTCCGGTGGACTAGACACCTCCGTACTAATCAAATACATCCAAGAAAAATACGACGCACAAGTAATAACCGTAACCGTAGATGTTGGTCAACAAGAAGATCTAAAAGCAGCAGAGGAAAAGGCGAAAAAACTCGGAGTTCTCAAACATTTTTCAATCGATGCCAAAGACGAGTTCGCAAAAGATTACATCTTCCCCGCCATAAAAGCTAACGCCTTGTACGAGGGGAAGTATCCGATAAGTACAAGCCTTTCGCGACCATTAATCGCGTCAAAGATGGTTGAAGTCGCCGAAAAAGAAGGCGCCACAGGTTTAGCCCACGGCTGCACGGGAAGAGGCAATGATCAGGTGCGCTTTGACGTGACACTTGGCTCCTTAGCACCAGACAAGAAAATTTTTGCTCCAGTACGCGAGTGGGGTATGACAAGGGAAGAAGAAATAGCTTACGCAAAAACCAAAGGCATCCCAGTCTCCAACGCAGCTAAAAAGTACAGCATTGACGCAAGCGTCTGGGGAAGAGCAATCGAATGCGGACTCCTCGAAGATGCAAGCCAAGCGCCGCCCGAAGACGCCTACGAATGGACGGTTTCAGCGGAAAAAGCGCCAAACACGCCAGAACTAGTTACTTTGGAATTTGAGGCAGGAGTACCGATAAGTATCAACAATGAAAGCATGAAACCCCTCAAACTCATAGAAGCAATGAATAAAATCGCAGGCAAACATGGCGTGGGACGCATAGACCACATTGAAGACCGTTTAGTAGGCATAAAATCCAGGGAGGTTTACGAGTGCCCAGCCGCAACTGTAATTTTGGAGGCGCACAAAGATTTAGAAAAGATGGTTATGACACGGCATGAGGTTCTATTCAAACAGCAAATCGATTCACAATGGGTATTCTTAGCCTATACTGGCTTATGGGTTGACCCGCTAAGAGATGACCTTGACGCCTTCATCAACAAGTCGCAAGAGAATGTGAACGGAGAAGTCAAGCTTAAACTCTACAAAGGCGGCTTACAAGTTGTGGGGCGCTCATCCCCAATGTCACTCTACGACAAAAACTTGGCCAACTACAACATAAAAACTACGTTCAACCAGTCCTACTCTGAAGGCTTCATTGAGCTGTGGGGACTCCAAACAAGAATGTATAATGCCCTAAAAAAGACAGGCAAAAAATCAGCTGAAAAAACAAAGAAATCCTGAACAATCAAAAATGATGAGCAAACGAGAGGTGAGTGAAATGTCGAAAATACTGCATGGAGGACGGCTATCATCTGTACGTGAAGATGTTGCTAAGTTTACTTCTTCAAGAAAAGACGATGAACGTTTAATGAAAGCTGTAGTTGACATAAACAAAGCCCACGTCATAATGCTCATGGAACAGAAAATAATCCAGTGGCAAGACGGAGCAAAAATCCTAAAAGCCCTATCAAAACAATCCAACGTTAAGCTTGACCCTTCAGCTGAAGACGTGCATATGGCATTAGAAGAAGTCGTCTCAAATGAAACAGGACCTGAAGTCGGCGGAAACATGCACATAGCAAAAAGCAGAAACGACCAAGTCGCAACCGCCATACGTATGCAACTCCGAAGCGAACTTGTTGAATTGATGTTTAAAGTGCTCCAGATGCAGGAAAGTCTCCTAGACACCTCCAGCAAACACCTAGACACTGTGATTCTGGAATACACTCATCTGCAAGCTGCACAACCCGTCACATTTGCCCACTACTTGCTATCGCATGTTCAAGGATTAGACCGTGACTTAGAGAGGCTGCAGGGCGCTTATGAACGGGTTAATCTGTCTCCTCTTGGTTCAGGCGCACTAGCAACAACAAGCTTTCCAATAAACCGCAAAAGAACAGCTGAGCTCTTAGGCTTCAATGCGGTATTGGAGAATTCGATTGATGCGGTTGGCAGCCGAGACTTCGTAACAGAAACCCAAGCCGCGCTAACGCTACTTGCATTGAATTTAAGCTGCTTAGCTGAGGATTTGATAATTTGGAGCTCACAAGAGTTTGGCACAGTTGAGTTGCCAGACGATTTTACGTCAACCAGCAGTATCATGCCGCAAAAAAAGAACCCGGAGGTTCTTGAAGTTATTCGAGCAAGAGCCAGCCATGTGCTCGGTGATTTTGTAGCTTCGACTGCTTCCTTGAAGAGTCTGCCATCAACCTATAATCTCGATTTCCAAGAAGTAACACCAAAACTTTGGGCTTCAATAGACAACTTGGTCAGCTCACTGAGCATATTCGCACAACTTGTGCCTAACTTGAAAGTGTCAACAAACGTTGAAAGCAAAGCTGCAGCAGGCTTTGTAGGCGCAACCGAGCTCGCAAATATGCTTGTGCGCAAATATAATGTTGCTTTCCGAACGTCGCACAAGATAGTTGGCGCTCTTGTCAAGTCGTTAGCTGATTCAAAGCAAACTTTGCTAGATGCGACACCTCAACTGCTGCAAAAAGTAGCTCAGCAAGCAGCTGGAATTAAATTAATTGTTAAAAAAGAGGACATAGCTGAATGCACAAATCCACGCAAATTAATCGAAACATATAAAGTACAAGGCGGTCCTTCACCCGTCGAGGTTGAAAGAGCAATCACAGTACGAAAAAAGAGCCTAAAAAGTTCCAAAAACAAAATAGCAAAACTCAAACGGAACCTTGCAAACGCAGAAAGCGCTCTCAACTTAATCGCAGAATCTTACTCTCTTTCAAATTCTCCATCAAACACAAGACTTAAAAATCCAAACTTATAGGTAGAATAGGGCTTTGGTCCCACAACATAGCACGTCCAACAAAAATAAAAAAGCAATCCTGCTTCTTGAGGACGGAACGGCATTTATCGGTAACGGCTTTGGAGCAACAGGAAAAATCTCCGGCGAAGTAGTATTCTCAACCCAGATGGTTGGCTATCCAGAAGCACTAACAGACCCATCGTATAAAGGTCAAGTTTTAACTTTAACTTACCCACTTGTAGGCAACTATGGCGTTCCATCAAACGAATTAAACTTGGGGCTTCCGCTCTATTTCGAGTCAGACCACATTCAAGTACAAGGCTTGGTAATTCACGAGTTATGCCGTGAACCGTACCATTGGGCTTCAACAAGAACTCTAGACAAATGGCTTTTAGACGAAGGCGTTCCGGGAATATTTGGTGTTGACACTAGACGATTAACGAAGAAACTTAGAACTCACGGTGTCATGCTTGGGATCTTGGAGGTTTTCGATGTAGACGAGGAGCCCAATTTGGATGCTCTCTTAAAGAACGGAAAAAATATTGCTGATCCTAACTTGACTGATTTAGTTAAAGAAGTTTCAGTGAAAAAGCCCGTCCAATACAATGTTGGAGGCAAAAAAACTGTTGTCCTACTTGACTGCGGAGCCAAGTATAGCATCATCCGTAACCTGCTTAAACGAGGTATAAACGTTGTACGGGTGCCCTATGACACTTCAGCAAGCGAAGTCATGGCGTACAAGCCTGACGGTGTTTTCTTAAGCAATGGTCCCGGAGATCCTAAGAAATGCGTTAAAACAATTGATTGTGTGCGGGAAGTGGTTGATAAGGTTCCGTTTATGGGCATTTGCCTTGGGGCCCAAATACTGGCGCTGGCGTTAGGTGGAGATACTTACAAGTTAAAGTTTGGTCACCGCGCCCAGAACCAGCCAGCCCTAGATCTGAACAACAACCGTTGCTATATCACAACTCAAAATCACGGTTACGCCGTAGACATAGAATCTCTAAAGAAAACTCCGTTGGAAGCTTGGTTCTTGAACCCTAACGACAAAACCACAGAAGGCGTCAAACACAGAAACAAGCCTGTCTTTGCTGTACAATGGCACCCAGAAGCTTCGCCAGGACCATACGACACTGAATTGCTGTTTGATAAGTTTGCAAAGATGTTGGAGGTCACTTGAGCGTGCCGAAGTTTGACTGGATAAAGAAAGTGCTGGTTCTGGGTAGCGGCGCTATAAAAATCGGTGAAGCGGCCGAATTTGACTATTCAGGAAGCCAATGTCTCAAGGCTCTGCGTGAAGAGGGTATAGAAACCGTTCTTGTTAATCCTAACATTGCCACTATTCAGACTGACCCCCGGTTATCAGGAAGGGTATATCTTCTTCCGGTCACGCCTGAATATGTTGAGAAAGTTATTGAAAAAGAGCGCCCCGACGGCATTTTGTTAGGTTTTGGTGGACAAACTGCGTTAAACTGCGGTATGGAACTAGAAAAAAAAGGTATTTTGCAGAAATACAACGTTAAGGTTTTGGGCACCCCAATACATGCGATAGAAGATACGGGCGATCGTGAGCGTTTTCGGCAAGCGATGTTGAAAGCGGGTGTTCCGCCATTAAACAGTAAGTCAGCCACGAGTGTAAAAGGCGCTTTGGAAGTGGCTAGTGAGGTTGGTTATCCAGTTATAATTAGGGTTGCGTATACTCTTGGCGGCAAAGGTGCAGGTGTAGCTCACAACCCTAAGGAATTAAAGGATATTGCAACTCGTGGTTTAGCGCAAAGCCGAATAAGCCAAATCTTAATTGAAGAGTACGTTGGGCATTGGAAAGAAGTCGAATATGAAGTCATGCGCGACTACGCAGACAACTGTCTCACAGTCTGCAACATGGAAAACTTCGACCCTATGGGTGTCCACACAGGAGACTCAATAGTTGTTGCTCCATCGCAAACCCTGTCAAACCGTGAGTATCACCTTATTCGGTCGACTTCAATAAATGCCATACGCAGCTTAGGCATTGTTGGTGAATGCAACATTCAATGGGCATTGAATGCGAAATCGGAAGAGTACCGTGTAATCGAGGTTAATTCGCGCATGTCCAGAAGCTCTGCCTTAGCTAGTAAAGTAACTGGTTATCCGTTAGCTTACATAGCAACAAAACTAACCTTGGGTTATTTGCTTCCTGAACTCATAAACAAAGTAACAGAAGTCACCACAGCATGCTTTGAACCAGCCTTAGACTACATAACCGTGAAAATTCCACGATGGGACTTGCAGAAATTCAAAAATGCCGACCGCCATGTTGGTCCCCAAATGCGTTCTGTTGGCGAAGTGATGGCTATTGGCCGCTGCTTTGAAGAGGCGTTGCAAAAAGCCGTGCGCATGTTGGATACTGGCAAGATAGGTTTAGTTTGCAACCCTGAAGATTCAGAGTCTGAGCCTGAGGAGAGAATACGTGATGTGCTTGCGAACCCGACTGATGAGAGGCTCTACACGATTGTTAAAGCGTTAAAAATGGGGTTATCCGTCGCGGAAATCTACTGTTTAAGCGGTGTTGACCCATTCTTCCTCCACAAGATTCAAAATGTTATTGACATGGAAGCAGATCTGCGACAGCTAAACCTTGCAGAGAGTTCGGCAGCTGAGGTCATTCGTGAAGCGAAGCGTTTAGGATTTTCTGATGAGCAAATTGCCAAGTGTCAATGCACTGATGAGTCGACGATTAGAAATTTTAGAAAAAATGCAAACATTTTGCCCGTGGTTAAGCAGATTGACACGTTGGCTGCTGAATGGCCGGCGAAAACAAACTATCTCTACCTGACTTACGGTGGAGATGAAGATGACATTGAACTAACAAGTAACAAAAGTAAAGTTATTGTGTTAGGTGCGGGTGTCTTCAGGATAGGCTCAAGCGTAGAGTTTGACTGGTGCGGGGTCAACACGATTTGGGCTTTAAAGAAGAATGGCATTCAAGAAGCAATAATGGTTAATTATAATCCTGAAACTGTTTCCACAGACTACGATGTTTCTGATAAGTTGTATTTTGAAGAACTTACAGCTGAAAGAATTCTAGATATTTACGAGAAAGAAAACCCCTTAGGCGTTATCACCAGTGTGGGTGGTCAAATTCCAAACAATTTAGCCATGAAACTCTCTAATGCGGGTGTCAAGCTGCTTGGTACTTCTGCTGAAAACGTTGATTTGGCTGAAGACCGCTCAAAGTTCAGTGCACTTTTGGACCAGTTGGAAATTTCTCAGCCTAGTTGGAGTAAACTTCTATCAATCGCCGATGCAAAACGGTTTGCAGAAAAAATCGGTTACCCGGTTATTGTACGTCCAAGCTATGTGCTTTCTGGTTCAGCGATGCGTGTAGCTTACAACGAGACGTCACTTGAGAATTTCCTTAATTTAGCTGCTAAGGTTTCACCCGATCACCCAGTGGTTATAAGTAAATTCATAAATCGTGCGAAAGAAGTTGAGGTGGACGGCGTTTCTGACGGTGAAACCGTTTTGATTGGGGCTATAATGGAGCATGTTGAAAATGCTGGCGTCCACAGCGGCGACGCAACCATGACTATCCCCCCTCAAGCGTTAAAGGTTGAGGTTCAGAAGAAGATTGAGGATTGCACACTAAGAATTGTTAAAGCTCTTAAAATTCACGGGCCTTACAATATTCAGTATCTTGTTAAAGATGACGTGGTTAATGTCATCGAATGTAATCTGCGCGCTTCGCGTTCGATGCCGTTTGTAAGCAAAACACGTGGAATTAACCTCATTGAGCTCGCTACTTTAGCCATGCTGGGCAAAAAGATTGATGGCGTTAAACTCTCGCCGATGACAGTTGCGCCTCATGTTGGTGTTAAGGTTCCGCAGTTTAGCTTTATGCGTTTAAGTGGTGCTGATCCAGTTTTGGGAGTTGAAATGCTCAGCACTGGTGAGGTGGCGTGTTTAGGCGAAAACTTCTCTGATGCTTTCTCGAAGGCGTTGCAGTCTGCGGAATTCAATATTCCACCGAAAGACGGTGCGATATTCATAAGTGTTGGTGGGGATGAGGAACGTAAGAAACGGGTTGTGCCAACGGCTAAGGCTTTTGCTGATATGGGCTTTAAAATCTATGCAACTGCTCATACCGCTAAGGTTCTTAATGAAGCGGGCGTTAACGCTGTTGTACTTCACAAGGTTAAGGAAGCTGACGCTAACCCTAATATTCTGGATTACTTGCAGGAGCGCAAAATCGACTTGGTAATTAACGTGCCCATGCCTAACCGGCAGAATAGTTACTCAGACATTTTAACCGACGGCTACATCATCCGTCGCCAAGCAGTAGAATTCAACGTGCCAGTCATAACGAACTTGCAGTTAGCAGACGCGCTGGTGGAAGTGTTGAAGCAGAAGGGTAAAAATGGCAATTCAATCCGATCACTCAACGATGTTTTGGGTTGCTTTTTTGTTTTGGGGTTTGATTTGTTTGCAGGTTGGGTGTCTACGCGTTTGTTTGCGTTGTTCTGCGTGTTCCTGCGTCTTTCTGCGTTTATCTGCGTTGGTTTGCGTTGGTTTGCGTTTATAAATGCTGAAGTATTAGTGTTAGAAGCAGGAGTCTGTATGCCTTTAACTGAGAAAGTTACCTTTACGACGATTCTTCAGAGTGCCAATACAGTGCAGATTCCGAAGTTGATTCGGTGGCGTTTTAAAATGGAGAGTGGTCAGGCGTTGAAGGTGGGAGTGAACTTTTTAGGTTTGCATAAGGGCTGGCAATTTTTTTATGCTAAGATGCGTAAGGATGGACGTATATCTGTTCCAAAGTTGGTTCTAAGCCTCTTTGAAGCTGAAAAGACAAGTCTTGCAGGCCATGCGTTAGAGGTAATGCTTGAACCAGCATGAATGAGCCGACGACGGGTTTACAAGCAAAAGGAGTTTGCCCTGTTTAGGTTATGCTTCTGCGCCCTATCCTGTTGAGGCTAAAAGATGAAAGTATTGAAAACAAAGTAGATGTGTTTTCCTTCGTCGTGACCTCTCATGGTGGAGCCGTTCTTGGAAATATCATGATTGTATCGTAGAAGAAAATAAGAGTTCGCCGAATAAAAAGAGCTGAAAGTTTAGTTTAAAGCGTAATATTCTTGCTTTCGCGGTTTTCACTTTTGCCGTATTTGGTGCTAGAATCTTTTTAAGTTCTGATGTGACTGAAATAATAAAACAGTGGGTAAGCGCTTTTCCGTAAAGGGCGCTTGTTCTCTGTCGCCGCCTAAAGAGTGGTGTTCTGTGGAGACTCTGCATTTTTAGCGTCATTTTTGGATTAACTTCCGTGGTTCAAAGCAACCTAAGTTATTTTATTGGTGGCAATTTAGGCGTGTTGGCATTGAATGGGTCTTTTGGGTTTTAGGTATCTCTGTTAAATTGAGAAGGCAGTTTTTTGGTTGATTTTTTTGCAAACATAAGTTTCCAATGTCCCGGTTCTCGCGAAAGAGAATAATGAAATGAAGGTTTTTGGAGGTGATAAACATTGAGGAGGAATCCAGGTTTTGCTATTCAAGTTGAGAGGCGTATTTGTCGGCTTCAGCAAACAGTTAGGGTTGACACGCAAGGTTTGAGGAATAAGTGGATCAGTGAACTTGATGACTTATTTGACATGGCTACTTCGATTGCTAAGGGTAAAGTTAGTCAGCAGCAAGTTGGTGATAGGTTGCAGTCTATAACCCCTAAGGAGCGGCAGATGTGGGCTCAAGTATCTGCAAATATTGGGTTGGTTATGGGTAATTTGGCAAAAGGGTATGATGAGACGCAGGTCGATGAAGATTTAGCGGAGTTGGAGCGGCTAATGGATGAGATCAAGAAGGTTCGAGCCAACGTTGCTGAGAAACGAGGTTCCGCAGAAGCAAGGTTAACAAGCAAAGACGATAGCACAGGAAATTAGTGTATCTCAGTTTTATTGTTAAGCTCCCTGATTTTTTTTGGCCTTCTTTTAATAAAAAAAATCGATTGGTTCAACAAACGTTGATTTTAATGCAATTCTGTTTAGCTATTTCTTCTCGTCGTTGTTGCAGTGGGTGCGATGGAATTTTAATACTGAACGAGCCTGTGTGAAAGCGCGGCTAAATTTTAGAAAATTGCAGGTTTTATTTTAAATAATGTTGACTTCAATAACGATTTCAGCGCACATTGAAGCAATTTTCTTAGCTCGATTTGAGTTTTCACACCTATGTGAAGTCCTTTATTTACCTTTCTTTTTCATGTTTTCTCGCTTCCTCTAAATTCCTTCTTTTCACTCTCAGTCGATTGAGGCATACACCTATTCGCCCACACTAAAGAGGCAATATGGCTACGCATCCAGGCTTCCTCAATCAGTCTGACGTCCACCAAAGGGGACAGTGTGAAAAACGAGGAAAGTTCAGGCCTGATCATAATACGGGTGCTTATTCTTCAACACCGAATAACAGCACAACAACAGCTTACGAGCTGCAGCTACCGTAGCAGCTCTCCTACCCCTTCTCTCAGCTATTCCCTGATACGCCCTCGTAATGGAAGTATCGTACTTGTGAACATGCGTCTGAGCAGCCTCCACCATTACCCAACGCAACCAACGACTGCCCTCCTTAGTGATCCCGCCGTGCCTAACCACGCCGCCAGACGCATGCGTAGACGGCACAAGACCAGCGTAACCGCAAAGCCTCTCCCCAAACGGAAAACAGTTAACGTCACCAATCTCGCTCTTCACCAGTAAAGCCGAATAATAACCAATTCCAGGAATAGTCATCAAAAGTTTAACATCCTCATCTTCCCTGGCCAAACCCTCAAGCTGCCTAGAAAGCAGCCTAATCTCTTCATCAAAAATGTCCATAATTCTAAGATAAGAATTAATGGATTCAAACTTCAAAGAGCTAAGCCACTCCACACCCTTCCGCGAAAACAAGCCATGATCAACAGGTCACTTGATTCCTTCATACGTTAGAAAACTCTTAATCTTCACTCTAAGCTTGACACGTTCTCGGACCAAGAAAGCCCTTCGCCTCCCTTTCTCTCGCAAATCCGACGTTTCTTTGCTTGGCACGTACGCAAGCGGCAACGCATCCAACCTCGCCAATTCAGCAATAACCTTTGAATCAACCCTGTCGCTTTTAATCCTAGCCTCCGCAATGTAACGCGTCTTCTTAGGATGAGAAACCACAACATCAAATCCCTCGCTTACCAGCTGTCTATAAAGCGACGCTACCGAGGTGGAAGCTTCCATCGCGACCTTACCGACTCTAAAATGCGAAAGGTACGGCAGCACTTTTTCATTGATCATTCTCGTTTGGTTGATTATTTTTCCTTCAGGATTCAAGATAGTCGCATAAGTACTATCCTTATGCACATCCAACCCACAAACAACAGCGCTCATAGTATGGCGTGAGCGCCGCCTGCCCTTAACACTTCCCATACCATCAGTCTGGAAATTGGTACGAAACCTTATTTTTTAGGAAAAGATAGCACGAACCATTTTTTCTATGATATCCTAAGAGAAGATAGGGCATAATTAATTAAAATATGTCTGAGTATAGTCTGTTTAACTTTATTTGGTGATGGGACTCTTGGGCGTTTTTGTGATTAAGGTTGATGGTTCCAAACAGTTGTTTGACAAAGAGAAGGTTGTTAGGACTTGTCTTCGTATGGGTGCAAGTCGTCAACTTGCGCTCGAAGTCGCACAGAAAGTTGAAATCAGAGTTTATGAGGGTATGCCGACAGCTAAGGTGCTTCAGCTGATTTTCAGGTTTATGCGTAAGGATAAGCCTGGTGTGAGGTATCTGTTTGATTTGCGAAAAGGGTTGAGTTTGATGGGTTCTAAGCCTGAGTTCGAGGTGTTTATTCGGGTTTTGTTAGCGCATCAGGGGTTCGAAGTTAGCCCAAATCAGATTTTGAAGGGACGTTGTGTGGAACATGAAGTTGATGCTATTGCACGAAAGGATGGAGTAACCTATTTTGTGGAGGCGAAGCATCATTTGAGTTATCACGCTCTTACAGGGTTGGATGAGAGTCGCATAGCTCGTGCAGTGCTGGAAGATGTTTCTGAAAGTTTCCAGTTGGGTCGAACTGATTTAAAAATTGATAAAGCCATGATTGTTACCAACACTAGGTATTCGGAACATGCGATAAAGTATGGTCTGTGTAGAGGTATATTGCAAGTCGGGTGGAATTACCCTGTCAATGAAGGGTTAGAAAGTATGATTGAGCAAAAGAGGTTGCACCCGTTGAGTTGCCTTAGAGGTCTGAGTAGTGAAGATAGGTTGAGGCTGGTTGATTGTGGATTGGTGCTAATTAGGCAACTGCTTGCTGAAGATCAGTCGGAGCTTGCAAGAAAGACCGGATTAAAGCTCGAGGTCGTTAAAGAAATTATGGAAAAAGCGCGGTCTAGTGCAAATACCCTCGAGTATTATTGACTTCTACTCTTTTAAAGAAAATTCGTTGTGTGCCTCAACACTGAAGCATGATGAACAAGCAACGCTTGGCCGATGCGCGCACGAAAAATAGTCGATCAATCCTAATTATTTATCCAATTTAGATATTTCCTTGAGTGCCGTTTATATCTGACAGCGATGTGGACTGGGTATTCGAAGGACAAGAAAAAGTGAAGTCTCCCAGAGCTTCTCACGAGTTTGGTTATCTTAGAAAATGGGTTCCGATCGCTCTTTTGATAGGCGTGATCAGCGGAGTAGGAAGTATTGTTTTCTATGAAGCAATTAGACTCGCAAGCACGATCCTGCTCGGCGATATTGGCGGTTTTTTTGCTCCAACGCCAGCCGGAGAAGGCGGAAGTTTGGGAGTATTCTCGTCCCATCTTTACTTGATCCCACTGATAACCACAGTTGGAGGACTTTTGAGCGGTATACTCGTGTACGGGTTAGCACCAGAGGCTGAGGGCCATGGAACTGACGCAGCAATAGATGCTTTTCATAATAAAAAAGGTGAGATCCGTTCCAGGATACCTTTGGTTAAGCTTGTGGCCTCAGCAATAACTATTGGCTCTGGCGGAAGCGCAGGCAGAGAGGGCCCGACAGCGCAGATAGGGGCAGGCTTCGGTTCCTTCCTGAGTAAAAGACTTCATCTCAGTTTACACGATAGAAGAATCGCAGTTGCAGTCGGCATCGGTGCAGGAATAGGCTCCATTTTCAAAGCGCCGTTTGGAGGAGCAATAATGAGCGCTGAGATTCTTTACATTGGAGACTTTGAAGTGGAGACGTTGCTACCGGGTTTCATAGCTTCGACCGTGGGCTACAGTATATTCGCGTCATATGCCGGATGGACGCCCATATTTGGATACTTGAATCAGAGTGCTTTCAACGACCCGCTTGTTCTGCCCTTTTACGCTGTCTTGGGCATAGTCTGCGGTTTAGTGGGCATCGTGTACGTCAAAGGGTTCTACGGCACACGGGCATTCTTTCAGCGTTTAGGGATTCCAAACTTCTTGAAACCCGCTCTGGGCGGATTTTTAGTTGGTATTATTGGAATGTTTCTCCCACAAGTGCTCGGCACGGGCTATGGTTGGCTACAGATAGCGATGAGCGGCAACTTTGTCTTACTCCCTATAATCTTGATTCCGATAATCATCGTAGCCAAAATAGTTGCAACGTCTCTCTCAATAGGTTCAGGAGGGAGCGGAGGAGTCTTCGCACCAGCACTGATGATAGGCGGCCTACTAGGAGCAACCCTCTGGATAGCCCTAAACGGGGTTTCGCCAAATTTCGGTCCTGCCCTCGCCGCATTTGTCGTGGTAGGGATGGTAGCATTTTTCGGTGGCGTGGGCAAGGTACCTGTTGCCGTCATACTCATGGTTAGCGAAATGACGGGAGGATTGACCCTGCTGGTTCCTTCAATGATAGCCGTTACAATTGCCTACGTAATAACAGGAAAGAATACAATCTATAGAAGCCAGGTTCAATCAAGGGATGAGTCGCCAGCCCACAGAAGTGAATACTCCATTCCCTTACTGCAGAAGCTCTTTGTCAAAGACGCAATGACCAAAAAGGTCATCACAACTACTCCCAACTCAATGCTTTCAGAGGTCGCTGACATAATGGCAAAGAACGGAATAAAAGGTATGCCAGTCTTGGATGATAACGGCAGACTCGTGGGCATGGTCACACTTACGGATGTTCTTCAGATTCATCCAGACCAGAGAGCTACGACCAAGGTAGGCAATTTAATGACGAAAGAATTGGTCACAACGACTCCTGATGAAAGTCTGTATACAGCTTTTGAAAAGATGACGAGTAACCAAATCGGACGCCTACCAGTTATTAAGCAAGAGGACAGAACGAAGCTCATAGGAATAATCACGCGAGAAGACATCGGGCGAGTCTACAACATAGAGATCAGGTCAAAACTGGAAGAGGTTAAACTTTCAGGAAGCGTCGAAGAAAACAGCTTACCACACTCCTGAAAAAGAAAATAAGCACACGGCCCTGTTCCGAAATGTCAAAAATCGTACAAATTTCTTATTTTGTCCCTCGAGGGCGCGCATTTTAAAAACAGCAATGTGTGTTACCAGCAATAATTTAAAGGATTCATGGAAAGTAACTTTTTGTTCTATTGCTAACTTCGATAGTTTTTCATTTCATATCAGAATTCTTTTTTCTAGCAGGATTATCTCCTAAGTAAGCTATTCCTATAGGGGTCATTATGGTTTCAAATCTTTTTATTGCTCGGAGTGCTTTTTTTCCGTTCTGGTTTATCTTGTATACTGGTCGGTTTTGTTTGATTCTTTCTGTGTCTATCAACCCTGTTTGTGTGAGTATTTCAATAATTTCATAGGCTATTGTACTGCTAATATTAGTTTCAGATATGATTTCTGTGATTGATACGTGCTTTTTTGTTTTGATTAGGGTTAATACGTCTTTGAGTAGAATTATTTTGGCTCTTCTTGTCATGTGTTTTGCTTCCTATGTCGTGTTATTCGGATGAATGTGTTGTTTGGGCTTAAGTATTTTTCTTTCATCGCCAAAAGGTCGTTAGGCAAGTTCTCAAGCCCTTAGGCTTGCTTCTAAGCAATGCTGCGTAGATTTTGAGTCAGTAGAAAACAAGGCGTTGAACGATTATCTTCCAAGAATATTCATAGCTGCCTATTTATAGAGAGCGCATGATTGCTCCGAAATTGGTTAAAAATGGTAATTATTCTCACTTTGCTCTTCTACCTGTCCCTGATTTCCATTTGGATTCCGTGTCTCGAAAAGCGACCCTAATCTAAGAAGCGGACTTAAAACCATTTTCAGCCATTTTTATCTAGGTGAAGTGTTTCCAATTTTCTTAGTTAGTTTACTTCAAGACGTCTCGGAATGCAGGAAGGCGCCCAACTTAGCAATATAATCCTTGTTCAGATTCGATTAGAGACAGAGCCATTCAGCTGTTTTCATTTTTGGCACGGGAAGACTTTTTGAAATTTTTGGAAAGGGATAATATGATATGAGAAAACATGGATGAAGCAACGGAAGGTTGTTGCATGTTAGATATTGCTTCTTCGTGCCCCATTAATCTAAAGAAGTGAATCTTTAGCTGGTCGGTTATCAGAAAACTGAGTAATGCATAACCCCAGACAAAGGCAGCGAATCCCCAACCAATCGGATTCATAAATACACCGTACACAGCGAATAACGTGCCAACAACTTGAGTTACTTCTGTGGCTAGAAAGAGAATACTGACTGGGAGTGGGCGTTTCCAGAAGTGGTTTACTCCAGTGCGCGCCAAATAAATCGTGAGGTGCCCAGCAACAGCCATTTTAAGGAAAATCAGCGTCTGCAGCGTACTAAAGCTTAAGTGGAATACGTTTAAGCCAATTATGAAGAGCCCGAAGCTTGAAACGACACCTGTTGTGCCAAGCAGAGACGCCACAATCAATACGCCACGCATGTTCCAGCGAACGGGTTTTTCTTGCACCCGCACATTATCGTAAGCAATGGTCATGATTGGAATGTCATTGAGCAATGCGAGAATAACTAGCATAACTGCCGTTAAGGGATAGAAGTTGAAGGCAAGAATTGCAAGCGACAAGAAAATTAACACTCGAGTAGTCTCGGCGATGCGGTAGACGGCGTAATTGGTCATGCGTTCGAAAATCTTGCGACTCTCTTTTATCGCGTCAATGATGACGGAAAGCCCCGGCTTCGTTAATACCACGTCAGCTGCGGATTTAGCCGCGTCAGTCGCTCCGTCAACAGCAACGCCCGCATCCGCCTTCTTTAATGCAGGAGCATCATTAACTCCATCGCCGGTCATGCCGACAATGTGCCCTTTTTCTTGGAGTAACTCAACAATGCGATACTTATGCTCAGGAAAAACTTGGGCAAAACCATCTGCATTCTCAATAATGCCTTTGGCTTCGCTGTCTGGCTTGTCTATGAAGGCGGATGCGGGTATTATGTTTGTGCCCAGATTGACTTCTTGAGCAATCTGCTTAGCTATTGCAATGTGGTCGCCAGTAACCATCTTGACGTTTATACCCATCTTCTGGGCTGTTTTTATTGTTTCAGCAGAGTCTTCTCGGGGCGGGTCGTAAATTGCAAGAAGACCAACAAATTGCCAGTTGCCTTCTTCGTCTCCCTTAATTACTCCTAACGCTCGATGACCCTTGATTGCAAAAGTGTTTACAATTTCGTTAACTCTATCTTCGATTTCTGTCTTGTTTGAAACAAGAGACAAAACAACCTGCGGCGCTCCCTTGGCAACTCTGAAGCGTTCACCATCGCCGCTCTCCACCGTGGCTTCAGTCTTCTTCAAAACAGGGTCAAATGGCTTAAAATCAACTACGCTGTATTGACCAAGAGCATCGGCTACGGCTTTGATCGACTTGGCTTTGGTGATGACAGCATCATCTATGGGATCATGATTTTCTTCCCTGGAAGCTAATGTTCCATACAAGAGGGCGTCGTCGATTTCGAATTTGCCTAAGGCTTTTGCTTCTGCAATGGTAAGTTCATTCTTCGTTATTGTGCCTGTTTTGTCTGAGCATAACACGTCAACTCCAGCCATTTCTTCAATTGAAACCAGCTTGCTCACGATCGCTTCTTTTTTGGCGAGGGCGATTGCTCCAATTGCCATGGTGACTGTCAAAACAGCTGGCAATGCTACAGGTATTGAGGCTACAACCAAAATCAGAGCAAACTGCAGTATAGCTAATGGGTTGGCATGTCGAAAGAGAGCTGCAATGACCACTGCAGAAACCATTATTGCCGCGAGGATAATCAGGTAGTTTCCTATTCTTATGACTGCTTTTTGGAAGTGGCTTACGGTTCTGGCTTCGGACACAAGTTTGGCGGTTTTGCCAAAGAAGCTGCTTATTCCTGTTGCTACGACGTAAGCGTCCATTTCGCCTTGCCTAACGATTGCTCCTGCATAGGCAATGTCAGAAACGTGTTTCTCTACTGGCAGGGATTCCCCGGTTAATGCGGATTCGTCCGCGAGCAAGTAGGCACCTTTCATAAGTTTAACATCAGCGGGGACAATGTCGCCCAAGCGGACCCGTACGATGTCTCCCGGGACGAGTTCCTTTGAAGGTATTTCATGCCATGTCCCGTCTCTTAACACTCGGGCTTTAGGGGCAAGTCGCTTTTTTAACAATTCTATGGCGTTGTCGGCTTTCCGTTCTTGCCAAAATCCTACTACTGCGTTCACAATTAGCAACGTGAATATAATCGCAAAATCGTCATAGTGCTGTATGATTATTGATAGTACTGAGGCAATTTCTATCATCCAGGGAATGGGCCCCCAGAAATAGCCTAAAAACTTGCGAAAAGGACTCGCTTTCTTTTCAGGAATTTCGTTAGGACCATACAGCTGTAGTTTTCTGGCTACTTCTTCTGTAGATAATCCAGTCTTAACGTAGATTGAAAACGCAGTTTCTTGTTCAGATGGGTTTTTTGACTCTTCGGATTTCACTGACAAGCCTTCTCTTCAACTAACCGAATAGATGGTATATTAACAGAATAAACAAAATTCATAACACCACTTCTTTTTAATGTTTCCAAGCGATTGGGGAAAATCTTTCAATATTATGGAATGTCAGATGTTTTTCCTCGAAAAGATAAATAACCTATGAACGAATTAAACGTCCCCTTAAAACACGTTTAAACTTTTTTCCTAATGGGTTGTTCTGGAAAGCTTTAAATGTAAAAAGATAGATACGCGATAACTATGCGCCCCTCAGAGTTGAACGGTAAAAAGGTTGTCGGAGCTGGAGCAAAGATAGTGGGAACAGTCTTTGACATCGAAATAGACCCTACAAGTTGGAAGACGACCACTTTGCATATAGAATTATCAGAAGAGGCAATCGAGATTCTAGGCTACAAGAAACCGTTCATGGGACGCGTAGATATTTCACTTTCAGTTGAGGCTGTAGCAGTTGTAGCTGATATAATAAGCCTTAACAAGCCAATCACTGAGCTAAAAAAGTTTATTCAACCACCAAAGTAAAATTCTTCCTTTGGTTATCTCGGCTTCAAAAAAATGCTTTTTGTATTCTTTAATTTACCTGTTTTTCTTTCGAGAAAGCGCGATAACGCCGACTGTTGCTATAACTGCTGTTGACATGATAATTACAACTGCAAAGTTAATGAACAAAGGCGCATAGGACAAGCCATACTGAGCAGGCAAAGTTGCTAGAACTGCAGCAGCTAATCCACGTGTAAGCACAAAAGTCAAAATGGGTCTCTCATTTTTTAGTTCACTCTTTAAAGTCGTCAAATAAACCGCACCGTACCTGACAATTAATAGAAGAATCGATAGGGCAATTCCCAAAAAGATGAAATTCACGTTAGATATAGTTACAATTATCCCGAGAAACACGAAAAAGAAAGTCCTTATGAAAAACGCAATTTCAGATTTAAAACGCTTCAGCCCATCATCCACTGCCAAGTTAGTCGTTGTCTTTCTCCGGAGAAGCTTGAAAATTGCAGTCTCATTACCTAGCATCAGACCAAAAAGTAACGCACTCAATGCCCCGCTCCCCCCTACAGTTTCTGAGATTGCGTAGGCGAAAAGCGCAATGGCCAATGCTAGCATGTAAGAAAAAGGCAAATACGAAACCCTTCTCAAAATAAAGAGTCCCAAAATTCCCAATGCTACGCCAATTCCTGCACCGATCAGGAACTTGCCCGAGATTCCGACACCGATTGACGCGAAATCTGTGTGTCCCGTCATTATGGCTCCGATTATAGCGAGAGAGACTACAATGCACAGAATGTCAGTTGTTGCTGATTCGAGTATTAGTGTTGTTGAGCCTCTTTCGCTAATTTTGATTTTAGAAGCCAACGAGATCACAACGATTGAGCTGCTTCCGCCAAAAATGCTCCCGAAAAGTAGACCATAAGAAAGAGGCATTCCAAAAAGCAAAATCATGAAAAGCGCTACGACAAAGACACTGAAAAGGAAACCCAACAGTGCAAGCAAGACTGCCCTGGGACTATGAGAAAGCACTTGTCTAATGCCTAATCCCATGCCGCCATCGAATAAAATGAAAACAAGCGCCAATGCTGAAATAAAAGGAGCAAATCCCTGAATTGTGTTGGTGTCAAATATGTGCAGTACTGGACCAACAATCATTCCTAAGGCTATGAGGAACAGCATGTCAGGTATGCCTTTCTTTTCAAAGAGGTAGTTGCCAAGGAAACCTATTACAATAATAAGAGCACTTATGATCAATGCTAAGGGGACAAGATCTACCATCTTGAAACACGACGAAATAATTAGCCGGGAATGCTTAAAAGATTTCTAAAAGTCAAACTACTCTTGAGCGATTTATTGATTGAGTTCAGTCGAGTACACCGTGTGATGAGTGACTTTTGGTGGACCCGTAACGAAAGGTTCAAGGTTTTGGGTAGTTATTCTGAAAACTCCATCAGCATAAACCTTTTCCGATTCTTCGCTGTTCCAGAGAGTTATTATGATGCCCAGATTCGCATCATCACGCGAAAGCAAAATAAGACTTCCCCTGAAACCTCCCGTTCTACGGACAAGTTCAGCAACCGAATTTTCCAACATATCAAAACCTCTTTTTCTTTGGTCAGGTTTAAACTTCCAAGACGCTACTCTTGCAAAAACCATAATTTTAACCTCCTTGCAATGGCTCAAAATAAAATACCATTTCTCTGTTAGATTAACTTATTGCACCGGGTTCAACAATAAAAGACTCAGATAGAATGGTAAACAAATTCCGTCACACGTAAGATATTGATTATTGTTTTGAATTCTTATTTTTTTGAGGATAATGATTCTAATCTATTTTTGAAGGACGCCGCAGACTGGTTATCGGCAAGTATGTAGACAAAGTCTCCTTTTTGGAGCCCAAAGTCTGCGGTCAAGTTGTGAATTATTTCACCATCTCGGTAAACCAACAATATCGGGTCGCCTCTATCAATGTCCCCGTATTTTAGACCTTGAGAATTTATTTCGAATCCAACAACATATTTAGATTTTAGTTTTTCAGACAAAACTATGCCTGCTACTTCATTCGAAATTGTCGAAGACGCAAGCATTTGTCCTATCATGTCATAGATTGGTGCCACGGTATCTGATCCAGCAGCTTTGGCGCTTTCAACTAGTTCTTTATCGTTGATTATTGATACTGCATGAATGTTTTTGTTAAGCTTTTTTGCGGTTAAGATGGTAAGCATATTGTCTCCATCATCATCGAAAGTTGATATTAAATGGGACGCTCTCTCTACGCCGGCTTTTTTCAGGGTTTCGTAGATGTGTGTAGTTGGTCCGCCCACTGCTTCCACGCCTTCTTTTCTGAGGGTTTCCAGTTGTTCATTATCCTTTGCTATGACCACAAAATCGGAACCTAAAGACTTTAAGCCTTCAGCAACGTATTTGCCTAGGAATTTATAACCTGCTACGATTACATGATTCTTCATTCTGTTTATCTTCCTTGTTGAGAGAGATTGGGTGAGTAGTTCTCTTTTCATTGCAGCAGTAAAGGTTGCTTGAAGAAGAGAAGCTGCTGATCCTACGCTTACTATTATGCCTACTATTAGAAGTACCTTTTCAAGAACAGGCATTATAACAATGTTCGGCGAATAGATTCCAATTGTCGTAATCGTTGAGACTGCTCCAAGGAGAGCCGTCAAAGGATCGAGACCTTGATAGTGCATGAAAATCAAGGCTCCCAAAACAAACATTGACGCTAATACTGAAAGCTGAATCCAAATAGCTTTAACAATGTAAAACGGTGTATATACCACAATATCTAGAAAATCTTTAAGCGTTTTCACGATATTTGTTTGCACGGCATATTATTTAGTCCTTGCGCATTAGCATCGAGTTAGAATTTTGAATTTTGTTTCCAAAAATGCCAGGAACTTGCGTGAAATATCTCTAAAACTCTCAGAGGGTTCATTTTCCGTTGAGGTCCCTACAGAAAAATTCATGCTAATTGGTAAGGACAAAGAGTTGTAACTTTAGATAAAGGAGCCCCGCACTAAGTATAAAATGTTCAATGTTCTTCTGTTAGTATAGGAAGGATAGAAATGCCTAGAGCCGCTATAGTTTTGGAAGTTGAGAATCCTCATTTTACAATAACGCTATACGATGATCTACTCAAAATTGACTTGAAAGGAAGTTTCAAAAATGACCTTGAAGAAGCACTCGAAAACAAGCCTGTTCTTAAAGAGACAATCGGTAGCGTTCTTGGCATTTTCGTTCCTCTACATATTCGCCTAAATGAAGTAGACGCGGTAGACTTGGACGAAACCGGCAAGATCAAGTTAAGCCTCTCATATCATCGAAATGTCGTCATTCCGTTTGAACGCAAAGAAAACGCTGAGAAACTCATGGAAAAACTGAATCAATTGATTTCAAAAGCAAGAAAGGTGAAAATCCACGAATATGCAGAGAAGAGGCGAACCGAAAGAAAATTGAAAAGAAAACAAAAACAAAATTCTCCAAGCTCCTACAACACCGTTCCATATTACTTTCCTACTGAACAAGTAGACATAGTTGACAAACGTATGAGAAAGAGAAAGCAGAAAAAATAGATAACTTCTTTGATCGACCAATTTTAATGCGGGGCAGAAATTGGTGCATTGCGACAAACCTGAAGAGGAAACTTTGACACTTATTCCTTATCCAAAGAAGTGAGTAACGGTGGAACGCGTGTTTAGCAAACTGGATGTATACATCTATCTTTTAACCCACAACCATATTACCTGAGGTTGTGTGCATCTCAAGGCAGGTGAGTTTTTAGGGAAGAAACCAGTATTTGTTATTCATGCAAATAGGCTATGTTTTTCTTTGTAATAATGCTTCGATGACTGAGTGTATGAGAAATAAACGTTTTAGTTGCTCAGGCAAACAAGTTAAAGTATACAGCGAATTAGAAATGAACACAGTCATTTTTTTGCTTAATGATGAAACAAAAACTCTTCTGGGTCCATTCACTGTCGTTAAAGGGCCTGAAGATATGGAGAAAGGAACCTGGTACAGTAGCATAGATGAGCATAGCGCTTCCGAAAACATCAAAGTCGAATGGGAAAGACTGCATGAACTCAAAAACGCATCTGACAAAATACCTTTCTTGAAAGACATAAAAGAATGTGCCCTATCCGACTTCCAAATTCAGGAACTGCTATCAACACTAAAGGACGCTCCTTTATACACTAAATCGAAATCTGAGTAAAAAAAACCGTCTCTTCTTACAGAGACCCACGTGGAAAAAACCAAACTTAAGCTGAATGTTAATTGACTCTGAGTTCATTGAATAGAGCTAAGACTCAATTGGATACGGCCCACTTTTTGGGCGAGCTCTATTCTGTCAATTTGAAATGGGAATCAAAAAGGTTCTCATTAACATTATAAGTTTCGGCAAACACATTTCTATTAGGTGTTTTGATGAGTGAGAAAAGAAGAATGAAGCATGTTGACACTGACGATGTCGATAAGCAAGAAGAGGAAAGAGACAATGAAGATATTTATGATGATGAACAGAGAGAAGAAATGCTTGATGAAGACGAAATAACTGCTTCTGAAAACGGTTTCATGCAGGGAAGAGAACAAAAACCAGAAAAAAGAAGACGCCAGGAACAGAAAACTAGCCACGACGACTCAGTGTCGGTTGAACTTGTGAAAGACGGATACCAAGAACACTAGTCCGAAACGAGAATCCTCCGCTAAAGCCAACGATTTAGACAATATGAGTTTGAGGAACTAAGTCAAAAACGCACAAATGTGATAATCAAATGCTGGACTCTAATTTCTTTGATAAGGCCAACTTTGGCTAAAACATCTTGAACTGTTTGAAAGTCATTCGGAATGAAAACCAATAAAGCTGATTCTTACGCGTTTTTGTAGCTGGTACTTATCCTAGATTTACGTTGGAGCCGAAGGCATAAAACTATCTGCAATCTCTCGGCCCACGTTTGGGACAGCAACACTTTAGAAGAACTAAAAACTCTTTCAAGCTTGAGCAGTAAGTTAAAATCTGCGATTGGTACAAGATTTGTTAGTTTGTTTTAATGAATGGTTTAGGGTCGGTGTTTGTATGTCCTCAGAACTTAAGATTATGTTGAGTAAGGTAGCTGTAGAAGATAACATACGTAAAGAAATAGCGTTTGAGGAAGGGATAAACCGTTACAAATCTCTTCTGCTCAGGGTGGCAAAAGTTCAGCCATTTGATATACTGGTTTCGTCTGAAGGAACTGAACAGGGCAATTTGAACAAAAATGTGGCAGACTTGAACGTGCTCGAAAGAGCACACTTAGTGAAAGGACAAACCAAAGAGACGAATCACAACGTGTACCGTCAATACGAGCTTACTAAGGAAGGAGCTGAATTAGTGGAGAAGCTCTCAAAAGAAACCTGATAATAGTCACTTGAAATCACCATTCTCCATAAGTTAATCTTTGAATTACACTTAAGTATGCACCAATTTTTTAACGTACCGCTTGAGTTATCATTTCATCGGGCAAGACATTAATCGGCGCCAAAGGTACAGCAACAACTCACCCAAACCCCAACGGAGAAATCCGTGTCTAAGACGAGTTTCTGGTGTGCCATCACCAAAGGCAGGCGAACAATCGATGTTGTGGGCATGGAAAACATGTTTTTTTATTGAAACCTGTAGAGCAAAAAGCCAGGAGGCACATTACTGCTATCTCTGGCATGCGTTGATTATTTCCAGAGGAAAAAACGGCAAGAGAAGCGCCAAATGAAGAGGACTCAAAAAGTCTTGTTTCTACAAGGCTGTTGACGAATTAGCAGAATACAACTTGTTCAGCGAGATTATTCAGTCGCTCCCCTTAGAATATTTTCTATTAAAAGCAGCAGTTTTCAAAAGACAAGACGAGATCTCTAGTAGAAGACTTTTTTCACACGGTGTTCTCAGCTGAACTCAATTAATAAATCGTTCGAAAACGCATTTTTGGCTGAACGAAAACTAATTATTGGTGAAAGCGGCACTCCATCATAGTGAGGCTTTTGTTTATATGTCGACCAAAGATCCTGTTTGCGGAATGCCTTTAGACCCGTCTAAGACTCAGTTTACGGTGAATTTTTTGTCTAAGCAATATTATTTTGACAGCGAGTACTGCATGAGCAGCTTCATTGAAGGCGCCAAAATTGCTTATTTTTCCATGGAAATCGGCATAAACACAGATATGCCAACCTACAGCGGGGGACTAGGAGTTCTTGCTGGGGACGTAATTAGATCAAGTGCAGACCTAAGAATCCCCTTAGTTGCATTAACTTTAGTAAGCAAAAAAGGCTATCTAAAACAGAAACTTACGCATGATGGCTGGCAAATGGAATATCCTGAAGAATGGGACCCCTCGAAGTTCATGAAACTGCTACCAGAAACTGCAAGCGTCAAGATTGCTGGACGCGATGTCAAAATTGGCGTCTGGGTCTACGAGCAAGAGAGCCTAACGGGCGGAACCATTCCAGTACTATTCCTTACAACTGATGTTGAAGGAAACACCCAAGAGGATAGGGAAATCACGGATTTTCTCTACGGAGGCGACGAAAAATACAGATTAAAGCAAGAAATAGTTTTGGGAATAGGTGGGTTACGCATCCTTGAGGCATTAAAAATCAATGTGAAGAAATACCACATGAACGAAGGTCATAGCAGTCTACTTACTCTTGAACTGTTAAAGAACAATGATTTGAACGCTGACAAAGTAAAAAATCGGTGTGTCTTCACTACTCATACGCCCGTTGCCGCTGCATTTGATAAATTCTCCTATGACATGATTTCGGAAGTTCTTGAAAGTGAAGTGCCTGAGGAAACCTTGAAAGAGTATGGCGGATCTGACAGATTGAACATGACTCTTCTGGCTCTAAACCTGAGCAAGTACACTAATGGTGTGACAGAAGAACACATGGAATACTCGAGGAAACTTTTTCCGGGATATCATATACAGGAAATAATCAACGGCGTCCATTCCTACACCTGGACATGCACACACTTCAGGAAACTATTCGACAAGCATATCCGCCGATGGGCCAATGAACCTGAACTCTTGGTAAGGGTTGATACCGTCCCCGATGAAGAGTTGTGGGAAGCTCACGTGAAAGCGAAGCAAGATTTACTTGACTTTGTTCAAAATAGTTCAGGGCTCCAGATGGATATCGACGCATTAACATTAGGCTTTGCCAGAAGAGCCACAGAGTATAAGCGAGCAACAATGATTTTTTCAGATCTGGAAAAACTTAAAGAAGTCAAGAGCCAGGGCAAGATTCAACTTATTTTCGCTGGAAAAGCACATCCAAAGGACGAATTGGGAAAGAGCCTCATCAAAGAAATTTACGCCTTTAAAAACCAGTTGAAAGGCGAAATCGAAATCGTCTATCTTGAAAATTACAACATGGAAATGGCTGGAAAACTGACCTCCGGAGTTGACGTTTGGCTGAACACGCCCATGCCGCCGTATGAGGCCTCTGGAACAAGTGGGATGAAAGCAGCACACAATGGCGTCGTAAATTTTAGCGTCTTAGATGGGTGGTGGATAGAAGGTTGCGTTGAAGGCCTAACAGGCTGGGCTATCGGTCCATTTCCCGATCAAGTATCCGATGAACAAGAAAGAAGGAAAAGAGAAATCTCTGACCTCTACAACAAACTGGAATTCCTCATAATTCCAAAATTCTATCAGCAACGTGATGACTGGATAGGTATGATGAAAAACTCCATAGGCAAAGTCGCATATTATTTTAATACCCATCGGATGATGCAAAGATACGCAACGGACGCCTACCTTTAGGTACAGCCCAAAGGAAAGGCTCCGAAAAAAGTATTGGTGAATAAGTTTTGGACCAAAATTTTCTTACAACAAAAGAAAGTGAGAAAACCAGTTATGACAAATTATTAAGCAGACTTATGGCGAAGCCACTTGGTCTCATTTCTTTAGGAGCCGAAGAGTGGCTTCAGCAATTTGCTATAAAGGGAAGCGGTGTGACGGAAAATGAGTATGAGTATTTTTAGAGCTTACGACATACGAGGAATTTACGGTAAAGATTTGACGGAAGAGATTATGACCCGAATAGGTGAAGCAGCCGGAACCTTGTGCCCCGGCACCTTCACCATTGGACGAGACTTCAGAGAGCATGGAGCTCAACTTGAAGAGGCGTTCGTTTCAGGATTAAAAAAAACCGGGTCAAACGCGAATTTGGTCGGAACCTGTCCTGCGAGCCTCTGCGTCTTTGCAAACTGGAAAATGAAAAACAATGCAACCGCGTACATAACCGCGTCCCATCTGCCAGCGGAGTGGAACGGCGTCAAATTCTTCCATCAAGACGGAGTCGGCTTCTTCGAAGACGAAAACAAAAAACTGGGAGAGATCAGCGCCTCAGAAAAATTCA